>JAHDVQ010000044.1:0-3409 GCA_023384595.1 Vicinamibacteraceae bacterium | reverse complement strand
CCGCAGGTAGAATGATGTGATGTCGAAACGTGCCGCCACCCAGGCGCGCTGCCCGCTCTGCGGGTCGAAGGACGTGTCGGAGCCCCAGGGCGACGAGAAATACTGCCGGGACTGCTGGGAAAAGAAAATCGCGGTCGAAGAGGTCGTCGTCCGCGAGTTCACGCTGAAGCGCTACATCCGCGCGCACAGTGCCGAGAAGTACCTCCTCTACCACTCGACGCTCAAGCGGCCCTGCGGCCAGCTCCTCGTCGTCGACGATGGGTACGATCTGTTCCTGACGCTGGTGCTCTACCCCAATTTCCAGTGGGATGAGGTGGCCTACCACCTCGAAGGCGATCCCGACCACCGCTCGTTTTCCGAGATGCTCATCGACGTCATCGCGGCCGACGTGATCGAGCCGTGGGGCGGCGGGAAGTGGCACCTCGAGGTGTTCCGCGCCACGGCGGCGGACCCCGAGGACTACAGCGGGGCGCTCTGACAGTTCAGTTCTCAGTTTTCAGTCATCAGTTATCAGTCCTCAGGAGGCCGCGGCCGAGCCACGGCACGGCCCACAGGCGGCCCCGCCAGGCCTGCACCATCGCGACCACCCACAGCACCACGCCCGCCAGCCACACGCTTTGACCGAGGGTCGCCAAGAGGCGGAAGGCCGTCATCGAGAAGAGCAGCACCGCCAGTCCGAGCCCCCACAGCACGATCCCGATCAGCCAGATGAGGCCGAAGACGCGGAAGGCCTGCCGCGCGTGGAAGCGCACGAAGGGCTCGTCGGGCTCGATGACGAGGAGGAGCCCGCCGGTGACCCACCAGAGCACGTAGGCGAGCACCGCCAGCACGCGCGGCGGGAGGCCCGTGCGGGTGGCGGGCGCCTTCGCGCCCGCCTCGAGACCGCCGCCGGCCGCCGCGTCCGCCGACGCGGCGTCCGCGTGCGCGCGCGGAAACAACGTCACCGGACGCCGCCCGCCGGTGCCTCGACCTTCACGAACTTCACCGGCCCGGCGTGCATGGGCACGCCCGCGACGGCGTAGGGCGAGGTCATCACCGCGGCCGTCATGACGTTGGCGGCGGGCTCGCGTTCTACGTACTCGACGAGCAGCGTGTCGCCATCACGCTTGACGTCCACGATCTCCACCGAGTAGCCGCTCGACGGCCGCGACCCGAGGAATACGGCGACGACCATCGTGTTGGCGAAGCTCACCTTGGGCGCGTCGCGCTTGAGCGGCAACGTCTTCCAGAGCGCCTGCCATTCCTCCTCGGTGCGCGCCACGACCTCGCGCGGCTCGTCGACCCCGCTCTGGCCGCCGCGCACGACGGGCACGACCGCCTTCCCCGCCGGGGCCGTCCCGGTTCCGCCCGCCGTCGGCCGCGCCGCCGGCCGTTCGGGGAGCGCGTGCACGGTGATGAGCGTCTCGCGCGCCACCGGCGTGTCGCTTTCGAGCCGCGAGCGTGCCTCGACCCGCAGCAGGTAGCGCCCGGGCGGGATCTCCTTCAGCGGGACCTGCGTCTGGAACACGAAGCCGCCGCGCGCCCCCTGCAGTTCCTCGCTCCGCCGCTCCTCCTCGGTCTTGAACACCACCCGCCCCTCGTCGGAGGTGAGCGTGGCGGCGATGTCGACCCCGTGCGGCCGCCGCTCGTTGTCGTAGACTTCGGCGAGCACCGCGATCGTGTCGGTCACGAGGAAGTCGCGCATCGTCGTGGGCGGCCCGGGCAGCACGTCCTTCAACTGCTCGTCGGGCTGCGCCGTGCGCACGATGCTCGCGTGGGCCGAGGCCAGCACGAGGCCGCTCATCGAGAAGGGCTGCTTGCCGAAGTCGGGCACCTCGAGGTCGTAGTGCACCGACCCGGCGGCGCCGGCGTTCGCCGTGCGCCCGGCGAGCCGCACCTGATAGCGCCCCGGCGGCAGATCGATGCGGCGCAGCACGCGGAAGCCCGCGCGCTCGACGAGCTGCCGCGACTCGGGCCGCAGCTTCAGCTCCACGGTGCTGCGATCGCCACCCTCGACCTTGCCTTTCTGGTCGACGGCAATCATCGAGAGCTCCAGGTCGTCGAGAAACGCGCCGTCCTTCTCGGTGAACCTGAAGCGGTTGCCCGCCAGCTGCACGGTCAGCAGCACCGACGCCTTGTTGTCGGCCCCCTTGAAGGGCGCCACGGCGAGCGCCATGGGCAGCCCGCTCTCGGGCAGGGGGCTGTTGAGCAGCGTCCGCAGCGCCTCGGACGTCCCCTCGCGCGCCTCGGTGGTCGTCGCCGCCGCCGGCGTGTCGCCCTTCGGCGCCACGTAGCCCTTGCGGGCGCGCACCTCGAGACCGGGGCGCTTCACCTTGACCTCGAGCTTCCGGAACCGGCCGTCGCGGCGGGGATTCGTCGGGTAGTACCCCAGCACGTAGTAGGAGCTGTTGTCCTTGACCAGCCGGCCGAACGCCGTCCCGTAGTCGTTCTGGTTGACGACGGCAAAGCCGCCCGTTTCCTCGGAGAGCGTCCGCAGGCTGTCCTGCGCGATGCGCAGCTCGTCGAAGAGCCCTGTCGGTCCGAGCACCGGCCCCGTCTCGTTCATGCGGAGGTTCGGGTCCTCGGGCAGCGAGCTGATGTCGATGATGTCGGAGCCGAGCGCCGAGAGCCCGCGCGGGTCGACCGAGTAGATCGTGACGTTCGACCGCGTGGCCGCGGCCACCGCCTCGCTCGCGGCCTCGCGGATGGTCGTCGCCTCGCTGTTGTTGAAGACGTCGTAGATGTCGTAGTCGATGCCCTCGCTGAAGAGCACGATCGACTTGCGGCGGCCGCGGATGCCGTCGAGCCACTGGGCGAGGCTGCGCAGGCTGCCGAGCATGCTGCGCGCGTAGTAGGCGCGCTGCTGCGCCTCGGGATCGCGAATCGCCTCGTCCTCGCGCCGGATGCCGCGCGTCTGCCGCTCCTCCTCGATGGCGTTCAGGACCGCGGAGCGCAGCTTCTGCCCCATGAACTTGTCGACCGCCTCGGTGAGCAACCGCTTGTTGCTCGTGAACTCCTGCGCCGCGTCGGCCCGGCCCGAGATGTGGACGACCGCCGCGCGGTCGTTCGCCCCCAGGTGGTTCCGGATGAACTCGCGGGCGGCGGCGCGCACCATCATGCTGCGCAGCGGCGCGGTGTGCAGGTCGTCGAGCACCATGACGTAGAGCCGGCCGTCGAAGGGCCGCTCGTTGGTCAGCACGTCGGGCTCGATCGGACGATTCGTGAAGAGCGGCTGCTCGGGCCGTTCGACCGGCAGATCCACGAAGCTGAAGAGCGCGATCTCCTGCGGGCGGCCCTCCTCGAGGAGCTCGAAGTCGTCGCGGGTGAGACCGCGCACGACGTTGCCGTTGCGGTCGAGGACCGTGGCGTCGACCTCGACGTAGTTGATCTCGGTGCGGAAGGTGACCGGCGGAATGGGTGTGGCCGGCGG
>JAHDVQ010000297.1 GCA_023384595.1 Vicinamibacteraceae bacterium | reverse complement strand
CAGCGCCGGGAGCCGGACGCCGGTGGCGGGGAGCCGGATCGCGATGTCGTCGAAGATCGAGTAGGCCACCGGCGTCAGCAGCAGTGTGAGCAGCAGCGAGAGCACCTGCCCTCCAATCACGACCACCGCGATCGTCCGCCGCTCCTCGGCCCCGGGGCCCGTGCCGAGCGCGAGCGGCAGCATCCCGGCCACGAGCGAGAGCGTCGTCATCAGGATGGGCCGCAGTCTGTCGCGGTTGGCCTCCATGATGGCGTCGAGCCGCGCGAGCCCGCGCGCCCGCAGGTTGTTCATGTGATCGATCTGCAGGATGGCGTTCTTCTTCACGACGCCAAAGAGGACGAGCATGCCGAGCGCCGAGTAGAGGTTGAGCGTGTTGCCCGTCGCCCACAGCGAGAGGAGCGCGAAGGGCACCGCCACCGGCAGCGACAGGAGAATCGTCAGTGGGTGCACGAGGCTCTCGAACTGCGCCGCGAGAATCATGTACATGAACACGATCGAGAGCAGGAACGCCCACGCGAACTCGCGGCCCGTCTGCTCCAGCTCGCGGCTCCGGCCCGACACGGTGGTCGTGTAGCCCACCGGCAGGTTCATGCGCGCCGTCTCGTCGCGCAGCGCCTGGATGCGATCGGCCTGCGCGTATCCCGGCGCGACGCCGCCGCGCAGGCTCACCTGCCGCTGCCGGTCGAGGCGGTCGATGCGCGACGGGCTCTGCGCCGGACGAATCGAGACGACGTTGTCGAGCCGCACCAGGCCGCCGCCGCTGCGCGGCACGAACAGCCGTGAGATGGTGGCCGTGTCGTTCCTGTCGCCCTCCGACAGCCGCAGTTGCACGTCGTAGTCGTCGTTGATCGACGCGTCGCGGAAGCGCGTCACCTCCTGATCGCCGCCCACCATCAGCCGCAGCGCCGCGGCGATGTCCTGGGTGTCGACGCCGAGATCGGCCGCGCGCGCGCGGTCGATCTCGACCCGCAGCTCCGGCTTGTCGAGCTTCAGCGTCGTGTCCGCGTCGACGAGGCCCAGGTCGTTCGAGCGGTCGCGAAGCTGCTCGGCAAAGGCGGCCAGCCGCTCGAGCTCGGGTCCGCGGATGACGAAATCGATCTCGAAGGGGCCGCCGCCGATGTTGAACGACGGGATGTTGCGCACCGACACGCGCAGGTCGCGGAACTGGCGCATCCGGCGCCGCACGTCCATCATGACGTCGCGCTGCGAGTAGTTCCCGCGAAAGGCGGCGAGCGGATCGAGCGCGGCCAGGCTCCGGAGCAGGCGCCCGATCGAGAAGACGCGCTCCCCGTGCGGCGCGAGCCGCACGTACAGCTGCCCCGTGTTCACCTGCCCGAGAAAGCTGCCGCCGGCCGAAGCGAGCACCAGCCGCACGCCGCTGACGGCGCGGACCTCGCGCTCGACGGCCTCGAGCGCGTCGCTCATCGCGGCCAGGCTCGTGCCCTCCGGCGCCGTCACCGACATCTCGAACTCGGCCTCGTCCACGTCGCTCGGGATGTACTCCTGCCGCACGAGGCCGTAGAGCGGCACGGCCGCCAGCGCCACGAGCGCGGCCGACGCGGCGACGAACCGCCGTCGCCCCATGGCAAAGGCGAGCGCCCGCATGTAGAACCGGTCGATGTACGCGTAGAACCCGCGCCGCGATCGCGCACGCGCCTCAGACGTGGCCCCCTCGCCCTTCCTGAAGAAGCGCGCGCTCATCATCGGCGTCAGCGTGAACGACACGAGCAGACTCACCATGATGGCGACCGCCGCCGTCAGGCCGAACTGATACAGGAAGCGCCCCGACACGCTCGACATGAACGACACGGGAATGAAGATCACGGCCAGGCTGAGGGTGGTCGCCATCACGGGCAGCGCGATCTCGGCTGTCGCCTCGCGCGCCGCCTCGAACGGCCCGAGCGCCTTCTCCTCGATGAACCGGAAGATGTTCTCGAGCACCACGATCGCATCGTCGATGACGATGCCGACCATGAGGACGAGGGCGAGCATGGTGACGCTGTTGAGCGTGAAGTCGAGCGCTCGCATCGCCCCGAAGGTCGCGATGACCGACGCCGGGATGGCGACGCCGGCAATGATCGTCGCGCGCCAGTTGCGCATGAAGAGCAGCACGACGAGGCACGCGAGGATGCTCCCGATCACGAGGTGCAGCTCGATCTCGTGGAGCGCCGCGTAGATGTAGCGCGACTGGTCGCGGATGATCTCGAGCTCGACGTCGGCCGGCAGCTGGGCGCCGACGCGCTCGAGGTTGGCCTTCACCGCCTCGATCACCGCCACGGTGTTCGCGCCCGACTGGCGCCGCACCTCGAGGATGACCGTCGGCACGCCGTTCAGCCGCGAGAGCGACCGCTGCTCCTTCGTGCCGTCCTCGGCATACCCGACGTCGCGCACGCGCACCGGCGCGCCGTCGCGCGTCGCGATGACGAGATCGTTGAACGCCCGCGGGTCGGTGATCCGGCCCATGGTCCGCAGCGTCTGCTCGACGGTGGGCGCCGTCACGTTGCCGCCCGGCAGATCCGCGTTCTGCCGCGCCAGGGCCGTGCGTACCTCGGTGATCGGCAGCCGGTAGGCGGCCAGCCGGTCGGCGTCGACCCAGATGTTGATCGCGCGTTCGAGGCCGCCCACGAGCACCACCTCGCCAACGCCGCTCGCCCGCTCGATCTGCACCTTCACGACCTTGTCGGCCAGCTCCGTCAGCTCGCGCAGCGAGCGGTTGGCCGAGAGCGCAATGGTCACCACCGGCGCCGAGTCGTTGTCGAACTTCGCGATGTTCGGCGGGAGCGTGTCCTCGGGCAGCTGGTCGAGCACCGCCGACACACGGTCGCGCACGTCCTGCGCCGCCGCGTCGATGTCGCGATCGAGCTTGAAGTTGACGAGGACAATCGACATCCCCGGGCCCGAGATCGACCGCAGCTCGTTGATGCCCTCGACGGTGTTCACCGCCTCTTCGATGCGCTGGGAGACCTGGACCTCGACCTCCTCGGGCGAGGCGCCGGGCAGCACGGTGCGGATGCGCACCGTCGGCAGATCCACCGACGGGAAGCGGTCGACGCCCAACCCGAGCCAGCTCGCCGCGCCGACGACGACGAGGGCGCCGACGAGCATGCTGGCGAAGACGGGCCG
>JAHDVQ010000043.1:24140-28234 GCA_023384595.1 Vicinamibacteraceae bacterium | reverse complement strand
GTCACAGGCAGTCTACGCCCGCGCGGCCGCCTCACGCCAGCGGAGGAGACCAGGCGACAACGTACGGTCCGGCTCAAGCCGGACCCTGCGAAGGGAGAATCTCGATCGCGACTAGTTCGCGGGAGGCCGTCGTGAACGTTACCCGGGCGTGACACGACGCCTCCGCGCCGACTGCCGGGATCCCGGCGGACAGCCTCTCGGGATCGGCCAAACGGTCCCGGCCCGGGACGCCTCGAGTAAGTCGTTTCGCGGCGCGGCGTTGCGTCGCCTGGCGCGGCGCGCCAACGGGCACACACGTTGCTTACCTCTGTGGTGACGGTCTTCGTGCGCCGCTCACGGCGTGCCTTCAGGAGCTCCCTCAATGGCTCAGGCTACGGTCAAAGAGCGCCCCAAGCCCTATCTGGTCCCGGAGTACTGCAAGGGCTGCGGCCGGTGCGTCAGTGTCTGCGTCAAGGGCTGCATCGCCTTCGACGATGAAATCAATCCCGCCACGGGTCTGGTCCCCGTGGTCCTCGACCTCACCAAGTGCAACGGGTGCGGGCTGTGCATCGAGGCGTGCCCCGAACCATACGGCCTGCGCGAGATGGAGGCCGGGGTCGACTACGACTTGCAGGACCCGGCGAGGCTCTTCGGCGACAAGCTGACGACGGCGCCGGAGCCCGTGGACATCCCCCCGCGGAAGATCCCGTTGCCGGCCACCGAGCCGCTCGTCATCAAGGGGAACTACGCCGCCGCCATCGGCGCCATGCTGGCCGGCTGCCGGCACATGTTCGGGTACCCGATCACGCCCTCGACCGAGGGCGCCGAACTGCTCGCGAAGATCATGCCCAAGATGGGCGGCGTCTTCCTGCAGGCGGTGTCCGAGGTCGCGACCGTGAACCACATGTACGGCACCGCGGGCGCCGGGCTGCCGACCATGACCTTCACCTCGAGTCCGGGCTTCTCGCTCATGCTCGAGGGCATCTCGTACATGGTGGGCGCCGAGCTTCCCGGCGTCTTCATCAACGTGATGCGCGGCGGTCCGGGCCTCGGCAACATCGCCCCCGAGCAGGCCGACATCAAGCTGGCGTGCCACGGTCTCGGCCACGGCAACACCCACGCGATCAGCCTCGTGCCGAGCACGCCGCAGGAGATGCTCGATCTGACGATGCTGGCCTTCGAGCTGAGCTTCAAGTACCGCAACCCGGTCATCGTGCTCGCCGACGGCTACCTCGGGCAGATGACGGGGAAGGTGGTCCTGCCGAATCACCAGATCGACCCCGGCATCCCGTCGTGGGCCGTCTGGGGCGATGCGTCGCACCGCCGCAACCTGATCTCGTCGATTTACATCACCGAAGCCGACCTCGAAGAGCGGAACCTCCACCTGAACGCCAAGTACGAGGCGATGCAGGTCGAGGCGCGCAGCGAGTCGTTCATGACCGACGATGCCGACGTCGTGCTGGTGGCGTGCAACACGCCGGCGCGGGCGGCGAAGGGCGCTGTCGAAGCGCTGCGGCAGCGTGGCGTGAAGGCCGGACTGTTCCGGCCCGTCACCATCTGGCCGTTCCCGGTCGAAGCGCTCACGCCGCTGCTGCCGCACACGCGCCACCTCGTGGTCGTCGAGGCCAGCCCCGGGCAGATTGCCGACGAGGTGCGGTTGAACATGAGCAGGGCCGGCGTCACCGTCCTGCCCGAGATGTCGCACGTGCGCCGGATGGGCGGCGTGCTCCCGCAGCAGGCCGAGATCGTGGATCACGTCCTGGCCCTTCGCGCGCACTGAGGAGCTCCCGACATGTCGACCACCGTCTTCTACACGAAGTTCGAGCGGCACGCGCACGGCGAGGGCCTGAAGGGGCACGCCACGCACTACTGCGCGGGCTGCGGGCACGGGCTCGTGCACAAGTACATCGCCGAGGCCATCGAGGAGCTCGGCGTGCAGGATCGCGTCGTCCTCGTGAGTCCGGTGGGCTGCTCGGTGTTCGCCTACTACTACTTCGACACGGGGAACACGCAGGCCGCCCACGGGCGGGCGGCGGCCGTCGCCATCGGACACAAGATGGCGAATCCCGACTCGATCGTCATCTCGTACCAGGGCGACGGCGACCTGGCCTCGATCGGCCTCGCCGAGACGATCGCCGCCGCGCAGCTCGGCGCGCCGATCACCGTCATCTTCATCAACAACGCGATCTACGGCATGACGGGCGGCCAGATGGCGCCGACCTCGCTCATGGGGCAGACCACGGCCACGAGCCCGGGCGGGCGCACGATCTTCAGCGGGCACCCGATCCGCATGGCCGAAACCGTCGCGCAGCTCGACGGCCCCGTGTACGTGGAGCGGAACGCGCTCTTCAGCGCGGCCGAGCGCAAGCGGTGCAAGAAGGCCGTGAAGAAGGCGATCCGCCTGCAGATGGAGGGCCGCGGCTACAGCTTCGTCGAGGTCCTCTCCGAGTGCCCGACGCACCTGAAGTTGACGCCGGAGCAGTCGGAGAAGTGGGTGAAGGAGAACATGGTCCCGGTCTTCCCGCTCGGCATGAAGAAGGACGCCGAGGTCGAGCCGTGGTTCCACCTGCCGCCGCGGTCGTTCGACGGCGAGGCGATGCTCGATGTCATCGACGCGCCGCGTGAGGCGGCGGCGCGCTACTGCCAGGGCTTCCCCTCGCACCTGAACCCCACCGACATCAGCCTGAAGTTCGCGGGCGCCGGGGGCGACGGCGCGCAGACGGCGGCGATGCTCATCGCCACGGCCGCCATCAACGAGGGCTTCGACGGCACGCACATCCCGAGCTACGGGCCCGAGAGCCGTGGGGGCACCTCGTATGCCGACGTGCATGTGGCGCTCGAGGAGGTGCTGAACCCCGCGAGCCCGACGCCGGACATCCTGGTCGCCTTCAACGCGCCGTCGCTCGCGAAGTTCGGCCTCTCGGTGCGCCGCGGCGGCTACATCCTGTACGACAAGTCGGTGGCCAAGGACGTGAAGCCCGCCGACACGAGCGTGACCGTGGTCGGCGTGCCGTTCACGGAGATCGCGGCGGGGTTGGGCAAGCTCGTCGTGAAGAACATCGTGGCGCTCGGCGCGCTGCAGGCGGCCACGGGGCTCTTCCCGCGCGACACGTTCCTCACCGCCGTGCGGCAGGCGTTGAAAGACAAGCCGAAACTGATCGAACTGAACGAGCGCGCGTTCGCGGCCGGTATCGCGGCGGCCGAAGAAGCGATGGCGGCGCGGGTCTAGCGATTCGAGGGGGCACGATGTCAGTGGAGACGACCGTACAAACCGGCGCAGCCTATCGCGTGGCCGAGCAGCTGGCCGACGCCATCCGGAACATGCCCGAGTGGGAGGAGTGGGAGAGCGCCCGCGCGGCCGCGCGCACCGACGAGAGCTTCCAGGCGCTCGCCGGCCGACATCGCGCGATCATCGAAGGCGCCGGTCCCGACGCCTCCCCGTCGGATCTGGATGCGAAGACCCGGGCCGAACTCGACGCGGTCCGCGGCGAGATCGACGCGCACCCGGTCGCCGTCCGTCAACAGGAGGCGGTCATGGGGGTGCTCGATCTTCTGCGTCGCGTGAACCACTCACTCAGCCTGGCGCTGGGCGTGGACTTCGCCCGGAGTGCCGCGCCGCCCCGGGAGGGATGCAGCTCGGGCTGCTGCGGCTAGGCTCCAGTTTCCGCCATCCAGCCCTCGCGCTGGACGAACGCCCGCACGCGGCGCTGGATCTCGTCGCGAATCTCGCGGACCTTCTCAATCGGCTGCCCTTTGGGATCGTCGAGCGGCCAGTCCTCTCTGTGAGCGACCGGCACGAGCGGGCACTGGTCGCCGCAGCCCATCGTGATCAGCCAGTCGGCCTGCCGCGCGAGGTCGTCCGTCAGCCGCTGGGGCGTCGCCCCCGTCAGATTCACGCCAAGCTCGCGCATGGCCTCGATGACCTCGGGATGGACGTGAGGTCCGGGATTGGTGCCGGCCGACACGGCGCGGGCCCGTGACGGGTCGGCCTCATGCGCGAACAGCGCCGCGGCCATCTGTGAGCGCCCGGCGTTGTGCACGCACGCGAAGATGACGACGGCGGCTACCATGGCACCGGGTCGACGATGGCGTCGTAGGTGAGGCGGCAGTGCTCG
>JAHDVQ010000043.1:0-24040 GCA_023384595.1 Vicinamibacteraceae bacterium | reverse complement strand
CGGCTACCATGGCACCGGGTCGACGATGGCGTCGTAGGTGAGGCGGCAGTGCTCGCCGTCGAGCACGCCGCCCTCGAACCTGCCGTCGCCCACGAGCACCACGCGGCCGGCGCCGTCGAGCGGAGCCCCGCCCTTGCGTCGCGTGCTGAGCGTCAGGGCCAGGTCGCTGTCCTCCTCGAAGAACGGCACGTCGGCCGAGTGATCGAAGTGGAGGACGACCGGAATCGAGGCGTGGCCGTCGCGCGTGAGCTTGCCGACGTCCGAGGATTTCAGGCGGACGGTCGTCTGGTTGTCGACGCGCACCAACCCGAGCTGCGCCTTGAACGGTGGCGTCGTGATGGGTTCGAGGCGGACGAGCTCCACGGTCTCACGATGGGTCGTGACGACCAGCTCACATCGCAGGCGGTACCCCTCGAGATGGGGCGCGCTCTCCACGTCAATGTCAATCGAGCAGGACCCGTCGATGACCGTGTGCGTGGGTGCTGAGGGTGTGCGTCGGCGTTTGGACATCATGGGTCGGGAGTATTGTGAACGAAGAATACTCCCGATCCTGATCATCGTTCAGATTCGCTGAACCCGTCGTTGCTGGAGCCGGCCGGGCCTGGCGAGGTCGGCCCCGGTCCACCGTAATCCTCCTCGAGCGGCGGTGCGTCGCCGTCGCCGTCGAGGTGCTCCTCCAGATCCGCCTCGATCTGCTTGCGCAGATCGGGTGAACTCGGCGAGGGCCCTACGGGTAGATCATCGGCCTCGGGCTCGGGCGCCGACACCGAGTCCGGCTCCTCGATGCGATGCTCGTGGTCGTCGAATCTCGACTCGCGCTCGTCCATGGCGGTGCTAGAGCCTGCCCATGAGGAACAGGACGAGGATCACGAGCAGCACCACGCCCAGCAAGCCGCTTGGTCCGTATCCCCAGCTCCGGCTATGAGGCCAGACGGGGACGACGCCGATCAGAATCAGGATCAACACCACCAGCAGAATGGTTCCCATCGAGTGCTCCTTCCGGGCGGCATGCTGCCGGCCACTCGATCCCTGGTGAGCAAACTGCGGACCCACCCGGCCGCTGAGCCCGGACGTCGGGCTCCGCACCGCAAGCAGGCCTGAAATCTCAGAGAAAACCTGAGGACCGGTCCCTGCTGCCGGCCCTGTTTCCCGAACGGGCCCTCGGCCGGACTGTCTTGAAGTAATGCAGGACCTTCGTTCGTTGTGCATCAATTGACTCAGCCGATTTGCCCGGTTGGGCGTATCCTTGTGCATCCTGTTCAGATGGCGGTGCCGTCCGGGCCCCGCGGGCGAGGCGACGTATGGTGACCCTCCACGTGAATGGCGCGGCGCAGCGCTTCGATGGCGATGCGTCGATGCCCCTCCTCTGGTATCTCCGTGACGTGCTCGGGCTGACCGGCACCAAATACGGATGCGGCATGGCGCAGTGCGGAGCCTGCACCGTCCACGTCGACGGCGAGGCGATGCGCGCCTGCATGACGGCGGTCGGCGACGTCGCCGGCAAGCACGTGGTCACCATCGAGGGCCTCTCCGAGGACGGCACGCACCCGGTGCAGGTGGCGTGGCGCGAGGTGAACGTTCCACAGTGTGGCTACTGCCAGTCGGGCCAGATCATGCAGGCGGCGGCGCTGCTCCGGACGACCCCGCGGCCGACGCGTGCGCAGATCGACGAGGCGATGTCCGGCGTGCTCTGCCGCTGCGGCACGTACACGCGCATCCGCGAGGCGCTGGGCAAGCTCGCGGCGGGAGGCACGCGATGACTCCCACCCCGATGCTGCCCCTCGTGAGCCGCCGCCAACTCCTTGCCGGGTTCGTCGCCAGCGGCGCGCTCGTCGTCGCCGCCAGGATGCTGCCCGGCGGGGCCGGGCTCGAGGCCATCCTGGTCGCACAGGAGGTGCAGCCGCTCGACCTCGATCCCGTGGTCTTCGTCACCATCGCCGCCGACGGAGCCGTCACCATCGTGGCGCACCGGTCCGAGATGGGGCAGGGAAGCCGCACGGTGCTGCCCGTGGCGCTCGCCGATGAACTGGGCGCCGACTGGACGAGGGTGAAGGTCGTGCAGGCCGAGGGCGATTGGAAGTACGGCTCGCAGAACACGGACGGCTCGACGAGCATCCGCCAGTTCCTCGAGCCGATGCGCCGCATTGGTGGGGCGGTTCGCCAGGTGCTCGAGCAGGCGGCCGCGGCCGAATGGGGTGTGGCAGCCGCCGAGGTGCGCGGGGGTGGCCATCACGTCACGCACACGCCGTCCGGGCGCACGCTCGGCTATGGCACGCTCATCGAGCGCGCCCGCCGCCTGCCGATGCCCGCGCTCCGGGACGTCGTGCTCCGGCCGGCGGGCGACCTCGAGCACCTCGGCAAGTCGTTCCCCGTCGTCGATCTGCACGCGATGACGACGGGCCGCGCGGTGTACGGCTGGGACGCCCGGCTCGAGGGCATGCGCATCGCCGTCATCGAGCACCCGCCCGTCGTCGGGGCCCGCGTGGCCAGCCTCGACCCGGCGCCGGCGCTGGCGGTCGCGGGCGTCGAGCGTGTGGTGAAGATTCCGGAGTCGCCCGCCTCGCCGTTCCGTCCGCTTGGAGGCGTGGCCGTCATCGCGCGCGACACGTGGAGTGCCCTGCGCGGACGCGCGGCGCTCCAGGTCGCCTGGACCGAGAGTCCGAACGCCACGTACTCGTCGGCGAGCTACCGGAAGGTCCTCGAGGCCGCCGCGCGGAAGCCGGGACGTGTGGCGCGCAATGAAGGGGACGTCGGTGCGGCGATGGCGGCGGCCTCGAAGACGCTGACCGCGGAGTACTACGTACCGCACCTCGTGCACGCGCCGATGGAGCCGCCGGCGGCGCTGGCAGTCGTGCGCGACGGCCGGTGCGAGGTGTGGACCTGCACGCAGAACCCGCAAGCCTCGCGCACCGAGGTGGCCAAGGCGCTGGGCATCGGCGAGGACCGGGTCAAGGTGAACGTGACCCTGCTCGGCGGGGCCTTCGGGCGCAAGTCGAAGCCGGACTACGTGGTCGAAGCGGCGCTGCTCGCGCGCGAGACGGGCTCGCCCATCAAGGTGCTGTGGACGCGCGAAGACGAGATCCAGCACGCGTACTACCACACGGTCGCCTTCCAGCATCTCGAGGCCGGCCTCGACGCGGACGGGCGTGTCACGTCGTGGCTGCACCGCAGCGCGTTTCCGACCATCTCGTCGATCTTCGATCCGAAGGCGGCGGGACCATCGGACGGGGAGCTGGCGCTCGGTTGCACGGACGTGCCGTTTGCCGTGCCCAACCTTCGCTGCGAAGCCGGCGACGTGCCGGCGCACGTGCGCATCGGCTGGTTCCGGTCGGTGCTGAACATCCCGCACGCCTTCGCGGTCAGTTCGTTCGTCGACGAGCTGGCACACGCGGCGGGCAAGGAGCCGCGCCAGTTCCTGCTGGACCTCATCGGGCCGCCGCGCCGCATCGATCTCGCGAAGGCTGGCGTGAAGGACTGGAACTACGGTGAGTCGCCGGAGCGGCATCCGCTCGACACCGGCCGGTTCCGCCGCGTAGTGGAACTGGCGACCGAACAGGCGGGCTGGGGCAAGCCGCTTGAGGCGCGCCGTGGACGCGGGCTGGCCGTGCACCGGAGCTTCGTCTCCACCATCGCGATGGTCATCGAGGTCGCGGTGGCCGACGACGGGCGGCTGAGCGTGCCGCGCGTGGACGTCGCGGTGGACTGCGGGTTCCCGGCCAACCGCGACCGCATCGCCTCGCAGATGGAGGGGGCGGTGATCATGGGCCTCAGCGCCGCGCTCGCCGGCGAGATCACCTTCGAGAACGGCGTGGCGGTGCAGAGCAACTTCCACGACTACGAGCTGCTTCGGATCGAGGCGGCTCCCCAGGCCATCCACGTGCACATCGTCGACTCGGAGGCGCCGGCAGGCGGCGTGGGTGAACCCGGCATGCCCCCGGTGGCGCCCGCCCTGTGCAACGCGATCTTCGCGGCGACAGGGAAGCGTATTCGCGAGCTGCCCATCCGCGACCAGCTGAAGACGTAGGTCCGCCGATCCGCCGATCCGCCGACCTGTCCTACGATAGTCTCCGCTGAACGGAGGTGCTGCATGAGCGGACGCAGGATCCTGATGCTGGTCGGCGACTACGGCGAGGACTACGAGGTGATGGTGCCGTTCCAGGCGCTGCAGGCCGTCGGGCACACGGTGCACGCCGTGTGTCCGGGGAAGCGGACGGGCGAGCAGGTCAGGACGGCCATTCACGACTTCGAGGGTGACCAGACCTACAGCGAGAAGCGCGGGCACAACTTCACCCTGAACGCGACGTTCGACGAGGTGCGCGAAGCCGATTACGAGGCGCTCGTCGTGCCCGGCGGCCGCGCGCCCGAGTATCTGCGGCTGAATCCACGCGTGCTCGAGATCACGCAGCACTTCTTCAAGGCCGGCAAGCCCGTCGCCGCCATCTGCCACGGCGCCCAGCTGCTGGCCGCGGCCGGCGTGCTCGAAGGGCGCCAGTGCTCGGCGTACCCGGCATGCGGTCCGGACGTCACGCGCGCCGGCGGGCGCTATGCCGACATCCCGGTCGACCAGGCGGTGACCGACGGCAACCTGGTGACGGCGCCGGCCTGGCCCGCGCATCCGGCGTGGATCGCGGCGTTCCTCTCGGTGCTCGGCACGCGGATCGAGCACACGGCGAGGGCGCACGCCTGACGGACCGGGCGGCGGCGCGCGGCGGTCGCGCCACCTCGCCGTCTTGGACGATCAACGAACAGGAGCGGAGTCGATCATGGCGAAGCGAACGGGTGGGTCAGCCCGGCCCAGGGCGGCGCGCAGCCGCGGACCGGCCGGAACACGCGCCTCGAAGGCACCGACGAAGAAGCGTGGCCGCGCGTCGGCCGCCGGCGTGGACGAGAGCGAGCGCGGCCTGACGCCGCGCGAGTGCGAGCTGCTCAAGCGGCACGTCGAGGGGCAGATCGACGACTTTCTGCGTGAGATGGGCTTCACCAATCTCGACGCGCGCATCGACGAGGACGGCGGCCGCCGCTTCGAGATGGGGCGTGCCGAGGGGACGGCCTTCGCGATGGTGGAAGACGACGATGTCGTCTATCACGTGTTCGCACCGGTGATGGACGTGCCCGCCGACGACCGGCGGGCGGCGCCGCTCATGCGCGAACTGCTCGGCATCAACGCGGTGCTCTCGGGTTCGGTGCGGCTCGGAGTGCTCGGCGACAGCGTGTACGCGATGGCGACGAAGTCGGCGCAGCTCATGGACGACGAAGACTACGGCGAGTTCATCCACGAAGTCGCCGTCGTCGCCGACATCGCGATCAAGGAACTGCGGAAGAAACACAAGTAACCCCTGACGGGACTTCTCATGCGTCGCAGCCCCCTGCTCCGCCGCCTCGCGGACGCGTGGCGACTCGCCCGCCTCGCCAACCATTCCCCCGAGCCCGTCGACGCGCTGGTCGAGCGCTGGGTCGAGCACCGCCGCGTCACGCGGCGCGCGGCGGTGCAGACGGGCCTGGCGGCCGCCGCGAGTCTGGCCGCGGGTTGCGGGCCGCGGCGCCCCCCGGCCACCGACGGGCGTGCGGGGGCGGTGGGCGACGACCAGTTGCCCGTGGCCATTGTGGGCGCCGGCATCGCCGGGCTCACCGCGGCCTACCGGTTGACGCAGGCAGGCGTTCCCGTGCGCGTCTTCGAGGCGCAGAACCGTGTCGGCGGCCGTATGCTCAGCCTCCGCGATCGGTTCCCCGACGGTCAGGTCGTCGAGCTCGGCGGGGAACTGATCGACTCGAACCACGAGCACATCCGCGCCCTCGCCGCCGAGTTCGAGATCCCGCTCGACGACCTCGCGGAGTCGCCGGAAGCGATCGATCTCGAGGTGGACTTCTTCGGAGGCGTGCGGCGGAGCCTGACCGAGGTCGTCGAGGCGTACCGTCCTGTCGCGGCGCGTGTCGAGCGCGACCTGGCGACGATTGGTGGCGACCACGACGTCACCTTCCGCACGCCGCTCGGCGCCGCGGCGCTCGACCGCACGTCGCTGGCCGACTGGCTCCGCAGCGTCGAGACCGAGGGCTGGTTCCGCACGCTGCTCGACGTCGCGTACACCACGGAATACGGCCTCGAGACCGACGAGCAGTCGGTCCTCAATCTGCTGCTCTGGATCGATCCGGCGCCCGATCCCTTCCGCGTCTTCGGTGACAGCGACGAACGCTGGCACACGCGCGGCGGCAACGATCGCATCACGCAGGCGCTGGCGGCGGGCGTCGGGTCGCGCATCGAGACAGGCATGCGCCTCGAGGCTCTCCGCCTCCGGCCAGACGGGCTGGTCGCGCTCACCATGACACGGGGCGGCACGCCCATCGATATTGCCGCGTCGCACGTCATCCTGGCACTTCCCTTCACGATGCTGCGAGAGGTGCGCCTCGAGGCGGACTTGACGCCTGCCAAGCGCGCCGCCATCGCGGAACTCGGGTACGGCACCAATGCCAAGCTGATGATGGCCTTCCGCGAGCGGCTCTGGCGGACGTCGTATCGATCGAACGGCAGCGTCCTCACGGACCTGCCGTTTCAGGTCACCTGGGAGACGAGCCGAGGTCAGCGGGGCGCGGCGGGAGTGCTGACGAACTTCACGGGCGGACGGCAGGGGCTGCGGATCGGCGAAGGCGACGCCGCGGGCCAGGCCGCGCGCGTCGTCGCCGATCTCGCGCGGATCTTTCCGGGCATCGACGTCCTCCGGGACGGGATGCCGGAGGCGCGGTTCCACTGGCCGACGCATCCTTACGTGAGGGGAAGCTATGCGGCGTTCCGGCCCGGGCAGTGGACGGCCTTCAACGGGGCCTGCGCCGAGCCGGAGGGCCGCGTCCACTTCGCGGGCGAACACTGCTCGGTTGTGGCCCAGGGCTTCATGGAAGGCGGCTGCGAGACGGGTGAGCGGGCGGCGCGCGACGTGATCGCGGCGCTGGGCGCTGGGCGTCGCTCGGCGGTCGCCGCCGCGATCGCCGCCAGGGTGCGCCGTGCGTCGCGGGGGAGGGACGCCCGCCGGCGCGGCACGCCGGCGGCCGCAGCCTGATTTGCGGCGACGCCGTCCGGCTCGACGCGATCCCGCCGTCGCGACTCTTGGCTCGGGCCCGCGCTCCGAGCCGCGCTCAGACCCGCTCGGGCTCCGCCAGCGGCGCCGCCTCGCGCGCGGGGACGATGGTTCTCACGACCAGGTACAGCACCGGGATGAAGACGACGTTCAGGAACGTCGACACCGCCATCCCGCCAGCCACCGCGGTCCCCACGGAGTGCCGCGCCGCCTGACCCGCGCCCGACGCGAAGGCCAGCGGCAGCACGCCGAGGATGAAGGCGAGCGATGTCATCAGAATCGGGCGAAGCCGCACGCGGGCCGCTTCGACGGCGGCCTCGGCGGGAGCGAGGCCGCGGCGGCGCAGCTGCTCGGCGAACTCCACGATCAGAATGCCGTTCTTGGCCGAGAGCCCGATGAGCATCACGAGCCCGATCTGACAGTAGACGTCGTTGATCAGCCCGCGCGCCAGCTGCGCGCCGAGCGCGCCCAGCAGGGCCAGCGGCACCGACAACATGATGATGAACGGAAGCGTCACGCTCTCGTACTGCGCGGCGAGCGTCAGGTACACGAGCAGCAGACCGAGGCCGAAGATGAGCCCCGCCTGGCCGGCCGCCTCGATCTCCTCGCGCGAGATGCCGGACCACGCGAACGTCATGCCCTGCGGCAGCGTCCGGCGGGCTACGTCCTCCATGATCGCGATGGCCTGGCCCGAGCTCGTGCCGGGCGCCGGCGACCCGTTGATCTCCGCCGACCGGAACAGGTTGTAGTGCGAGATGACCTGCGGCGCCGTCGTCGACGACACCTCGACGAGGTCGGCGAGGCGCGTCATCTCGCCCCGCGCGTTGCGCACGTAGTAGCGCTCGATGTCCGAGGGGGCGGCGCGGAACTGCTCGTCGGCCTGAACGTAGACGCGATACGAACGCGTCCCGAACTCGAAGTCGTTCACGTAGCGCGAGCCGACGAGCGTCTGCAGCGTGTCGGTGATCGCCCCCAGCTCGATGCCTTGGGCCTTCGCCCGCTCGCGATCGATCGAGACGACGAGCTGCGGATCGCTCGCCGTGAAGCCGGTGAAGAGCCCGGTGAGCCCCGGCGTCTGGTTGCCCTGGGCCACCAGCGCCTGCGTGGCGCCGGCGAGGGCGCCGATGTCGCCTCCGCCCTCGTCGAGCACCTGAAACGTGAAGCCGCCGAAGTTGCCGACGCCGTCGATCGCCGGCGGGAGGAACGGCACCGCGATGGCATCGGTGACCCCGCCGAGCGCCCCCCAGAGCCGGCCCACGAGGGCCTGCGCCGACTGGTCGGCGCGCTGGCGCTCCTCGAAGGGCTGCAGGTTGATGAAGAACAGCCCGCGGTTGGGCGAGGCGCCCGCGAAGCTGAAGCCGACCACCGTGAAGACGCCCTGCACTTCGGGCTGAGCGCGCACGATGGCCTCGACCTGCCGGGCGATGCCCGCCGAGTGCTCGAGCGACGCGCCGTCGGGCGCCTGCAGCGCGATGATCAGGTAGCCCTGGTCCTCGTCCGGCACGAAGCCCGTCGGCACGATGCGAAACACCGCGTAGGTGAGCCCGAGCGTCAGCACGAAGGCCGCGGTCACCGTCCACTTCCAGCGCACGAACAACCGCAGCACGCGCACGTAGAACGCCGTGCCGGCCTCGATGACGCGGTTGACGAAGCGGAAGAACACCCCGTGCGGCCGCTCGCCGCGCAGCAGGAGCGCCGAGAGCGCCGGCGTCAGCGTCAGTGCGTTGAACACCGAGAGGCCCATCGACACCGCGATGGTCAGCGCGAACTGCTGGTAGAGACGCCCCTGGGTCCCCGGAAAGAGCGCGACCGGCACGAACACCGTCGCCAGGACGAGGCCGGTCGCGATCACGGCCCCCGCCACCTCGCCCATGGCCTCGGATGCGGCGGCGCGCGCGCTCTTCCCGTAGTCGTGCATGTGCCGCTGGATGTTCTCGATCACCACGATCGCATCGTCCACCACCAGGCCGGTCGCGAGCGTGATGCCGAACAGCGTGAGGGTGTTGATCGAGAAGCCGAACAGCTTGACGAACGCGAACGTGCCGATGAGCGACACGGGAATCGTGATGGTCGGGATGATGGTGCTGCGCCAGTCCTGGAGGAAGAGGAACATGACGAGCACCACCAGCACGATGGCCTCGGCGAGCGTGATGAGCACTTCGCGGATCGACTCGGCGACAACCGTCGTCGTGTCGAACGCGAGCTGCACCTTCAGGCCTGGGGGGAAGCGTTGTTCGAGCCGGGCGAGTTCCTCGGTGATCCGCTGGTAGACGTCGAGCGCGTTGGCCGTCGGCAGTTGCAGCACGCCGAAACCCACGGCCTCCTGCCCGTTGTAGCGGAGCATCGACGCGTAGTTCTCGGCGCCCAGCTCGACGCGGCCGACGTCGGCCACCCGTACCAGGGCGCCGTCCTGGCCGCTCGCGAGGATGATGTCGGCGAACTCGTCGGGCTCGGTCAGCCGGCCCACGGCGCGCACGCTGATCTGGTAGCTCTGACCGGGACGTGCCGGCGCCTGCCCGACCTGTCCCGCCGCGACCTGGACGTTCTGTTCGCCGAGGGCCCGGACGACGTCGGCGGCCGTGAGCCCTCTCGCCGCCAGGCGATCGGGGTCGAGCCACAGCCGCATCGCGTACTTCCGCTCGCCGAAGATGATGACCTCGGCCACCCCGGGGATGCGCTTGATGGCGTCGCGGATGTAGACGTCGATGTAGTTGCTCATGAAGAGCGAGTCGTACTCGCCGCGCTCGGCCACCATCGCGGCGCCCATGAGGAAGCCGGAGCCCTGCTTGGTCACCGAGATGCCGACCTGCTTGACCTCGTTCGGCAGCCGGCCTTCGGCCTGGGAGACGCGGTTCTGCACGTCGACGGCCGCGATGTCGATGTCGCGGGTCACGTCGAAGGTGACCGTGATCTGGCTCGTGCCGTCGTTGCCGCTCGTGGAGGTCATGTAGGCCATGCCCTCGACACCGTTGATGGCCTGCTCGAGCGGTGTCGTCACCGCCGTCTCGACGACCTGCGCGCTCGCGCCGGTATAGAAGGACGAGACCACCACCTGCGGCGCGGCAATCTGCGGGAATTGCGCGATGGGAAGCGTCGGGATCGCGATGAGCCCGGCCAGCACCAGGACGAGCGAGCAGACCGACGCAAGGATGGGTCTGCGGATGAACGTGTCGACGAACATGCGCGGCCCTACTTTGCTGACGTTCCAGGAGCGGCGCCCGCGTCGCCGCCACCCGTCTGGCTCTGGGCTCCGGCAGGCTCCCGCGGGGCCTCCTGGATCGGGGCCCCGTCGAGAATCTTCTGCACGCCGCCGACGACGATGCGCTGGCCTTCGGTGAGACCCGACTCGACCAGATACGCATCGCCGACGACGCGGTCGACCTTGACGGGGCGCTGACGCGCCACGAGCCCGCCGCCGGCCTGCGGCTCGGCCACGTACACGAAGTACTGGTCGTTGACCCGCACCACCGAGAGCACGGGGACGAGCAGTCCCGGGGCGGTTGACCAGCGCAGGCGCGCCCGCACGTACTGCGCCGTCCGGAGCCCCGCCGCGCCGTTCGTGAGCGGGGCCTTGGCCAGCACCGACTGCGTCGTGCCCTCGGCCCGCGGCGAGACAAACGACACCCGCGTCTCGGCCAGCGGCTCGCCCCCCGGCCCGAGAATCGTCACGGGCGTGCCCACGCGGAGGTCGCGCGCCCGTTCGACGGGCACCTGGATGTAGGCCTCGAGCGCGTCGGACTGATCGAGCGTGGTGAGCACCGTGTCGGGCACGACGCGATCGCCCACGCGGACCGGGATGTCGCCGACGATGCCGGAGGCCGGCGCGAGCACCTGGTGATACTGGAGCTGGACGCGCCCCTCGCGCAGCTCGGCCCGGACCGCGGTGGCGGCCGCCTCGGCCGATGTGAGCGCGGCCTCGGCCGCATCGAGTTCGTCCTGGCTCACGACGCCCTGGCGGCGAAGTTCGCGCAGCCGCTCGGCACGCTGCCGCGCCAGCGCGACATCGGCGTCGCGCGCCGCGATCGCCGCCTCGCGGCTCGCCACGGCGGCCTGCTGGCGGGCGGCATCAATCTGCACGAGCGGCGTGCCGGCCCGCACGGTCTGCCCGGAACGCACGTGGATGCGCCGGATGATGCCGTCGACCTGCGGCTGCACCGTGGCCGAGCGCTGGCCACGCACGGTCGCGACGTAGTCGGTGGTGTCCGCCACGTCGGTGGCCGTCACCACTTCCAGCCGGACAGGGGTGGCCGGCGGCGGTCCGGCGGGCGCGGCCTGACCCTGCCCGTTGCAGGCGACCAGCGGAAAACCCGACAGAAGCAGAGCCACCACGAGGGCGGAGCGGAGCCACGTCATGGGTAACGAAGCACTCTCGAACACTGGGCGTGTCATGGATGAACGATCCCGGGGAAGACGGGGGGCGACGCGCGCGACCGCCGGCCGTCGATGAAGGAGTAGCAGACCGGGATTCTACCCGATGACGGGGTAGACGAGATCGGCGGGCTGCCGGTTCTCCGGCACCGGCCGAGGTGGCAAGCCGTGCCACGGCTGGTCCGGAGGCGCCCGTGCCCGCTGACGAGCCAAAAAACGAGTCTCTTCGACCGGGTGGGTCTGGTCCTGTCCTTGCTTCTCGGCCGATCGGAGACCCGATGACGGGTGCCCAAACCGAGGGAGGCGACCATGTGGCGAGTGTGCATCGTGGCGGTACTGACCGCGGTGGCCGTTGGCTGTGGTGACGCCCCGCCGCCCGAGGCCACGAACCTGCCCGCCGGCGATGCCGCCGCCGGGCGCGAGGCGTTCGTCGCGCTGCAGTGTCACGCGTGTCACGACGTGGAGGGCGAGTCGTTCCCGGCGCCGGCCATCGTGCCGTCGATTCACCTCGGAGGGAAGCGTCTCCTCCTGCCCTCGACCGAGCGGCTGGCGACCGACATCCTGCTGCCCTCGTCGCATTTCGCGGTGGGGTATCCCGCGCAGCAGATCGCCGAGAGCGGGCGCTCGCGGATGCCCGACTACTCGAAGCGGCTCGACAAGCAGACGCTGGCCAACCTGGCCGCCTACCTGCGGTCCAAGTACCAGCGCGGCGTGCCCACCGGCATGAAGTAAAGGAACCCCGACCGCCGGTCAGCGCGAGGCTTCTTCCACCAGGAACACGAACGAGCGGTACACGAGGCCGGTCGCGCGCGCGAGGTTCGCCTCGCACGTGCGGCTGCTCGCGACGCCCAGCTCGGCGCCGGCTTCCCGCACCTCGACCGCTTCGGCCGCTGTGGCCGACGCCGCCAGGCCCGGCACGAGCCAGCCGCGGTCGCCTGCCATCCCGCAGCAGCCCGCACTCGGAGGCGTCACGACCTCGCGTGCCACGGCCTTGATGACGGCCTCGAAGCGCGGGCCGAGGAACATCTTCGTGACCGAGCACACTGGGTGCAGGGCTACACGGCGCTCGACCGGGTGCAGGGTGAGGCGACCCAGCACCTCGTCGTGCACGAACTCGATGGCGTCGAGGATGGTGAGGCGATCGAACCGGTCACGGTTCTCGCCGGTGAGCGCGGGCCGGCACGTCTTCAGCCCGTAGGTGCACGGGCTCGTGTCGACGACGACCGGGAGCCGGCCGTCATCGGACCATGCCCACATCCGCTCGATCGCGTGGTTCACCGCCGCGGCGTGTCCCTCGGTGAAGCCCTTCGACGAGAACGGCACCCCGCAGCAGACCCCTCGGACATCGGGGACATGGAGCGGACGCCCCGCGCGGGCCGCGATCGTGACCAGCGCGTCCGGGAGCGACAGCGACGCGTTCTCTTCCGGCAGCGCCCCCATCATCCGTGACAGGCACGAGGGGAAGTACACGGCCGCAGCGCCCTCGCGCCGCGACGCCGGCAACTCGGCGCGCGCCGCTCGCGGCATCGGCGGCGACCACAGCGGAACGTGCTGCTCGCCGAAGACGCGCCGCAGCAGGCGGGTCAGCCCGATCACGGTGCCGTCGCCGCCGAGGCGGGCCAGGAGGTGTCCCGCCCGGAGCCCCGTTCGCACCAGCGGTTCGATCTCCCAGAAGCGCTCGGCCACGCGCCGTCCCCATCGCTGCGCGGGCGCCGAGTGCGCCTCGGCCCGCAGGCGCTTGGTGAGGGCACCGGTGTCGATGCCGACCGGGCAGGTGGTGGCGCACAGGCCGTCGACCGCGCACGTGTCGATCGCCATGAACGCGAAGTCGGCCTCGAGGTCGGCGACGCCCTCCAGGTCGCCGCTCTGACGGCGCCGTTCCATCTCGCGGCGGATCACGATGCGCTGGCGTGGCGTCGTGGTGAAATCGCGGCTCGGACACTGCGGCTCGCAGTAGCCGCACTCGATGCACGTGTCCACCTCGACGTCGATTCCCGGCAGCGGCTTGAGATGCTCGACGTGCGCCCGCGGACTCGGGTTCAGGATCACGTCGGGATTCAGCAGCCCATCGGGATCGGCCAGCCGCTTGAGTTCGCGCATGATCGCGACCGCCTCGGGCCCCCACTCGGCTTCGACAAACGGCGCCATGTTGCGGCCCGTGCCGTGTTCGCCCTTGAGCGAGCCGTCGTACCGCTCGACGACCATCGCCGCCACCTCTTCGAGGAAGCGGCCGTAGTGATCGATCTCGGCCTGGTCGTTGAATCCGGGCGTGATGACGAAGTGGAGGTTGCCGTCCTTGGCGTGCCCGAAGATGATGGCGTTCGCATAGCCGTAGCGCGCGAAGGCGCGCGTCAGGTCCATGGCCCCGTCGGCCAGCGTGCCCTCGGGGAAGACGACGTCCTCGATGATGACCGTCGTGCCGCGGCGCCGGACGGCGCCCACCGACGGGAACAACCCCGCACGCACGCGCCAGAGTGCGGCTTGTTCGGCGGCTTCGTGCGTGAAGAGCGGCGGCGTGACGAAGGTCATGCCGCCCACCGTGTCGCGGGCCACCCGCTCCAGCTCCGGCCGCATGGCTTCGTCGGCGGACTGCAGCTCGACGAGCAGCCCGGCGGCGCCATCGGGGAGGGTGGCCAGCGCCGGAGGCACGCCGGCCTGGCGTTCCACCGACCTGAGCGCCGCGCGGTCCATCACCTCGAGGGCCGCCGCGCCCGCCCGGCGCCAGGGCACGATCGCGTCACACGCCGCGTGAATGCTCGGGTAGAGCAGCAGCCCCGTGTAGCGCACGGGCAGGTCGGCGATCGTCGCGAGGACGGCTTCGGCGACGAACCCCAGCGTGCCCTCCGACCCCACCAGCAGGTGCGCGAAGATGTCGACCGGCCGCTCGAAGTCGAGGAACGCGTTGAGCGAATACCCGGTGGTGTTCTTCAGACGGTACTTGGCGCGGATGCGCCCGCTCAGGGACCGGTCGGCCTCGAGCCGCGCCTTCAGGGCGAGCAGGCCGTCGGCCAGCACGGGTTCGAGCGCACGGAAGCGCGCGTCGGCGTCGGGGGCCGCCGTGTCGATGGTCGTGCCCGACGGCAGGATGAAGGTCAGCGACGCGAGCGTGTGATAGGCATTGCGCTCGACGCCGCAGCACATGCCGCTCGAGTTGTTGGCGACGATGCCGCCGACGGTGCAGGAGTTGAGCGACGCCGGGTCGGGCCCGATCTTCCTGCCGTAGCGGCGCAGCGCGCGGTTCACGTCGCCGCCGATCGCGCCAGGCCCCAGGCGAACACGTGCCCCGTCGTGCTCGACGGCGATCGAGCGCCAGTACCGCGCCGACTCGACGAGGATGCCGTCGGTGATGGCCTGGCCCGAGAGGCTCGTTCCTGCCGCCCGGAAGGTGAGGGGCACACGCGCCGCGCGGCTGGCCGCGAACAGGGCCCGGATCTCCTCCGGGCCGCGGCTCAGCACGACCGCGCGCGGCATCAACCGGTAGACGCTCGCGTCGGAGGCGAAGCGCACCAGGTCGATG
The DNA here is from genome assembly GCA_023384595.1 of Vicinamibacteraceae bacterium. GTDB lineage: Bacteria > Acidobacteriota > Vicinamibacteria > Vicinamibacterales > JAFNAJ01 > JAHDVQ01. Next base: position 9,088 of record JAHDVQ010000043.1, on the reverse strand, counting down.
GGCCTCGTGAGCACGCGATCGGGCGCGACAATCGCGCGCAACGCCTCGTGCAGCGGATCGGGTGAGCTCAGCGCGCCGGGCATGGTCTGGCAGAGTCTACGCCATCTCCGGCGCGTGCCGGAGGCCCGCGAGCGGGCCAGACCCGCTGGGGCTAAGCGGCGGCTCGATCGGCGTCGGGAGCGTCGGGGCAGCCGAGCGTCGCGGTCGTGAGCGCCCACAGCCGCCCGGCCGCATCCTCGTCGCGCGCGGCGCGCGACGGGCTGCGAGGCGTTCGCCTGTCGAAGAACGCGCCGGATGGCGCCGGCACCAGCGGCGTGGTCGCCAGCCACGTGAGCGCGTCGGCGCCGTCGGCGGCGCTGCCCATCAACGGGCGCGCGATCGCCGCGGCCCACTGCAGCCAGCCGCCGGTGCGGCGCGCGAACTCCGTGCGCACGACGCCGGGGTGAAAGGCGAAGACCTCGATGCCCTGGCGAGCCACGCGCTCGGCGAGGGCACGGGTGAACACGATGAGCGCGAGCTTGGCCCACGCGTAGGCGCGGAAGCGGTGGCGCGGCACGCTGCGGGCGAAGTCGGCCCAGGCGGGGTGTCCCGCCAGGACGTGCGCCTGCGAGGCGACGTTGACGACGCGCGCCCTCCCCGCCCGGCGGAGGAGAGGCAGGAGACAAAGGGTGAGTCCGGCGGGCCCAAGGTAGTTGCTGGCGACCGTCGTCTCCACCCCCTCGTCGGTGATCGTGCGTTCAGAGGCGAGGCCGCCGGCGTTGTTCACGAGCAGGTCGATCCGGGTCGTCCGCTCCCGAATCTCGGCGGCGGCCCGGCGCACGGAGCGAAGCGAGGACAGGTCGCAGAGCACGAGCTCCAGCGAGCCCGGCCCCGCGCTCGGACCAAAGCTGGGGGCGGGGGCGGGGGCGGGGGCGGGGAGCGGCCCGGGAGCGAGGGCACGGACGGCGGCGAGCACGGCACCGGAACGGCTGGCGCTCCGGACGAGGCCGATGACGCGGTAGCCGCGCGCCACGAGCGCCTCCGTCGTCAGACGGCCGAGGCCCGAGGTGACACCCGAGATGACGGCGACCGGCCGCGGGTCCGGACGGGAGGAGGGGGAGGGTCCGGACCCGCGGCGCGGGCCGGCCGTCTCCGGGGGGAGGCAGACGGCAGCGGGTGACGGCCTGGCGGACGAAGTCATGTCAACAACCGTTGACATATAGAATGGAATTCCGATGCCGCCCATGTCAACACCTGGAGACGCCGCGCACGGCCGGGGCCGGCGGCGTGAGGCCGGGCGCCGGCCCGCCGGCGCGCGGCGGAACGCCGCCGCCACCCGGGCCGGCATCTTCACGCATGCCAGGATGCAGTTCTGCGCGCGTGGTTACGACCACGTCGGCCTGCGCGACATCGCGCGCGCCGCCGGCGTGGACGCCGCGCTCGTGGTCCGCTACTTCGGCTCGAAGGACGCCCTGTTTGCCGAGGTCGTCGCCGCCGTCGTGGATCCGTCCGCGCTCTTTGCGGGCGACCGGGCGACGCTCGGCCGGCGCCTCGCGCGGCACCTGGTGACTCCGGCCGGCGGAGCGGGCGGCGACGCCAGCCCGATCACGCTGATGCTGAGGTCCGCGTCGAGTCCCCGCGGCGCGGCGCTGCTGCGGGCCGGTCTCGAGCAGCGCTTCATCCGGCCGCTCGCAGGCTGGCTCGGGGGCCGCGATGCCATGGTCCGGGCGGCGGTGGTGACGTCACACCTCATGGGCGCGGCGGTCATGCGGGCGCTCTTTGCCCCGACGGCGCTCACCCGCGCGCGGGCCGACGGCCTGGTCAGATGGCTCGCGCCCGCCCTGCAGGCCGCCATCGATGGCAGAACCGGCCCGTCAACGCCGACGCCGCGCCTTCGGGCGGGCAGCACGCCGCCGCGTCGGCGCGGCGCCGCCGGTGCCGGCGGGCGCCGGCGATCCTGAGCCCCGCCGGCGTGACGTCGCGCGGCGGCGTGCCGCCGTGCGCCGCCGCGCCGCTGTCGAGGCCGTCTGCAGGGCCTCCTCGAGCGACGTGGGCAGCGGGTCGGGGGTGTCGATGCGCTCGTGCAGCGTCAGGCGCACGAGCGCCGGCCACTCGTCCGACAACCGCCTCACGTGCAGCGGCAGTTCGCGGTCCCGCGCGATGTCCATCGCTTCGTTGGCGCCCATCGTCGCCGTGAAGGCCGTCGACGCGTAGACGCGCTCGAGCGCCGAGCCCCGGCCGCGCAGATAGGTGAAGGCGCACGGCCGGGGCCCCTCCCCCTCGGCCGCCATCACCGCACACGAGGCCCCGAACGACTCGCGCAGATCGTCGGTCGTGAGGGCCGCGTTGTAGACCCCGGCGAGCAGCCAGTCGTGCTCGCCAGGCGTATCGCCGGTGCGGACGATGGCCTCGGCGAGCACGCGCGAGGCCATGCGCCGGCGCCCCGATTCGGCGCCCACCGCGTCGAGCTGCAGGGGGACGAGCGAGAACTCGAACGGCACGATGTGCAACGGCCGCTGCGCCGACCAGAAGCGGAACCGCGCGGGGAAGCGCTCGAAGAGCGGCCCCTGCACGGGCTCGGCCGCCAGTTCGGCGAACTGCGCGCTGTCGACCGCGAACCACGCGGCGACGCCACGCGGCCAGTCCACACGTCCGCCCCTCACCGTTGTCGTGTTCCAGATGACCACGGTGACGGGCTGCGACTCGTCGTCGAGCTCCTCGGCGAGGCCGAGGTCGTACGGCAGCTCGTAATCGGTGCGCAGCCGTTCGACCAGCGCGCGCGCCGCCGGCGGCGTGGAGTTCAGGAGGACCCAGACGTCGATGTTCAGGTCGGCCACGGCCGCGGCGACGCGTTCGAGCTTCTGCTCGTAGCGGTCTGTGAGCCACTCCGCGTTCCAGACGCCGACGTCGAAGTCCTCGCCCTCGCCGCTGTAGATCGTCTCGAGGCCGCCGATCCCCTCGTCGACCGCGCCGAACGGCGGCGAGTGGCGGCCGAGGCCGCCGAAGAACCCGAGCAGCGAGTCGACGCCCTTGAAGGCCGCCAGCACCGTCGCGGCACTCGTCTCGCCCCGCTGCGTGCGGCGCTCGAGATCGGCGGCAATCGCCGAGACTTTGATCCCCTCGTTGAGGAAGGTCGGCGGGGGGTGATCCGGGTCGGGCCTCAACCCTTCGGTGTTCTTCACCGAGGCATGGTGCAGCGCGATGAGCTCCCAGCGGTTGTTGAAGACGGGTGACCCGGAGCTGCCGGGCTCGGTGTCCGACGTGTAGTGAAGGACGAGCCCCGTGTCCTGGATCACCTGGTTGTCCTGCAGCACGATCTCCTTCTGCCGGCCCGCGGGATGCTGAATCAGGTTCGCGTAGTCGCCCGGGTGCACCGTGAACGCGCTGCGGTGCAGCTCGACGCGCCCGAACTGCTCGGAGGCGGCCGACTCGATCCACACGAAGGTGTAGTCGAGGCCGCCGTCATAGGGGCTCGTCACGAACAGGCGCTGGGGATCGAGGCGGAACCCCACCGTGTCGAGCGGCGTGAAGTCGACCCCGAGCTGGTAGTTGAACAGGCACCACGAGGCCTTCGCGGTGTCGAGCGAGTCGATGACGTGGTTGTTGGTGAGCAGCAGGTTCACTCCGACGAGGAACCCCGTGCCCGCCTCCGATCGTGTGACGACCCCGTTGGCGTCGGTCGTCTTCGTCTCGATCTTGCACACGGCGCGGACCTGCCGCATGCCGATCTCGAGGAAGCACACCGGCAGGAAGTTGGCGCCCTGGTTCACGCGCTCGGGGAGCACCTTGCCCGTGCGCCGCTCGGCCTCCAGCTTGAGCGCCAGCGGATCGGCCTGGATCAGCCGGAAGCGATGCCCCACCTCCTTCACGTTCTTGATCGCCAGGCCGCCGAAGTCGCGGGCGAACTCGGAGGCGGTGCCCAGGCGGGCGGGCTGATAGAAGCGCGCGCGGGAATCGTCGGCCATACGTGCCTCTCGAACGAGCGCCGTCGCCGGTCTCGAATGGAACGACGGAAGCATACCGCGAGGCGGCGCGCGCGGCGAGGGGGGACGCGGTCGCCGCCCCTCACGTCCGCACCGTCGCGGCACGCGCGAACAGCCGTGCTTGCTCGCGCCGAGACGTTGACTTACACTCCGGCGCACTGAGAGTCAGTGACACGCCCCGGCGCCGCGGCCGGGCCACCCCCACGGCCCGCACGGCGGCGGACGCGCAACCCCTGTGAGAAGGAGCGTCCCCGATGTCGCTCTGGTGGATGCTGCTCGCCGTCGCGGTGGCGGGTGCAGTGGGTGGCGCCGTCAACGCGCTGCTCACCGAGAACGGCTTCATCTTTCCCAAGACCGACGTCGTCGACACGACGCCCATCTGGCGCCCGGGGTTCCTGGGCACCATGGCGGTGGGCGCGGCGGCGGCGACCGTGTCCTGGGGGTTGTACGGACCGTTTGCGAGTTACGCGATCCTGGGACCGGCCGCCCCCGCCGTCGCCGGGACGCCGCCGGCCGTCGGGCTCACGCTGTCCGCGCTGGTCGGCGCGCTGCTCGTCGGCATGGGCGGCGGCCGCTGGCTCACCGATCAGGCCGACAAGGGCCTGCTCAAGGCGGCCGCCGTGAAGGCGGCCGCCGGATCATCGGACGCCTCGGCCTCGGCGAAGATCGCCGCGGCACGCCCCGCCGCGGCGCTGGAGATTGCGCGGAGACTATGACGATCACCTCCGGCGCGGAGGCGGAATGCCCATGAGCGAGGTGCGCCTCGACGAGCGCGGCGTGCACGTCGGCCCGCGCCTTGTCGTGTCGTTCCACCGGACGCTGCGCGTCCCCGACGACGGGGGCACGTACCCGCTGCCGCCCGGCCTCGGCCCGTTCCCGGTGATGACGTGGGACGACCTCGTCGTGGAGCCGCCGGCGGGCTGGCGCGACACCGACTTCTTCATCCCGCTCCACCAGCGCGAGGCGTTGTGGATTGGCTTCGACGGCGCCGACTGGAAGCCCAACGCCGTGCAGGTGGCCCTTGGCGGGGTCGACGCCCTGACCGGGCAGGCGTTCGCGCCCCGCCTGTCCGCCTCGCCGCAGAACTACCTCGTTTGCCCCGCGCAGCCCTGGCTCGACGGGATCAACGCCGGCGAGGGATGGGTGCGGCAGTTCGTCGCGGTGCCGCTCGGACGCGGACTGACGGTGGAATCGCAACTCGTCGAGGGGCCCGAGCAGGGCGCGCTCGGCCTCGTCGTCTACGAGCCGAAGCCGGGGCGCTTTCCAGACGAGCCGCCCGAGGAGATCGAGTTCGAGGTCGCGATGCACGCGCCGCAGCAGGACGTGGCCCTCGGCCTCGGCGCGGGGGGCCGCCTCGCGCAGCGGATCCACCCCGACCCGCACGGCGTCGACGTGTGGGACGACACCTCGGCGACCCCCATCGTCGTGCACCTCGTCGACACCCGTGCGTTCACGACGCTCACCGGACGGAGGCCGCCGCCGACCCCGATCGACGCGGCGACCTACGCGGCGTACGGGCTCCCGTGGTTCGCGCTCTACGACGAGGCGCTCGGCGACATCGAACCGGCAGGCCCGCTGGCGGGCGTGAAGAGCGTCGACTCGGCAGACGGCGGCGGTCCGGCGGAATCGGGAGGGAAGGGCCGGCCCGTCACGCCCGGACCCGTCATCGGCATCCGGCCCCGGTCATCACGGCACTCGAACCACTGAAGGAGGCCACCATGGCTCGTCTGAGAGCATGCATCGACCGTATCGTCCCCGATCATCTACGCGGCAGGGCGGCCCAGGTCGCCATCGCCGAGAACCCGGCCAACGCCCGATCGGATTCCGCCGGGCGTGAACTGGCGCTCGAGACGGGCAAGCTCTGGAAGCCCGGGCGGGTGCTGCGCGTGCGGTTCCTCGAGGGCGACGGCATCGTGAAGCAGCGTGTCGAGCAGTGGGCGCGCGTGTGGGAGGAGCACGCGAACATCCGCTTCGACTTCGTCGACTCGGGTCCGGCCGAAATCCGCATCGCCTTCGCCGACGACGGGTCGTGGTCGGCCGTCGGAACCGACGCGCTCGTCACCGAGTGGTTCGGCGAGCACGAGGCCACGATGAACTATGGGTGGCTCACGCCGGACTCGAGCGACCGCGAGTACTCGTCGGTGGTGCTGCACGAGTTCGGCCACGCGCTGGGATGCATCCACGAGCACCAGAGTCCCGGCGCCACCATCAACTGGAACAAGCCGGTCGTGTACCGCGATCTCGCGGGCCCGCCCAACTTCTGGGACAAGACGACGGTCGATCACAACGTCTTCGGACGCTACTCGGCGACGACCACGCAGTTCTCCGAGTTCGACCCCAAGTCGATCATGCTCTATTCGTTCCCGACGACCTGGACGCTCGACGGCCAGACGCTCGAGGAGAACCCGGAGCTGTCGGCCACCGACAAGGCGTTCATCGCGGGCGTCTACCCGCGCGAGATGACGGCGCCATGACCGTCGGCCGGACAGGAGCCGGCCGCATGGCCGGGAGGCGGAGCGGCGTGTCGCGAGAGGGGGAGGCATGGCCGGCAAGCGCGCGCTGATTCTGGCGGGCGGCGGGCTCAAGGTGGGGTTCCAGGCCGGCGTGCTCGAAGTGTGGCTCGACGAGGCCGGGATCACCTTCGATCACGCCGACGGGGCGAGCGGCGGCTGCTTCAACCTGGCGATGTACTGCCAGGGGATGTCCGGACGGCAGATCGCCGACAACTGGCGCGAGCTCGATCCGTTCCTGCCCATCGACCTGAACTGGGAGCACTACTGGCGGTTCCTTCACGCGCCGTCCCTGTTCACCTACGACAACTTCCGCGCGCGCGTGCTGCCGTTCTGGGGTGTCGACTGGCAGGCGATCCGCAATGGCACGCGGCTCGGGACGTTCAACTACTTCAACTTCTCGAAGAAGCGCCTCGAGACGGTGACGCAGGCCGCAATGGACGAGGACCGGCTCATCGCGGCCGTGTCGCTGCCGATGTGGTTTCCTCCGGTGGAGATCGACGGCGACACGTGCCTCGACGCGGTGTTCATCAGCGATGCCAACGTCGAGGAGGCCATCCGCCGCGGCGCCGACGAGATCTGGGCCATCTGGACGGTGAGCACGCGCGACGAGTGGCGCGACGGCTTCGTCGCGCAGTACTTCCACATCGTCGAGACGACGGCCGACACGCACTTCTTCGGGATCTGGCGGCGCATCGAGGAGAGCAACCGCCGTCTCGCGCAGGGCGAGGCGGGGGAGTTCGGCCGTCCCATCGCGTTGAAGCTGCTCCAGGCCGAGGTGCCGGTGCACTATCTGTTCAACCTGTCGAAGGACCGGATGGCCGAGGCCGTGAACCTGGGCGTCGCCCGCGCGCGCGAGTGGTGCGAGGCCCAGGGCATTCCGCTCCCGAACCGGGGGCCCGACTATCCGAGCACGGTGTCGCGCCAGCCCACCTCGCTCAGCTTCACCGAGGAGATGAAGGGCTTCGTGCGGGCGGGGGCGCCCGACTGGCAGACCGGTCACGACGAGGGGCGGGCAGCCAACAACGCGTGGGCCGTGCGCCTGACCGTGCAGGTCGCCGACGTGGACCGCTTCATCACCTCACCGGCCCACGAGGCGGCGATGACGGGGACCGTCGAGTCGGCGCTGGTCGGAGGGCGGCGGACGATCGACCGCGGGATCTTCAACCTGTTCGTCCACGACGACGATCCGGCGGTGAAGCAGATGCGGTATCGCCTGCACTTCACGGCCGGCGACGGATCGGCGCGCACGCTCATCGGCCACAAGGAGGTGCGCAACGATGCGGGCCTCGACGTCTGGTCCGACACGACGACGCTCTACACGACGCTCCTCGAGGGCACGGTGCCGCCCGGAGGCGACGCGGGCGCGCCCGTGCTGGCGCGGGGCATCATCCGCATCGACGAGGCCGCGTTCCTGCGCCAGCTCACGACGTTTCGCACCGAGGGACCCACGCTGGGCGATCGGCTCTCGGCGTTGAACCGGTTCGGCGCGCTGTTCCTCGGCAAGCTGTGGGACGTCTACGCGCGGCGGGTGATCGACGTCGGGCCCTTCTGACCCAGGATGGAAGGCTGGCGGTGCGAGAAACGCCGGTGAGACGCCCGGCAAGGAGTGCGAATGGCCGTTGACGCGGACGTGGTGGTCGTCGGCAGCGGGTTTGGCGGAGCGGTCGTCGCGGCGCGACTGGCCGGGGCGGGATACCGGGTGATCGTGCTCGAGCGCGGCCGCCGCTGGACGGTCGACGACTTCCCGCGCGAGCTCGACGATGCCTGGGTGTACGACGCCGCGCACCCCGAGAGCCGGCACGGCTGGTTCGACTTCCGTGTCTTTCCGCACATGACCGTCGTCCAGGGGGCCGGCGTGGGCGGAGGGTCGCTCGTCTACGCCAACATCCTGGTCGACGCGGCCGACGAGACGTTTGCCGGCGGGTGGCCTCCGGAGATCACCGCCGACGTGATGCGGCCGCACTATGCGACGGTCAAGCGCATGATGGGGGCCGCGCCCGTGCCACCGTCGCAGTGGCCGGCGAGGACGAAGCTGCTGCGCGAGGCGGCCGTCGCGTCGGGCTTCGGCGACCGGTTCATGCCGCTCGACCTGGCGGTGACCTTCGACGAGGCCTGGCACTACGGCCTGCCCGACGCGCACGGCGTGCACCACTCGCGCACGGTCCACAACGCGCAGGGCGTCGAGCAGGGGACGTGCATCCACCTGGGCACGTGCGACATCGGCTGCCGCGTCAAGGCGCGGAACACGCTCGACTACAACTACCTGGCGCAGGCCGAGCAGCAGCACGCCGACGTGCGGCCGCTGCACCTGGTGACGGGGCTGGCCCCGGTCGGCGAGGGTTACGAGGTCTCGTTCGATCGGCTCGAGGGCGGCGTACGGCACCCGGGCCGGGTCCGCGCGCGTCTCGTGGTGCTCGCGGCCGGCTCGCTCGGCTCGACCGAGATCCTGCTGCGGGCCGCGCGCGAGCAAGGAACGCTTCCCGGCGTGAGCGCGCGCCTCGGGCACGGATGGAGCAGCAACGGCGACTTCCTGACGCCCGCCTTCCACCCGTTCCGCCGGGTCACGCCCACGCGAGGCCCCACGATCACGGCCGCCATCGACCTGCTCGACGG
>JAHDVQ010000296.1:1442-3136 GCA_023384595.1 Vicinamibacteraceae bacterium | reverse complement strand
ATGGTCGATCGAAACATGATGATGCCTCCAACGCGCAGGCTGGCGGGTGCTGGCGTGCCCCGATCCGCCGATCCGCCGATCCCCCGATCCGCCGATCCGCCGATCCGCCGATCCGCTGATCCGCCGATCCGCCGATCCGCCGATCCCCCGATTAATCGTCCCCCAGCGGCTCCGAGAACAATCCTGCCAGGTCGAACACGATCGTGGCGAGCGCCGAGTAGTCGTCGCCGCCGCGACCAGACGCGACGACGGCCGCCACCAGCTGCGCCGCCGCCGACACGACCGGCGCCGGCACGTCGGCCTCGCCGAGCGTCCGCGCCGCAATCTTCAGGTCCTTGTGGAACAGTTCCGCGCGGAATCCGGGGCGGTAGTTCCCGTCCAGAATGCGCTGCCCGTGCACGTCGAGCACCCGGCTCGACGCGAAGCCGCCGAGGAGCGCCCGACGCACCAGCGCCGGATCGACGCCACGCTTGCTGGCGAGCGCGAAGGCTTCGGCCACGCCGGCCAGCGTCGTGGCAATCACCATCTGGTTGCACACCTTGGTGATCTGCCCCGCTCCGGCCGCGCCGACGTGCACGATGCGATCGGGATGCCCGAGCGCGCCGAGCACCGGTCCGGCGTGCGTGAACGCCTCCAGCGCGCCGCCCACCATGATGGACAGTGTGGCATCGATGGCGCCAATCTCGCCGCCGCTCACCGGTGCGTCCAGGAACGCGGCCCCGCGCGCCTCGGCTTCCCCCGCCAAACGCACCGCCGCCGCCGGCGCGATGGTGCTCATGTCGATGACGAGCGTGCCGGGCCGGACGCCCGCAAACACGCCGTCGGCCCCCTCGAGCACGGCCTCGACGTCGGGCGTGTCGGGCAGCATGGTGATGACGGCGTCCGAGGCCGCCGCGACATCGGCCGGCGTTGCCCCCTCGACCGCACCCGCTTCGACGAGCGCCTCGACCGGCGGCCGGCTCCGGCTTCGGACCACGAGCCGGAAACCCGCGCGCAAGAGGTTGAGCGCCATGGGACGCCCCATCAGTCCCAGGCCGATGAACCCGATCGTCTCGATGCTTCTGAAACGCCCCGTCATGGCGGGAGTATAGCCGCGGTGCGCTACGATAGGGCGTTCGGGCGCACGGTGCGCCCGCGAGAGGGATCGACAATGACCTCGTTCGGCGACTCCATCGTCAAGGGCATCGGCTACGCGATCGGGATCGCGTTCGGCGCGATGTTCGCGACGTTCCTGGTCTTCCTGATCGTCTTCACGTTCTCGGCAGGCCTCGGCGCCGGCATGGCGCAGTCGGGCCTGGCCGCGGCGCAGCCATCGGAGACCGATTTCGTCTACCAGGAGGGCAAGCGCGACAGCAAGAACCACGTGCTCGCCCTCAGGGTCGACGGCATCATCCTGGGCACGCCCGTGCGCAACCTCGCGAACCAGCTGTTCCCGTCGGGCATCACCTATGGCTACGCCGTCAAGGCGGCGCTCCAACAGGGCGCGAAGGACGATCGCGTGAAGGCCGCCTTCATTCACGTGCAGACGCCGGGCGGCACCATCTTCGGCTCGCGCGCCATCCACGACGGCATCACCACGATGCGGCAGGCGAAGAAGCCTGTCGTCGTGTACGTCGAGGGACTCTCGGCGTCGGGTGGTGTCCTGGCCACGGCCGGGGCCGACCGCATCTATGCCGACCACGGCAGCTTCATCG
>JAHDVQ010000296.1:0-1342 GCA_023384595.1 Vicinamibacteraceae bacterium | reverse complement strand
GTCCTGGCCACGGCCGGGGCCGACCGCATCTATGCCGACCACGGCAGCTTCATCGGCAGCGTGGGAGTGCTGGGGCCTCAGCTCGTCTACTACGACGACCCGGTGGCCTTCGACGGCGGCCTGCTCGGCGAGGGCGTGAGCACGCGCGGCGGCATCGAGCAGACCATCGTCTCGGCCGGCCGCGGCAAGGACCTCGGCAACCCGTTCCGTCGCCCCACGCCGGAAGAACTCGACGTGCTGCAGCGCGGCGTCGACAGCGAGTATGCGGCCTTCGTGACGCACGTGGCTCGCAACCGGGGCCTCGACGAAGCGGTCGTCCGCGACCAGATGGGCGCGCACATCTTCGGCACGGCCGATGCGCGGACCTACAAGCTCATCGACGATGTGAAGGACCGTGGCGCGAGCCTCGATGCGCTCGCCGACCTGGCGAAGCTCGGCGACGACTACCAGCTCGTGAAGCCGCGCGTCGAGCAGGGGGGCCTGCTGTCGACGCTGCTCTCGACGCGGTGGTTCGGGCGCCAGGCGCCGGCATCGGCCGCGTCGTCGACGCCGGTGCCCGGCCGCCTGCGGCTCGACGCCGCCACGTGCGAGAGCCTGCTGCGCGCACCGCTCGCCTACTACGGCGACGCCACGCTGCTCTGCCGATAGCCGGCGGTCCGCCGGCCCCGGCGTCGACTTGATGATCGCCGCGGGCGTGCCGCTTCTTGATCCCGATCAACGCCCTCGGGGGGCCAGGGCGGTAGGCTGGGGCACGGAGTCGTTTCGTGTCCCACTTCCGCGCCTTCCTCCCCGACGGTCCCTCCCCGCTCGAACCCAATCCGCCAGCCGTCCACGACGCGCGTGTCCGGCGGTCGATCAGGCGCATCGACCGCCGGCCGCACAGCGACACGCCGTTCCTGCGCCAGTCCGTCCAGGTAGGCTTTCTCCTGCTCAACCTGTGGATTGGCGCGCTCTTCTACACGTGGGTTCGCTTCTACGAGACCGGCGGGCAGACGCTCTACGTGACGCGGCCGCCCGGCGTCGAAGGATGGCTCCCCATCGCGGCGCTGATGAACCTGAAGTACACGGTGACCACGTGGTCGATGCCGCCCGCCCACGCGGCCGGGATGGTGCTGCTCGTCGGGTTCCTCGCCGTGTCGCTCGTCTTCCGCAAGGCGTTCTGCAGCTGGCTCTGCCCCGTCGGCACGCTGTCGGAGTGGCTCTGGAAGGGCGGCGTGGCCACCTTCGGCCGCACGTTCGATCCGCCGCGCTGGCTGGACATCCCCCTGCGGTCGCTGAAGTACGTGCTGCTCGGCCTCTTCCTCTACGCGGTGGGCAGCATGTCGGCCGAGGCGATTCGTGC
>JAHDVQ010000042.1:17976-28528 GCA_023384595.1 Vicinamibacteraceae bacterium | reverse complement strand
CGGATCGCGTCACGTCCGGTACTCGGCGTTGATCTTGACGTACTCGGCCGACAGATCGCACGTCCAGACCGTGGCCTCGGACGAGCCCCCGGTGCCGAGGTCGACCTGCAGCACCACCTCCCTGCCCGCGAGGTGACGGCCCGCGTCGTCGGCGCGCTCGTCGAACGGCCGCCCGTCGACGAACAGCTCGACCTCGCCGATCGTGACGCGGGCTCGGGCCAGGTCGAAGGCGCTGCCGCAGCGGCCGGCGACGGCCACGAGACGGCCCCAGTTGGGATCGCCCCCGTGCACGGCCGTCTTCACGAGCAACGAATTCGCGATGGCCTTCGCCGCGCGGCGCGCGTCCTCGCCGGAGGCGGCGCCCGTCACGCGCACTTCGATGAGCTTGGTCGCCCCCTCGCCCCCGCGGACGATGTCGAGGGCGAGCGTGCGCGCGACGCTGGCGAGCGCTTCGACGAGCACGCTGTAGCTCCGCTCGTCGATCTCGACGCCGCTCGCGCCGTTGGCCAGCGCGAACACGCTGTCGTTGGTCGAGCACTCGCCGTCGACGGTGATGGCGTTGAACGTCGTGTCGCAGGCCTCCACGAGCGCCCGCCGGAGGAGTGCCGGCGGTACCGCGGCATCGGTCGTGAGCACCGCGAGCATGGTCGCCATCATCGGCTCGATCATGCCCGACCCCTTGGCCATGCCTCCCACCGTGAAGGTCCCCCCCGGAAGCGTCACGCGCACGGCGTCGCTCTTCGGGAAGGGGTCGGTGGTCATGATGGCTTCGGCCGCCTCCGCGTGGTGGCGGCGATCGAGCGCGGCCGCCGCCGCGATGATGCCACGACCGGCCACGAGCCGATCGAGGGCCACTCCGATGACGCCGGTCGAGGCGACGAGCACCTCCTCGGCGTCGCAACCGAGGGCGCGCGCGGCTTCGATGGTCATGAGCCGCGCCGTCTCGAGCCCTTCGGCCCCGGTGCACGCGTTGGCGCAGCCGCTGTTGATGACCACCGCCCGCCCCACGCCCGCCGTCGCGTCGAGGTGGGCCCTCGAGACCACGACCGGCGCGGCCGGCGCCAGGCTGACGGTGAAGATCCCGGCCGCCGCCGCCGGCCGGTCCGACACGACGAGCGCGAGATCGCGCCGGCCGTTCTTCTTGATCCCGCACGCGATGCCCGCCGCCGTGAAGCCACGCGGCGCGGTGATGCCCCCCCCGATGACGTCGATCGTCGCCACTAGGCGCTCCTTGCGAGCTTGGGTCTGACGCGCGGTGCGCCGGTGATCCCGAGGGGGGCGCCGGCGCTCGCCGGCAGCCGCGCGTGGCCACCCATCGGCACCCGGACGGCCCCGGCCTCGAGGGCGAGGGCGACAGCCTGCTGACCGCACCGTCGGAACCGGGGGCAGCCCGTGCAGTCGAGGGCAATCTTCTCGGGAAACCAGACGTGCGGCACGATCTCGAATCCAAGGCGCACGAACGGCGACGGGTCGTGCGTGAGTGCGCAGAGCGTCTGGAAACCTCGGCGGCGCGCCTCGCGGCGAAGCGCCGAGAGGAGCCGCCCGCCAATTCCGCGCCCGCGCCACGCCTGATCGACGACGAGCGAGCGCACCTCCGCGACGGCGCGGCTGAGAGGCGCCAGCTCGGCGCATCCCACCACCGTGTTCCCATCCACGGCGACGAGGAATCGTCCGGCGTGCCGTGCGATCTCGTCGACGGTGCGCGGCAGCAGGTGTCCCGACTCGAGGTTGGCGACGATCATCCGCGCGATGGCCGCGGCATCCGGCGGCTCGCCCGGACGTAACGTGACGACGCCGGCCGCGATCGGGATCACGAGGGGCCTCCCACGACGTCGGCCAGTGCCGCTTCGAGTCGCGCGACGCCGTCGTGCACGTCCGCATTGGTGACGATGTAGGGTGGAAGGAGCCTGACGACGCGCTCGTCGGTGCGGTTGACGACGAGACCGCGGGCGAGCGCGGCGGGCACGACCGGCGCCGCGTCGCGATCGAGCACGAGGCCCCACATGAGTCCCTTGCCGCGCACGTCGACAATCGCGGGCTGGCGCGAGGCCAGGGCCCGCAGCTCGGCCCCGAGCAGCGCGCCGACGCTCTTCACGTGTGCGAGCAGGCCGCCCTCGAGCGCGTCGAGGAAGCACAGTGCCGCGCGGCAGGCCAGCAGATTGCCGCCGTAGGTGGTGCCGTGATCGCCGAAGGCGATCGCCGAGGCGACGCGCGCGCTCACGAGCGCGGCCGCGACGGGCATGCCGCTGCCAAGGGCCTTGCCCACCGCGACGAGGTCGGGCGAGAGGCCCACCGCCGGGAAGTGGAAATACTCGCCGGTGCGGCCGAGGCCGCACTGCACCTCATCGGCGATGAAGAGCGTCCCCGTGCTGGCGCACGCGTCGCGGATGGCGTCGGCCGTGGCTTGCGGCAGCGGGCGCACGCCGCCCTCGCCCTGAATGGGCTCGGCGATGACGGCGGCCGTCTTCCCGGTGACGGCGGCGGCGACCTCCTCGGGCCGGTCGGGATCGACGAAGGTGACGCCGGGCACGAGCGGGGCGAACGGCGTGCGGTAGTGCTCGTCCCACGTCACCGAGAGCGAGCCCATGGAGCGGCCGGCGAACCCGTGCGCGAAGGCGACGAAGTCCGTGCGGTCCGTGACGCCCTGGGCGCGCCAGTAGCGGCGCGCGAACTTCAGGCAGGCTTCGTTGGCCTCGGTGCCCGAGTTGCACAGGAAGGCGCGCTCGAGTCCCGAGAGACGGCTGAGCGCGGCCGCCACCCGGCCCTGCAGCGGGTGAAAGAAGAGGTTCGAGGTGTGCAGCAGCGTGGCGGCCTGATCGGCCAGCGCCGCCGCGAGCCCTTCGTGCGCGTGTCCGAGCGTGGCCACGCCGATCCCCGACAGGAAGTCGAGGTACGCCCGGCCCTCGGCGTCGTACAGGTGCACGCCGTGCCCCCGGACGAAGGCCACCGGCTGCCGCCGGTAGGTCTGGAGCACGTGTGCGATCTCCAGCGCCTGAATGTCCTGAAGTGTCGGTCCCTGCGCGACCCTGGTCATCGTTCCTCCATGGCGGGTGTCACCCGGCCTCGCGACAGGCGCGTCGCCGGCGCCCGGTCGGGATCGATCCCCGCTCGCCCGTCGACAATCGTCACGTCCGGCACGCCGGCCGCGAGGGCTTTGCGTGCGGCATCGAGCTTGGCCACCATGCCCGCCGACGCGGTGCCGGCGGCCACGAGCGTGGCGAGGCCGGCCTCGTCGAGCACCTCGATGGTGTGTCCGGCCTCGTCGAGCACGCCTGGTGTGGCGCCAGCCAGCACGAGCCGTGCCGCGCCGAGAGCGGCCGCCACGTGGGCGGCGAGCGTGTCGGCGTTGACGTTGTAGAGCACCCCGGCTTCGTCGGCGGCGAGCGAGGCCATGACGGGCACGTAGCCTCCGGCCAGGAGGTCGTTGACGAGCGCCGCGCGCGCGGCGTCGGGCACCGGTTCGCCCACCAGGCCGAGATCCACCAGGCGGCCGTCGGCGGCGCGCCACGCCGGGGCACGCCGCACGAGGACGGCGCCGGCGTCGGCGCCCGTCAGCCCCACGGCTCTGGCGCCGGCGGCGACCAACCGCGCGACGAAGCGCGTGTTGACGGTACCGGCGAGCACCGCCACGACCGCGTCGAGCGTCGCCGCATCGGTCAGGCGCAGGCCGTCGACGGCGCGCTTCTCGATCCCCCGCCGCGCGGTCTCGGCGTCGATCTCGCGCCCCCCGCCGTGGACGACGACGAGCGGGACACGCGTCGCGAGCGCGGCCACCGACGCGACCGACGCGTCGAGGCGCGGGCCCGGCTCGACGAGCTCACCGCCAAGCTTCACGACCCAGGGCCGGGCGATGGTGGTCACAGCAGGCCCGCGCGCTCGTCGAGCCCGAAGGCGACGTTGAAGTTCTGGATCGCCTGCCCGGCGGCGCCCTTTACGAGGTTGTCGAGGCACGCGATCACCACGAGGCGGCCGCCGGCTTCGTCGAGCACCCAGCCGATGTCGCAGAAGTTGGTGTAGGCCACGTGCTTGATCTCGGGCAGCGCCGTGCCGGTGAGACGCACGAAGGGCGCCTCCGCGTACGCGGACTCGAACGCCGAAGCGACGTCCGCGGCCGTCGTCCCCCCGGGGACGCGCACGTAGATGGTCTCGAGGATGCCGCGATCGAGCGGCACGAGGTGGGGCACGAAGGTGACCGCGTGTCGGAGTTCCTGTTCGATCTCCGCCGTGTGGCGGTGCGTGAAGACGCCGTAGGCGGCGACGCTGCCGTGGTTCTCGGAGAAGTGCGTGCGGTCGGACGGGGCCTTGCCCGCGCCCGAGATGCCAGACTTGGCGTCGACGATGACGTCGCCCGCGAGGAGTCCCGCGTCGGCGAGCGGGCCGAGCGCGAGCAGCGCCGCCGTGGGGTAGCAGCCCGGGCACGAGACCAGGCGCGCACCGGCAATGGCCGCGCTGTCGCGCTCCGCCAGGCCGTACACCGTGCCCTCGGGAAGTGCGCCCGTCGCGGGGTACCATCGCGCGCGCGCTCCCTCGTCGCGCAGCCTGAACGCGCCCGAGAGATCGATGACGCGGAGGCCGGCGGCGAGCAGGGCCGGGGCGATCTCGGCGGCGGCCCGTTCGGGAAGGGCGAGCATCGCCGCGTCGTTCTCGTGCGCGACGCGGCCGGCGTCGAACGGCTGCACCTCGCCGTCCCAGATGCGCGCGAGCCCCGGCAGGCGGCGGGGCGCCTCGCTCGCCGACGATCCGTACGCGCCGGTGACGATCGCGCCGGGATGGCGCGCGAGGCGGCGCACGAGTTCGACGCCGGAGTAGCCGGTGGCGCCGACAATGGCGACACGAAGGGGGGAAGCGGGCACGTCGAGCGGTTCCTGTGTCACGTGGCGAAAGTATTCTTATACATCCACGGGGTCAGGTCCGTCAATGCACATGCCGTCGAAGTCCTAGATTATTCACGACAATTTGCCTTTACACGGCCATTCCGGGTGCGATAGATTATGCACTTAGCTGAATATTCATGAAGTCATTCCGGCAGGCCGCCATCCTCGAACTCGTCGAACGGGACGCCATCTCGAGCCAGGAGATGCTGCGCCAGCGTCTGCGACAGCGGGGCTTCGTCGCCACGCAGGCGACGCTGTCGCGCGACATCAAGGAACTCGGGCTCGTGAAGCGCTCGTCCGACGGCGCCTACCAGCGGCAGTCCGGCGACGGGCCATGGCGCGCCGGCGCGGCCGAAGCGCAGCTGCGCCGCGCCGTGGGGGAGTTCCTCCGGCGCGTCGACCAGGTCCAGCAGTTCCTCGTGCTGCGGACCGATCCCGGCCAGGCCTCGGTGCTCGCCATCGCCATCGATCGGTCGACGCTGCCGGAAGTCGTCGGCACCATCGCCGGCGACGACACCATCCTCGTCATCGCGCGCGACGAGCGCCGCGCCGCGGCCCTCGCCCGGCGGCTCGAGCGCCTCGCGCGCCAGTGAGTCCGCCGTCCATGCCCAGGATTGTCCTCGCGTACTCGGGCGGGCCCGCCTCGACGGCGGCGCTCGCATGGCTGAAGGCGCACCACGACGCCGACGTGGTGACCGTCACGCTCGATCTCGGCCAGGGCCGTGAGCTCGACGACATCCGCCAGCGCGCGCTCGCCCTCGGCGCGGCGCGCGCCCACGTCATCGACGCGCGCGAGGAGTTCGCGACCCGCTTCGTGCTGCCCGCGCTGAGGGCCGGGGCCATCTTCGACGGCCAGGTGCCGCTGGCCGCGGCGCTCGGCCGGGCGCTCGTCGCACAGCACGTGGTCGCCGTGGCTGGCATGGAAGGCGCGAAAGCCGTCGCGCACGGCGGGGCGGAGCGAACCGGCGGCCGCGCGCTGCTCGAGACCCCGGCACGCGCCCTCGACACGTCGCTCGAGATCCTGGTCCCGCCCGATTACGGCGCCCCGCCCGCGCCCGACGCCAACCTCTGGGGCCGAATCGTCGCCGTCGCGCCGGCCGGCGACGACTGGCCGCCGGTGTCCGATGAGATCTTCGGGCTCACACGGCGGGCAGCCGACGGCCCCGACGAGCCGGCCCGGGTCGAGATCGACTTCGACCGTGGCGTGCCGGTGCGCATCAACGGGGTCGAGATGCCCTTCTCCGAGCTCGTCGCGAGCCTCGAGACGATTGCCGGAGCGCACGGCGTGGGCCGCCTCGACATCGTGGACGACGCCACGGGCGGCGATCGGGTCCGCCGCGTCCACGAGGCGCCGGCCGCCGTCGTCCTCCACGCGGCGCATGCCGATCTCGAAGCGCTCGCGCTCTCGCGAGACGCGCGGCTCGCCAAGGCGCACCTCTCGCGGGCGTACGTGGAGATCGTGCGGACCGGGCAGTGGTTTTCGCCGCTGCGCGAGGCCATCGAGGCCTTCGTCGATCGCCTCGAGACGGCCGTCACCGGCAGCGTCTGCCTGCGGCTCTTCAAGGGCGGGCTCCAGACGATCGGGCGCCGGACGACCGCCGGCGCAGGGGCCGTCGGCGCGACGGCGGCACATCCCGCGGCTACCCCCATGGCCGCCTTCACCGCGCGAGCGGAGGCATAACGGTGGCCCACCTCTGGTCAGGACGGTTTGCCGGCGAGCCCGATGCCGACCTGTTCGCCTTCGGGAGCTCGTTCCGCTTCGACCGCCGCCTCTTCGAGGACGACGTCACCGGCAGCCGCGCGTGGGTTCGCGCCCTTGCCAGGGCGGGCGTGCTCACGGCCGACGATGCCGTGGCGCTCGACGCGGCGCTCGCCGCCCTCGCGGCCGACGCCCACACCCCGGGCTTCCTGGACGGTGACGACGAGGACGTGCACGCGTTCGTCGAGCGGAAGCTCGTCGAGCGCGTCGGCGAGGCGGGCAAGCGCCTCCACACCGGCCGCTCGCGCAACGAGCAGGTGGCGCTCGACCTCCGCCTGTATCTGCGCCGGCGCCTTCCGCGGCTGCGTGCCGCGCTGGTCGGCCTCATCGACGCGTGCCGGGCGCAGGCCGTCGCCGCCGGCGAGACGCTGATGCCGGCCTATACGCACCTCCGCCGCGCACAGCCGATCCTGGTCGCGCACTACTGGCTCGCGCACGCCGCCGCGCTCAGGCGCGACGCCGAGCGGCTCGCTGCGGTCGGCGACGACCTCGACGCGCTCCCGTCCGGCTCTGGCGCCGTCGCCGGCTGCGCCTACGCGATCGACGTCGACGCCCTCGCGCGGGATCTCGGATTCTCGAGGGTGGTCGCCAACAGCCTCGACGCCACCTCGGATCGCGACTTCGTGGCGACGTTCCTCTTTGCCGTGGCGCTCACCGCCGTGCATCTCAGCCGGCTCGGCGAGGACATCATCGTGTTCGGGTCCGAGGAGTTCGGCTTCTTCGAACTCGACGACCGCGCGGCGACGGGCAGCAGCCTGATGCCGCAGAAGAAGAACCCCGATCCGGTGGAGCTCGTCCGCGGCAAGTCGGGCCGTCTCATCGGGCACCTTGCCGCGTGGCTCACGACGCTGAAAGGGTTGCCGTCGGGCTACAACAAGGACCTGCAGGAGGACAAGGAGGCGGTCTTCGACGCCGAGGACACCCTGGCGGGATCGCTCGCCGCGATGACCATCGTCGTGTCGACGCTGTCGGTGCGCGGCGCGGTCACCACGCGCGCCGCCGGCGGGTTCATGCTCGCGACCGACGTGGCCGATTTCCTGGTCGCTCGAGGCGTGCCGTTCCGCGAGGCGCACGAGGTCGTCGGGACCATGGTCCGTGTCCTCGGCGAGTCGGGCCGCGGATTCGAGGACCTCGCGCCCGGGGAGTGGCGCGCGTTCCACCCGCTGTTCGACGAGTCGGTCGCCGGCGCCGTCACCGCCCGCCAGAGCGTCGAAGCCCGGCAGACGCCGCAGTCGACCCGGCCGTCCGCGGTGGCGGCCGCGCTCGACGAGCTCACCGGGTGGCTGGCAAATCAGTCGGAGACAAGCGGACGGCAACGCGGGTAAACTGTTCACGGGAGCCGCGGGCCTGCGATGCCCGCCGCCGAGGCTCGGCCGGTTTTTGTTGCGCCCGGGAGCTCGCGCCTGCCGCGCGAGCGCGTTGTCCGGTGCCGCCGGCTTTGCTACACTGTCGCGTCCTTCAACGTGGCAGTCCCTTCCCGCCCGCTCAATACAGTTTTTCGGGGGATTTTCATGGAGGAACGCCGGCTCCGGCTCGGTGACATCATCGACGACTACTGTCCGCGCGAACGCCGCCTCACCAACCACGCCGTTGTCGCCCTCGTTGGCGACGAAGTCAAGCAGACGCGATGCACCACGTGCGATGCCGAGCACGTGTACAAGCAGGCGCGCGTGCCCGCGCGGAGGAAGAAGAGCGAGGCGGCCGCCCTCGCCCGCCCGACCGATGTCCGGGTGGCTGGAGAAGGCGACGTGCCCCCTCCGCCGGCTCCCTCGGCGGCCGAGCCCGTCGCGCCGCCGGCGATGCACGCTGCCGGCGCGGCCCAGCCGGTTGCGGTCGCGGCGCAGGAGGAGCCTCAGGCACCCGCGAACGAGGTCGAGCCCGCCCCCGAACCCGCTCCGGCGGCCGACGACGACTGGCCGGTGCACCGTCGGCTGATCCGCGCCACGTTGCCGCGGACCCTCGTCGAGCCGGCCGCGACGCGGCAGGCGCCCGACTTCACGCTGCGCCTCCCCGGCGCGCGCCTTGGTCCGCTGCGCGACGTCGACTTCGGCTTCAAGAGTCCCGCGCCGCAGAAGAACGGCAAGAAGAACGGGCGGCCCGGCCGCAAGCCGCGTGGCCGTACGGGCGCCGATCACGCGGCCCACGCCCGCAACGGCAACCCCTCCGGCGCCCACGGCCAGCACGGCCAGCAAGGTCAGCACGGCCCCCACGGCCCCCACGGCGCGCGCGGCAGGCGCGGCCGGCATCACGGCAAGCCGCGGTAACCGGCACGGCTCCCCCCGCGCTGCGGCGCGGCGACTCGCGCAGATTCGACACCGAACGGAGAACAGCGGATCACCATGGGTGTGCTCGACGGGAAGTGCGGCCTCATCGTCGGCGTCGCCAACAAGCGTTCCATTGCGTGGGCCATCGCCCAGGCCGCCGCCGCCGAGGGCGCGCGGCTGGTGCTCACTTACCAGAACGAGCGGCTGGCCGAGAACGTCACCGAGCTCGTTCCCGCGCTCCCGGAGCCGCCGCTCCTCCTGGCCTGTGACGTGTCGGACGACGCGCAGGTCGACGCGCTGTTCGGGGCCATCGGCCGCGAGATGGAGGGACTCGACTTCGTCGTGCACGGCGCCGCCTACGCGCCGCGCGAAGCGCTGGCCGCGCCGTTTGTCGAGACCCCGCGCGAGGCCTTCCGCGTCGCGCTCGACGTGAGCGCCTACTCGCTCATCGCCCTCGCGCGCGGGGCCGCGCCGTTGATGACCGCGCGCGGCGGCGGCAGCATCCTGACGCTCACCTACCTGGGCGCGCAGCGCGTCTTCCAGAACTACAACGTGATGGGCGTGGCGAAGGCCGCGCTCGAATCGTCGGTGCGGTACCTCGCCAGCGATCTCGGTCCCCGGAACATCAGGGTGAACGCGATCTCGGCCGGTCCCATCAAGACGCTGGCGGCCTCGGGCATCGCCGGCTTCTCGAGCATCCTGCAGGTCTATCGCGATCGGGCCCCGCTCCGGCGCACGGTGGACACCGGCGAGGTCGCCGACGCGGCCATGTTCCTGCTCGGACCCGCGGGCCGGGGCGTCACGGGCGAGGTGCTCATGGTCGATGCCGGATTCAACGTCATGGGATTCTGACGCGGGGCGATGGCTGCCGGGTCCGACGCGCCGCTGGTGATGCCGGTGACGATGCTCCGGCGCGCCTCGCCCAACGCCTGGCACCTGGAGCTCGCCGCGCACGCTCCGCCGGCCTTCGAGGCCGGGCAAGCGATGCTGCTCGGTCTTCACGGCCAGCCCCTCCGCAAGCCGTACTCGATTGCCTGCTCGCCCGACGAGGCGGTGGCCGCCGGCCGGCTCATGTTCCTGCTCGGCACCGAGGACGAAGACGACATCGGCCTGCACCTTCGTGGTGCGGCGCCGGGACGTCTCGTCGAGGCCGAAGGGCCGCTCGGCTCCTTCGTGCTGCCGGCGCGCCTCGATGCGTCGCACGTGCTGCTGCTGGCCGGCGGCACCGGCATCGCGCCGCTGCGCGCCATGTGGCGCGCCCTGGTCGTGCGCGCCCCGGACACGCGCGTGACGCTGCACTACTCGGCGCGCTCGTCCGCGCACTTCGTCTTCCTCGACGAGTTCCGCCAGGCCGCCGCGGCGAGCGGGGGGCGCTTCGAGGTCGTCACCCACACGACGCGGTCCGATCGGATCGAGGACGCGCCGCGAGGAGTCGCCGGCGGCATCGTGCACCGGCGCCGCTCGTTTCTCGGGCGCATCGATCGCGCGCGGTTGGCGACCGGCCTCGACGCCGAGTCGGCGCGCGCGTTCGTGTGCGGCCCCCCCGGCTTCGTCGATCACCTCACGCGCACGCTCGGCGAGCTGGGCCTCGCGTCGTGGCGCATTCACGCGGAGCGCTGGTAGCCTCGGCGGCCCAGCCGGCCCGCGCCGCGCTC
>JAHDVQ010000042.1:2663-17876 GCA_023384595.1 Vicinamibacteraceae bacterium | reverse complement strand
CGTCCGCGCCGCACGCATGTCCGCGCCGCGCGCATTGACCGGGGTGCTCGGCCCGAGGTATTTTCTGTCGTAACGAGGCCGCCCGGCCTCGTGAGCGCACGCCCCCTCGGGCCCGGCCCTCCGCTCCCCGGATCCAGCGGCCAGCCGAGTCCGCTTCGTGGCACGGCCGGAAATATTTTTCCCGGCGGTGTCCTGGATCCGACTGGGGGGGCTCATGCCCGGCCCGGGTGCGATCGCACCGAGACCGGCCGCGCTCGCCGCCGCTCTTCTGGCGCAGGCCGACCTCGAGCGCCTGATCCAGCTCCTAGCCCGCGACCACCGCGTCATCGCGCCCGTCGTGCGCGACGGCGCCGTCGTGTGCGACGAAATCCGGACGGCCGGCGAGATTGCGTTCGGCGCCGTCACCGAACAGGCACCGGCGCGCTACCGGATGACCATGCCCGGGGACCACGCGGCGCGCTGGCCCACCGGTCCTCCGGCCACGCCCTGGAAGCGCGTGCTCCATCCATCGGAGCTGACCATCTGGCGGGCGGTGCGCCGCGACGGACGGCTCGTCTTCGAACCGATCGACAGCGGCCCGCCGCGTCGGCTGGCGCTGGTTGGCGTGCGGCCCTGCGATCTCGCCGCCATCGGGCGGCTCGACGCACCACTGCGCGACGGTCCGTGGCCCGACGCCGCGTACGCGGCGCGGCGGCGGGGGATGTTCGTGCTCGCCGTGCAGTGCACCGAGCCGTGCGGCACGTGCTTCTGCGCGTCGATGGGCACGGGACCCGACGCGGGCCCGGGCGCCGACCTCGTGCTCACCGAACTGGACGGGGCGGGGCCGGCGCGTTCCCTTCTCGAAGCGCGCACGACGGCCGGCGCGGCGATGGTCGTGGCGCTCGGCGCGGCCGAGGCGCCCGAGGACGCCGCCGACGAGGCGCATCTTGCCGTCGATCGCGCGCGCGCACGCATGGGGCGCGCGCTCGACACCTCGCAGCTTCCGGCGCGCCTGCTCGCGCACTTCGAGCATCCGCGCTGGGAGACGGTCGCGAAGAAGTGCCTGACGTGCGGCAACTGCACGTTCGCGTGTCCGACCTGCTTCTGCACGACCGTGGAGGATCGTCTCGACCTCGCCGGCGAGACGGCGGCCCGGCTGCGGCGGTGGGACACGTGTTTCTCGGTCGACTTCTCCTACATGCACGGCGGCAGCGTGCGGCTCTCCCCCAGGTCGCGCTACCGCCAGTGGCTCACGCACAAGCTCGCCACGTGGCACGAGCAGTTCGGGACCTCGGGGTGCGTCGGCTGCGGCCGGTGCATCACGTGGTGCCCCGTCGGCATCGACATCACCCTGGAAGCGGCCGCGGTCGCCGACACCGCACCCCGCACCGGCCCGACGCGCAGGACTGGAGCTCACCCATGAAGACACTCGAGCAACTGCTCGCCGAGCACCCGTTCTTCTCGGGGCTCGCACCCGACCATCTGAAGCTGTTCGCCGGCTGCGCCGTCACGCTGAGAGTGGACAGCGGCGAGTTCCTCTTCCGTGAGGGTGAGCTGGCGCGGTCGTTCTTCGTCGTCCGCCACGGGAGCATCGCGATCACGAGCGTCACGCCGCAAGAGGGGCTGGTGACGATCCAGACGCTCGACGAGGGCGACATCCTGGGGTGGTCGTGGCTGCTGCCGCCGTATCGCTGGCACTTCGGCGCGCGTGCGCTCGAGCCGGCGGCCCTCATCTCGCTCGACGCGACCTGCGTGCGCACCAAGTGCGAGCACGACCACGAGTTCGGCTACGAGATCATGCGGCGCTTCGCGCAGGTGATGGCGTCGCGGCTCGAGGCGACGCACCTGCAGCTGATGAACGTCTATGAATCCCGCACCTGAGATCGCCACCGCGACGGCCGCCGCCGACGGCATGCTGCCCGAGGTCTGGAGAGTCGACCGCGTGCGCCGCGAGACGCACGACACCTTCACGCTCGAGCTCGGGCCCGAGCGTCCAGGCTCGGAGCGTGCGTTCGAGCCGGGCCAGTTCAACATGCTCTACGTCTTCGGCGTGGGCGAGGTCCCGATCTCGATCAGCGGCGACCCGCGCCGGCGCGATCGCGTGGTGCACACCACGCGCGCGGTGGGGCGCGTCACCAACGTCATGAGCGGCCTCAAGACCGGCGGCCGCATCGGGCTGCGCGGGCCGTATGGCACGCCGTGGCCCGTGGCTGCCGCGCAGGGGCGTGACGTCGTGCTCGTCGCCGGGGGCATCGGCCTCGCGCCGCTGCGTCCCGCGCTCTACGCCATCCTGCACCGGCGTAACGACTTCCGGAACGTCGTGCTGCTGTACGGCACGCGGTCGCCCGGCGACATCCTCTTCCGGCAGGAACTCGAGCGCTGGCGGGCGCGGTTCGACCTCGACGTGCACGTCACCGTCGATCGCGGCGCGCCCTCGTGGAAGGGCAACGTCGGCGTCGTCACGACGCTCGTGCAGAAGGCGCCCTTCGATCCGCGCAACGCGGTGGCGTTCATCTGCGGCCCCGAGGTCATGATCCGCTTCACCGCGGCCGAGCTCCAGCGCCGCGGCGTGCCGCTCGACGACGTGCACATCTCGATGGAGCGCAACATGAAGTGCGGCATCGGCCTGTGTGGCCACTGCCAGCTCGCCGGCGTCTTCGTCTGTCGCGACGGTCCCGTGTTCCCGTACTCGCGCGTGGCCGACCTCGTGACGCAGTGGGAGGTGTGAGGTGGCCCGCCCGCAGAAGCCGCGGCTCGCCGTGTGGAAGTTCGCCTCGTGCGACGGCTGCCAGCTCTCACTGCTCGACTGCGAGGACGAACTGCTCGCCGTCGCCGACAGGCTCGAGATCGCCAACTTCCTCGAGGCCTCGCGCGCCGTCGGGCGCGGCCCCTACGACCTCTCGCTCGTCGAGGGATCCATCACGACGCCGCACGACGCCGAGCGCATCCACGCCATCCGCCGCGCCTCGAAGGTGCTCGTGACGATTGGCGCCTGCGCCACGTCGGGCGGCATCCAGGCGCTGCGCAACTTCGTCAACGTCCGCGACTATGTGTCGGCCGTCTACCCGACCCCCCAGTACATCTCGACGCTCAACAAGTCGACCCCCATTGCCGACCACGTCTTCGTGGACTTCGAGCTGCGGGGCTGTCCGATCTCGAAGACGCAGCTGCTCGAGCTGGTGACGGCGTTCCTGCACAAGCAGAAACCGGCGATGCCGACTTACGGCGTGTGCGTCGAGTGCAAGCGTCGCGGGGTGGTCTGCGTCGCCGTCGCGGAAGGGCTCCCGTGCCTGGGGCCGGTGACGCAGGCAGGCTGCGGCGCCATCTGCCCGGCTTTCGGCCGCGGGTGCTACGGGTGCTTCGGGCCCAAGCCGCTGCCGAACACCGCCGCCCTCGCGGCGCACTGGAGCGAAGCGGGCCGGCGCCGCGGCGACATCGTCCGTGCCTTCCGCACCTACAACGCGGCGGCCGAGGCCTTCCGACGGGAGAGCGAAGCCCATGACACGTAAGCAGATCGTCGTCGACGCGCTCGCCCGCGTGGAGGGCGAGGGCGGACTGCGCATCAGGCTGCGAGACCACCGCCCGCCTGAGGTGATGCTCCGCATCTACGAGCCGCCGAGGTTCTTCGAAGGGTTCCTGCGGGGCCGATCGATGCACGAGATCCCCGACATCACGGCGCGCATCTGCGGCATCTGCCCCATTGCGTACCAGATGAGCGGAGCCTCGGCCATCGAGGACGCGTGCGAGGTGACCGTCAGCGAGCCCGTGCGTCGTCTGCGGCGGCTGATGTACTGCGGGGAGTGGATCGAGTCGCACGGGCTGCACGTGTTCATGCTGCACGCCCCCGACTTCCTCGGCTATGCCGACGCGATTCGCATGGCGGCCGATCACCGCGAGATCGTCGTCGATGCGCTGCGCGCGAAGAAGGTGGGCAACACGCTCGTGGCCGCCATCGGCGGGCGGGAGATCCACCCGGTCTCGGTGCGCGTCGGGGGGTTCTGGCGCGCGCCGGCGAAGGCCGGCCTCGAGGCGCTCAGGCCGGAGCTCGAGTGGGCCGCCGCCCGGGTACGCGAGCTGCTGCCGTGGCTCGCCTCGCTGCCAGTGCCCGACTTCGAGCGCGACTACGAGTTCGTCGCGCTCCATCACGACGAGGACTATGCCATCGAGCGCGGGCGCATCGTCTCGTCGCGGGGGCTCGACATTCCCGTGCGCGACTTCCTGCGCGTGTTCAGCGAGCAGCACGTCGAGCACAGCAACGCCCTGCACGTCGTGACGGCGGCCGAGCAGGCGCCCTATCACGTGGGTCCGCTCGCGCGCTACAACCTGAACTTCGCGCAGCTGCCCCAGGGCATCCGCGCCGCGGCCGCGGAGGTGGGGCTCGTGCCGCCCGTCCGGAACCCGTTCCGCAGCCTGGCGGTGCGCGCCGTGGAGATGCTCTACGCGTGCGAGGAGGCCATCGCGCTCATCGACACCTACGAGCCGCCGGTGCCCCCCTGCGCGACGGTCACGCCGAAGGCCGGCACGGGGCACGGGGCGACCGAGGCGCCGCGCGGGATGCTCTACCACCGCTACCGCCTCGACGAGACCGGCCTCGTGCACGACGCGCGCATCATCCCGCCCACCGCGCAGAACCTGCGGTGCATGGAGGAGGACCTCGCGGCCTACGTGCCGCCGCGCGTCGACCTCCCCGCCGATCGCCTGACGTGGGAGTGCGAACAGGCCGTGCGGAACTACGATCCCTGCATCTCGTGCGCCACGCACTTTCTCGAGGTGGAGGTGATTCGTGACGGTGACGCCGGAGGGTGACCCCGGGCGCCCGCGTCTCCTCGTCATCGGCGTCGGCCAGCGGTTCCGGCGCGACGACGGGCTCGGATGCCGCGTGGCGGCGACCGTGCGCGCGCACGCCGCCGGCACGGTGGACGTCGTCTCGTGCGCGGGTGATGCCTGCGACCTCGTGTCGCTGTGGGACGGCAGGACCGACGTGATCGTGGTCGACGCGATGGTGTCGGGCGCGGCCCCGGGCACGCTCGCCGAGTTCGAGATTGCGGCGGACGGGGGCGGAGACGACGCCGAGGCGGGCGGGTTCTCGACGCACGCGCACGGCGTGATGGCGGCCGTCGGCCTCGCGCGCGCGCTCGGGCGCCTGCCCGCGAGGCTCCGGATCCTCGCCATCGAAGCCGCCGACACCGGCTGGGGCGACGGCCTCACGCCCGCCGTCGAGGCCGCCGCGTCGATCGCGGCCCGCCGGATCCTCGACGAGTCGAGGCACGGCGGCGGCTTCCTGATGCCAGGCGGCCCCGCCGCGGGGTAAGCTACAGACATCCGCGCCCCCCACGGGCCTCCCGCCTGCGCACGGGCCGGCCATCATCCATGCCGACCTGCGACACCCTCCTCGAACACGCCATCGTGATCACCATGGACGGCGACCTCGTGGTCCACCCCTCGGGGTACGTGGCCACGCGGGGGAGCGACATCGTGGCGGTGGGCGCCGGACCGGCGCCGCCCGATCTCGTCGCCGCCGAACGCCTCGACTGCACCGGCCTTGCCGTGATGCCGGGGCTCGTCAACGCCCACACGCACGCGGCCATGACGCTGCTGCGCGGGATTGCCGACGATCTGCGGCTCGACGTGTGGCTGCAGGGCTACATCATGCCGGTCGAGCGCGAGTTCGTCAGCCCGGACTTCGTGCGGCTCGGGACCAGCCTGGCGTGCGCCGAGATGATCCGGTCGGGCGTCACGCTGTTCGCCGACATGTACTACTTCGAGGAGACGGTGGCCGAGGCGACCGCCGAGGCGGGGCTGCGCGCGCTCTGCGGCCAGACCGTGCTGAAGTTTCCCTCGCCCGACGCGACGAGCTACGAGGACTCGCTCGCGCGGGCGCGCGAGTTCATCGCGACCTGGAAGGACCACCCGCTCATCGTGCCGGCGCCGGCGCCGCACGCGCCCTACACGTGCACGGCCGAGATCCTCCGCGCCGCCGCGGACCTCGCCGTCGAGTTCGACGTCCCGATCCACACGCACCTCTCGGAAACGCTGTTCGAGGTGGAGCAGTGGCGCCGGGACTACGGGATGCCGGTCATCCCGTGGGTGAAGAAGCAGGGCCTGCTCGATGCCAAGGTGCTCGCCGCGCACTGCGTGCACATCGACGAGGGCGAGATGCGCACCCTCAAGCACGCGCACGCCGGCGTGGCGCACAACCCCTCGAGCAACCTGAAGCTCGGGTCGGGGATCGCCCCCGTCGTGAAGATGCTCGAGGCCGGCGTGACCGTCGGGATCGGCACCGACGGCCCGGCGTCGAACAACGATCTCGACATGTTCGAGGAGATGCGGCTGGCCGCGCTGCTGCAGAAGGGATCGACCGGCGACCCGACCGCCCTGCCGGCCCGCGATGCGCTGCTGATGGCGACGCGGCAGGGCGCCGAGGCGCTCCATCTCGGGCACCTCACCGGCTCGCTCGTGCCCGGCCGCCGCGCCGACCTCGCCGTCGTCGACGTCAGCGCGGTGCACAATACGCCGACCTTCGACCGCGATCCCCACGCGATCTACGCCCGCCTGGTCTACGCGACCAAGAGCAGCGACGTGCGCGACGTCATGTGTCACGGGCGGTGGCTCATGCGCGATCGGGCGCTGCTCACGCTCGACGAGCCCGCGCTCATGGAGGCCGCGCGCGGCTACGCCCGCCGGACCGACACCTTCCTCATCGAGCGCGAGGGGAGCGTGCTCTCGAAGCTCGTGGCCATCGGCGGCGCGGTCGAGCAGGAGAGCTTCGAGGTGCAGGTCAAGGCGCGCGTGCACGCCGAGGCGCCCGCCCTCGAGTTCCTCGCGGGCCCCGAGGTGACCATCCTCAAGGCCACGCGCTACCACCAGTACGACACCTGGTTCTTCTTCGCCGACCCGCAGCAGGGCCGGCTCCGCATCCGCGAAGAGGAGCTGCTCGACGCGCAGGGCGGCATCGCCAGCGTGCGGGCGCGGCTCACGCTCACCGGGCAGGCGCAGGTGGCGGAGTTCGGCAACGTGCTGCTCTTCCGATCGCGCTTCCTCGCGCCGGCCACCCACACGCGCCGGTTCTACCGCGAGTACTTCAAGCCGGTCGAGGAGCGCGACGTCGAGAAGGACCGGCGGCGGTGGCTCGTCGCCTACCGCGGCGTGGAGTTCTACGTGCACCTCGACCACCTGCGGCACCCGGCCGTCGACGGGTACTTCCTCGAGGTGAAGTCGCGGACCTGGTCGCGGCGCGATGCCGAGGACAAGGCGGCCCTCATCACCGAGCTCATGAGCCGCCTCGGCGCCAGCCCCGACGACACGATCAGCGACGGCTACGTGGATTTCACGGGGAAGGAATAGCCTTCCCGGTCCCCCGATCCGCCGGTCCTGATCCCCCCTTTACACGGCATGCCGCACTGCGGTAATCTGTGATCGTAATGCCGCACTGCGGCAAAGCGGCGGCGGCCCTCGGCCAGCCCCCAGGCAAGGAGCACGCGGTGATCAGGGTCATCAAGCGTTACGGCAGCCGCAAGCTGTACGACACCGAGGAGAGTCGCTACGTCTCGCTCGAGGAAATCGGCGACTGGGTCAGGGCCGGCCAGCAGATGCAGGTCATCGACAACCAGTCGGGCGAGGACGTGACGGCGCAGACGCTCATGCAGGTGATGCTCGAGGAGGGCAAGCGCGGCCAGTCGCACCTCTCGAGCGATCTCCTGCACGGGTTGCTGCGGCGCGGCAGCGACGTCGTCTCCTCGGGCGTCCAGTCGTTGCAGGGCGGCGTCGACCGCATCGTCCAGGCATCGGTCGATCGGTTCACGCCCCTGCGACAGGTCCGCGAGGAGGCCGAGGCGCTGCGCCAGCGGCTCGACGCCCTCGAAGCGCTGGTGCGCGGGCTCGATGAAGGGCCGGAGCCCGAGCCCGTGGTGAAGCGCCGCAAACCCGGCCGGCCGAAGAGAAAGGGAGCGTAATGATGATGTACAACACGAAGCCCGTTGAGAAGGCGTGGCGGATGACGCAGGAAATCCTCGTCGACGCCTCGCGGCAGGTGTGGCTGGCCGGGCTCGGGGCCGTCGGCCTCGTCGGCGACACCAGCCTCACCACCTTCGAGTCGCTCGTGCGCGAGGGCGAGAAGGTCCAGGCCCGCCAGAACAAGAAGGTGAAGGCCGTCCGCAAGGACCTCGCGACGCAGTGGCACGAGGTCCAGAACCAGTGGCACCAGGTCGAGGAGACCGTGGAGCAGCGCGTGGCCGAGCTCGGGAAGACCGCGCAGGACGCCGCGAGCCGCACGCTCAAGGCCGTCGGCCTGCCGACGAGCGCCGACGTCAACGCGCTCAACGCGCGGCTCGACAGGCTGCGCGCCCGGGTGGACGAACTGGGGACGCCCGCGCGCCGCACCGCGACGCGCAAGCCCCGGGCCTCGAAGGGAGTGACCCGTGGACGTTAAGAACCTGAAGGACGCGCCGGCCGAGATGGCCGACGTGGCACAGAAGATCTGGCTGGCCGGCCTCGGCGCCGCGGCCATGGCCTCGTCCCAGGGCGCCCAGCTCTTCTCGGCGATGGTCGACAAGGGCAAGGAGGTCGAGAAGACCGGCGCGGCGGCCGCCGGCCTGGTGAAGGACGCCGCCTCCGACGCGGCGCAGACGGCGGCCGGCTCGGCCGAGGACGTCTGGAAGCGGTTCCAGGGTCTGCTCGATGCGCAGGTGGCGTCGGCCCTCTCGCGACTCGGCGTGCCGAGCCGCGACGAGATCGCGAAGCTCACCCGGCGCGTCGAGGAGTTGACGAAGAGCATCGAGACCCTCAAGGGCAAGAAGTAGCGCGCGTGCCGGCCGGGGCGGGGCGCGCCTTCGCCCCGGGGGTCGCGTCGGGAGAGCTCTGATGCAGACCGACGGACAGCGGCGGCTGACGCGCCCGGCCCGGATCGGGCTGGCGCTCGCCGGCGGCGGCCCGGAAGGGGCGATCTACGAGATCGGCGTCCTGCGCGCGCTCGACGAGGCGATCGACGGGCTGAACTTCAACGCCCTGCCGGTCTACGTCGGCGTGAGCGCGGGGGCCCTGCTGGCGGCGAACCTGGCCAACGGCATCACGCCGGCGCAGAACGTCCGCGCCATCGTGAAGCACGAACCGGGCGAGCACCCGTTCGTCCCGCAGACCTTCTTCACGCCGGCCATCGGCGAGTTCGTGCGGCGCGGTGCGCGCATCCCGCTGCTGCTCGCCGAGGCCGTGCTCGACCATCTCCGGCGCCCTCACGACCAGTCGGTCGTCGAGTCGCTGCTGCACCTGTCCCAGGCGCTGCCCGTCGGCCTCTTCGACAACGAGCCGGTCCGGCAGTACCTCGAGCGCATCTACAACCTCAAGGACCGCACCGACGACTTCCGGCAGCTCACGTGCCGGCTCATCATCGTCGCCTGCGATCTCGATTCGGGCATGGCCGTGCGCTTTGGCGAGATCGGGCGCGATCACGTGCCCATCTCGCGCGCCGTGCAGGCGAGCTCGGCCCTCCCCGGCCTCTATTCGCCGGTGCTCGTCGACGGGCGGCACTACGTGGACGGCGTCCTCCTGAAGACGCTGCACGCCTCGGTGGCGCTCGAGGCCGGCGCCGACCTGGTCATCTGCATCAACCCGATCGTGCCGGTCGACACGCTGCGCGCCGAGGAGAGCGGCCGGCCCGCCTCGCTCACGCGACTCGGGCTGCCGAGCGTGCTGTCGCAGACCTTCCGCACGCTCATCCACTCGCGGATGCGGGTGGGCATTGCCGCCTACGCCCCGCGGTTCCCCGGGCAGGAGCTCGTGCTCTTCGAGCCGCAGCCCGACGACTACCGCATGTTCTTCACGAACATCTTCAGCTTCGCGCAGCGGAAGGCCGTCGCCGAGTACGCCTACGAGGCCACGCGCCGCGACCTGCTGCGCCGTTTCGATGTCCTGGCGCCGATCTTCGAACGTCACGGGTTGAGGCTGCGCCGCGACGTGCTCGAAGACCGCCGGCGCAACCTGTGGCACGGCGTCGGACTCGAGGGCGGGGAGCATCCGCACCGGATTGCCGGCGACCTGGGCATCACGCGACGTCTCGACCTCGCGCTCGACTCGCTCGACTCGTGGATTGCGAAGCGGCGTCACGACGCCGAGGCGGCAGCGGCCGCCCCGCGGGCGGCCGTCCGGCGGACGGCATCGAAGACACGCCGCGGGGGATCCGCCTCGCGCCGGCCGCGCCGGAGCCCGCGAGCGGTCCGGTAACCGCATGGCGCCCGGTGGTGCCGCCAGGCGGCGTTCACGCCCGCCGCAGCGCGAGGAGCACGGCGAGCAGGAAGAGCCCGATCGACAGCCAGAGCGGGCCCTCCGAGACCAGCGCGATGACGCCGCCGACCAGGCAGGCGCCGGCGAGCAGCGCCGAGCGGATGCCGGCGAGCGGATTGGCCTGCGGGTGGCGGGTCGTGCGTTCGAGCATCCGGACGCCCTCGGTGAGCAGGATGGGCGCCTTGATGAGGGCGTCGAGCATCTCCGGCGCGCCGCGCAGCCCCTCGCGGGCAACGCGCAGCGGGCTGAACTGGTTCAGGAAGATGCGCCGCACGTGCTGGCGCGAGACGGTGGCGACGTCGAACTGGGGCTTCAGGAGATGACCCACCCCTTCGAAGGTCACGATGGCCTTGACCATCAGGACCATCTCGACCGGGAAGTACAGCCGGTACTTCGCCGCCCGGCTGACCAGTTCGAGCATGAGGCGCGCGAGCGAGAACTCGCCGAAGCTCGCGTGGCGCAGCCAGCGGCGCGCGACCTCCTCGACCTCGCGGCGGAAGCCCGCCGGGTCGGCGCGCGGGGCCGCGTCGGCCATCGCCTCGAGGTAGCGGGCGGCGTCCTCGGCGTTCCCGGTGACGAGCGCGTAGTAGTAGTACATCAGCGCGCGTCGCAGTTCCTCGGGGAAGCGGCCCACCATGCCCAGGTCGATGAACCCGCAGGCCGGCCCTGGCAGGATGATCAGGTTGCCCGGGTGCAGGTCAGCGTGGAAGAAGCCGTCCTCGTAGAGCATCTGCATGATGGCCTGCGCGCCGAGATCGATGAGCCGGTCGCGGTCCTCCTCGGGCAGCGCGAGCGTCCGCGGGTCGGACGGCTTGATGCCGTCGAAGAACTCCATCGTCAGCACGTCGCGGCTGCTCAGGCCGTCGTAGATGCGCGGGAAGGCGATGCCCGGCTGGTCGTGGAAGTTGGCGCGGAACGCCTCGGCGTTGTCGGCTTCGAGACGCAGGTCCACCTCGCGCAGCGTGTAATGCGTGAACTCGGCGATCATGCGGCGCGGCTGGAAGCGCGAGAAGGCCAGCTGCAGGATGCGGCCGACGAGTCCGAGCAGCACCGCGTCGCGCTCGAGCGTGGAGCGCACGCCGGGCTTGAGGATCTTCACGACGACCTCGTCGCCGGTGAGCGTGCGCGCACGGTGCGTCTGGCCGAGCGAGGCCGAGCCGAGGGGCGCCGGGTCGATCCGCTCGAACGTCGCGTCGAGCGGCCGGCCCAGGCTCTGCTCGATGATGGCCGTGATCTCGTCGAACGGGATCGGCGGCAGCTGGTCGAGGAGCCTGCCGAGCTCGCTCGTCACCGCGCGCGGCAGGATGTCTTCGCGCAGGCTCAGGATCTGCCCCAGCTTGATGTAGGTGGGGCCGAGCAGCTCGAGGCGGCGGCGGAGCTGCACGTGGAACGGCTGGTCGCGCAGCGACTCGTCGACGAACGGGCGGAGGAGCCACGCCGCGGCGCGCTGCAGCAGGCCGGCGACGCCGCGCAGTTCACCGCGCGTGCGGCGCTCCGAGACCCAGGCGACCGCCGAGCCCGCCAGCAGTCCGAGCAGGTGCCGGTAGGTCGTGAAGAAGCGGCGGACGAGGCCCGGCGCCCGCGGCCCACGGCGGTGCCGCGCGCCGGCGCCGGCGGCGTGCACTACCGGTTCCTTCCGTACTTCTCGTGGCTCGAGACCCAGTCGAGCGACGAAATGGCCGCCCCCAGCGACAGCTCGCCGGCGAGCGCGACGGCGGCGACGATCTCCGCCAGCTTGTTCACGCGGCCGCGTCCGACGCAGTCGAGCAGCTCGAGGCACTCGCGCTGCGTCGGCAGCGCCGTCCCGCCGCCGTGGGTGGCGACGATGAGCGAGGGGATCGTGAGCGAGATGTACAGGTCGCGTTCGGGCGTCAGCTCGGTGTACAGGATGCCGGCCGACGACTCCGCGACGTTGGCCACGTCCTGCCCCGTCGCGATGAACATGGCCGTGATGCCGTTGGGCGAGTGCGCGCCGTTGTTGTTGGCCCCCGAGAAGAACGCCCCGATGGTGGCGACGTTCCAATGGTAGGTCAGGCTCTCCGGCTCGACGCGCATCACCTCGATGAGCACGTCGCGCGGCACGACGGCCTCGGCGGTGACGCGCTTGCCGCGCGTGCGCATGATGTTGACCTGCGACGCCTTCTTGTCGGTCGCGAAGTTCGACTCGAGGTAGAACTTCCGCACCGTCGTGATCTGCTCGAGGATCCAGCTGCAGGCGGCGAACGTCGCGCGGCCGACCATGTTCTGGCCCGCCGCGTCGCCCGTCGCGAAGTTGAAGCGCAGGTACGCGAACTTGTTGACGAGGAAGGTGTCGATGTAGAGAAGCCGGGCGACGCTCGAGGTCGCCTCGGCGGCCTCGCGAATCTGCGCCATGTTCGCCTGGCACCACTCGCGGAAGTCGCGGGCCTCGCGCGCCGAGTCGAAGATGAACACGGGGGCGCGCTGCATGCAGTCGTCGACCACCGTGCACCGCACGCCGCCCGCCCGGTTGAGCACCTTCATCCCGCGGTTGTACGACGCGACGAGGGTGCCCTCGGTGGTCGCCATCGGAATGAGGAAGTCCCCCTGCGCGTGCTCGCCGTTGACGTGCAGCGGCCCGGCGAAGCCGATGGGCACCTGCGCGACGCCGGTGAAGTTCTCGATGTTGCCCCGCGTCAGCGCGGGGTCGAAGGAATACTGGAAGAGGTGCGACGGCGAGGTGCCGGTGTAGCGGCGCACGAACTCCTGACGCGCCGCGACGGCCTCCGGCCGCTGGTCGTTCTCCTTGTCGTAGGGAATGGCGGGCCGCACGGGCGCCGCCGGGTCCGCGAGCGAGTCCTCGACGCTGAAGGCCAGCTCGCCGAAGGGCTGCGCGCGGAAGGTGAGCGCGATGGTGTGCTTGCCCCGGTCGAGCGCGACGCCGTCGACGTGCAGGTGAATGGCCTTGCGGAGCGGGAACGCCATGGGCGTGTCGGGCGACACCCGCGCGGCCGCCACCGGCGCCCCGTCGCCCGCGTCGAGCGACACCCGCTCGAGGGCCACGGGTTGGCCCGCCAGTTCGAGGCGCGTGATCCCGACGAGCGTCGCGTCGCTCAGCCGGTTCTTCAGCGCGAAGCGTACGCCGCCGCGGTGCGACTCGAGGCTGCCGAACGTGTACAGCTGGCGTAAGAGGAGCTGGGGCACTCGCATGACGATCACCTTTCGCGCCGCCGCATGCAGTCGCGGTGCCAATTCTACCCCGCCGGGCGGGCCGCCGGCGGCGCGCGTCGCGGCCCGAGGTTCGAGGACGCCATGACCACCACGACACCGCTGGCTCCCGATGTGTTGGAACTCGACGCTGCCGTGACCCGCGTGGCCGCCCGGAAGGCCGGCTGGGTGCGCGAGCCCATCCCGCGCCGGCTGGCCTTCCTGCGCGACGCGCGGCAGCGGCTGCTCTCGCACGCCGAGGCCTGGGTCCGCACCTGCTGCGGCGCGAAGGGCATCGAGCCCGGCACGCCCGTCGAGGGCGAGGAGTGGCTGGCCGGACCGATGACCACCGCCAGGCACCTGCGGCTGATGATCGAGGCGCTCGAGGCCGGCGGCGCGCCGGCGCCCACGCGGCTCCGCACGCTGCCCGACGGCCGTATCGTCGCCGACGTCTTCCCGCACACGCTGCTCGATCGCGCCGTGTACCTCGGCTTCTCGGCCGAGGTCTGGATGCGGCACGGGCACCCCGCCTCGCAGGGCGCCATCTATCGCGAGAAGCAGGCCGGCCGCTTCGGGCCGGGCGCGCTCTGCGCCGTGCTCGGCGCCGGCAACGTGTCGTCCATCCCGCCCCTCGACGTGCTGCACAAGCTGTTCGTCGAGGACGAGGTCGTCGTCCTCAAGATGAACCCGGTGAACGCGTACCTCGCGCCGCTGTTCCGCGAGATGTTCGAGGGCCTCATCGACGCGGGCTATCTCGCCATCATCGAGGGCGGCGCCGCGGTCGGCCAGGCCCTCGTCGACGATCCGCGGGTCGACAGCGTGCACCTGACGGGCTCCGACCGCACGCACGACGCGATTGTCTGGGGCGCGACCGCCGAGGAGCAGGAGCGGCGCAAGCAGGCGGGGACGCCGCGTCTGCTGAAGCGCGTGTCCTCGGAGCTCGGGTGCGTGACGCCCGTGCTCGTCGTCCCGGGTCCGTGGACGCGGCGCGACCTCGAGACCCAGGCCATGCACGTCGCGAGCATGGTCGCCAACAATGCGAGCTTCAACTGCAACGCGGCCAAGGTGCTCGTCCTCGCGCGCGGGTGGGACAGGCGCGATGCCTTCCTCGAGCGGCTCGACGAGGCGTTCCTGAGCCTGCCGCCGCGCGTCGCCTACTACCCGGGTGCCGCCGACCGGCATCGCGAGTTCGTGGCGCAGTACCCGAACGCGCGCCTGCTCGGCATGCCGGGCCCCGGGGCGCTCCCGTGGACCCTCCTGCCGCGCGTGCCGCCCGACGCCGGCGAGTACGCGCTCACGCGCGAGGCCTTCTGCACGGTGCTCGCCGAGGTCAGCCTCGACGTCGAAGACCCCGAGCACTTCCTCGACGAGGCCGTCACCTTCGTCAACAGTCACGTGTGGGGCAACCTGTCGGCGTGTGTGCTGATCGATCCAGCCACCGAGCGCCGGTACCGCGAGGCGTTCTTCCGCGCCATCGACGACCTGCACTACGGCACGATTGCCGTCAACGGGTGGGGCGGCGTGGGCTACGGGCTGGCCGTGACGCCGTGGGGCGCGTTCCCGGGCAACCCGCTCGAGAACATCCGGTCGGGCCACGGCATGGTCCACAACGGGTTCATGTTCGACCACCCGCTCAAGGCCGTCGTGCGCGTGCCGTTCCGGCCGTTCCCGAAGCCGGTGTGGTTCGCCAACCACAGGACGCTCGCCGAGCTCGGGCGGCTGGCGACGCACTTCGAGGCGAATCCGTCGTGGGCGGCCCTGCCGAGGCTGGCGCTGACAGGGGTGAGGGGGTAG
>JAHDVQ010000042.1:0-2563 GCA_023384595.1 Vicinamibacteraceae bacterium | reverse complement strand
GTTAGACCCGCACGAAGCGGGTGCCGGCGCGGCCTTCGAGCGCCTCGCTGAGCGCGTCGGGGCTCGTGACGAGCGCCTCGCGCCCTCCCGCCTCGAGGTAGCGGATGACGGCGCGAATCTTCGGCGCCATGCTGCCCTCGGCGAAGTGACCGTCGGCCAGGTAGCGGCGCGCCTCGGCGAGTGACACGCGATCGAGCCAGCGTTCGTCGGGCGTACGGAAGTGGACCGCCACGCGCTCGACGGCCGTCGTGATGACGAATCGCGTGGCCGAGAGCGAGGTGGCAACGAGCGCCGAGGCGGCGTCCTTGTCGATGACCGCTTCGACCCCGTGGAGGTCGCCCGAGGGCGCGCGCACGACCGGAATCCCGCCTCCGCCGGCCGCGATGACGACGAAGCCGGCAGCGACCAGGGTCCGGACGGCCTCGATTTCGACGACCGCGACCGGTTCCGGACTCGGCACCAGCCGCCGCCATCCCCGCCCCGCATCCTCGCCCACGACCCACCCCTCGGTGCGCGCCCGCGCGCGCGCCGTCGCCTCGTCCATGAACGCGCCGACGGGCTTCGTGGGGCGCGTGAAGGCGGGGCTGGTCGACGAGACCTCGACCTGCGTGACGAGCGCCACGGCGCGCTGCGGCAGGCCGCGCCGCGCGAACTCGTTGTCGAGCGACTGCTGGATCATGTAGCCCAGTTCGCCCTGCGTGTCCGCGTCGGCTTCGTCGAGCGTTTCGGCCTCGACCTCCCCGCGCGCCAGCTCCGAACGCCGCAGGATGAGGCCCACCTGCGGACCGTTCCCGTGCGTGACGACGACGCGGTGGCCGGCCTCGACGAGCGCGCCCACGTGGCGGCACGTGTCGCGTGCCAGGAACCACTGGTCCTGGAACCGCACGTGCCCCGAGTCGCGCACGAGGGAGTTGCCGCCGATGGCGAGCACGATGAGGTCGTGCGTCATGCGGCAGGCCGGCCGCGTCCGGTCCAGTGCGTCATGCTCGTGCTCACGCCGAGCAGGCCCGAGACCGTGTAGAAGAGAGGCGAGGGCAGCAGGCCCTTCAGCAGCGGCGTGACCTTCACGAGCCACGGCAGCCGGATGACGCGGCGGTTGGCGAGGATCGCCGCGACGATGCGGTCGGCGAGGCGCTCGGGCGTGAGGAGCCGCGTCGTGAAAGGCGCCTTCACCCCGGCGAAGAGTCCTGTCGCCACGTAGCTCGGGCAGATCGCCGTCACGTGCACGTGCCCGTGGCCGTGCAGGCGGAACTCCTGTTCGAGCGATTCCGTGAATCCGAGGACGGCCCACTTGCTCGAGGCGTACGTGCTGCCGTGCGGCAGCCCGATGTAGCCCGAGGCGCTCGCGACGTTCACGAGGTGCGCGTCGCGTTGCGCGAGCAGATCGGGGAGGAAGGCGTAGGTCATGGCCACGACGCCCTCGACGTTGACGCGATAGGTCTTCAGGTGGCGCTCCAGGCTCACCTCGAGGAACGGTCCGCCGAAGACGAGCCCGGCGTTGTTCACGAGCACGTCGATGGGGCCGCCGTCGGCGTGCACCGCCGCGCGGAGCCGTTCGATGCCGGCGAGGTCGGTGACGTCGAGCTGATACGTCCGCACACGGCCGCCCGCGGCCGTGATGTCCGCGGCGGCCGCCGCCAGCCACTCGGCGTTGAGGTCGACGAGCAGCACCTCGCTGTCCTCGCGCACGAGGCGCGCGGCGAGAGCCTTGCCGATGCCGGACGCACCACCAGTGATGAGCACGCGCTTGTTCTTGAGGGTCTGCACGGGTGAACTCCCGCAGGGGGGCGAGCCAGACGCACAGCCAGTGTGACACAGGTGGGGTCAGGTCTGCTGTGCGATCGCAGACCTGACCCCACCTCCCCGCCGGTGATACTCTCGATGGCGAGGGACACCATGCGTACCCTGGCCTCCCAGCTCGGCGCCGTCCTTCGCGAGCGCCCCGGGCCGCCCCGCATCTACGCCGACGCCAACGTCCCCGCCGGCCTCGTCGCCTTCATGCGCGAGTCGCTCGGCTGGGACGTCTTCTTCGTCGTCGAGGACGACTCCCTGCGGCGCGCGCCGGACATCGAACACTATCGCCGCGCGCGCACCATGGCGCGCACGCTCCTCACCCTCGACCGCGACTACTTCGACGACCGCCAGTTTCCTCCCGCGGAATCGGGCGGCGTCATCGTCGTGTCGGCCCCGGACGAACGCCAGCTCGCGCGGCTGCTCCGCCGCCTGGATCGCGCCATCTGGCGATCGGCCCCCTCGTCTGCCGAACGGCTGATGCCCCTGGCAGGGCAGAAGCTGGATGCTCACGCCGCCTGGGTCCCCCCGGAACCGACGTCATGACCGATCCCATCGTCTTCTCCGGTGCGACCGTCGTCGCCGACGGCCGCCTTGTCGAGGGCGCGACGCTCGTCATCGAGGGTCAGCGTATCGCCAGCCTCGAGGCGCGTCCGTCGCCCGCACCGGCCGTGGACCTCTCCGGGCACTTCGTGGTCCCGGGATTCATCGACGTGCACG
This sequence comes from Vicinamibacteraceae bacterium, assembly GCA_023384595.1. GTDB lineage: Bacteria > Acidobacteriota > Vicinamibacteria > Vicinamibacterales > JAFNAJ01 > JAHDVQ01. The sequence continues at coordinate 52 of JAHDVQ010000042.1, read as the reverse complement.
TGCACGGCGTCGAGCGGCTCGACTCGCTGGATGCCGATGCCCCGATCGCCCG
>JAHDVQ010000295.1:1283-3147 GCA_023384595.1 Vicinamibacteraceae bacterium | reverse complement strand
CAAAAAAAGGGGAGAGCCGTTGCCGGCCCTCCCCCGAAGTGCGTCCCGGCCCGAGGGCCGGCGATGCGTCGCTAGAACGTGAACTTCGCGGTGAGGCGAATCTCCCGCGCGCCCTGCCAGGCGTCAGGCTGGTTGAACTTCACGTCCGCGACTGACGGGTTGCTCGCCAGCGACTCGTAGTCCCAGCCGCCCGAGAAGAACTGCTCCGTCGAGATGGGCAGCGACGAGGCCACCCGGTTGTTGTAGCGGCGCGTGACGGCTTCCTGATCGAACAGGTTCAGGATGGTCGCCCCGAGCTGCACGTTGAACTGGCCGAACCGGAAGTTCTGGAAGATGCCCAGATCCGTCTGGCTGACCGTGTCGGTGCGGTCGCCGCTGTTCCGGCCGTAGGGGAAGAACGGAATCGACGCGCCCATGAACGCCTCTTCCGAGAACGGGATGCCACTGGCGATGTACTGGTTGATCGACACGGTCGTGTCGGTCCTGAACCGATACATGAACTGGCCCTTGAACTGGTGCGGCCGATCGGTGCCGAGCCGTCCGTAGACCAGGTTGCCGTTGCGGTCGAACGTGTTCTCGATGTGGTCGAAGAAGCGGTTCACGTTCGGCGACGTGCGGCCGTCCTCGTCCGAGCTGGCCAGGCCCGAGTAGTTGCCGTAGAGCCGGCTCAGCGTGTAGCTCCCGAAGAACGCCCAGTTGTCGGCGAACCGGCGGCGGACCGTCAGTTCGAGACCCTGGTACTCGCGCTTCGCCTTCGGGAACTTCGGAATGCTGGGGTCGTTGAGCGACAGCGTGATGCCCTCGCCCGGGTTGGCGATGTAGTACACCTCGCCGATGCCCGGGATGACGATGCCCACGTCCTCGATCGTCCGCACGAGGTTCTTGTAGACGTAGCGCGCCCCAAGGGCGACGCGCGAGGTCAGCTCGTGCTCGATGCCGAACTGGTACTCGTCCGACTCCATCGGCTTGAGGTCCGGTTCGACCGTCGAATCGAGATCCTCGGCCGAGTTGAAGCGGCGATCGAGCACCTCGATGAACGTCCCGGCGGCGCAGGTCGGCCGCTCCGCGATGGTGTTGCTCCCCGTCGCGCAGCCCGAGCCGTTCAGCGACCAGTTCGGGTTGTCCCAGGTGTAGAAGAAGTCGACCCACTTGTTGCCGCCGAACGAGCCGCGCGGCATCTCGTACTTCATCACGTCGTAGTACTTGCCGTACGAGCCGTACAGCTTCCACCGCTGGTCGCCGAGCAGGTCGTAGGTGAAGCCGAGACGCGGCGCCACCTTGTCGCCCCAGTTGAACTCGATGGGGTACTCGACGCCGGCGTCGCCGAAGTTCGGCACGCGCTCGTGCTCCGCGCGCACGCCGAGGTTCAGCGTGAGGCGGTTCCCGATCTTCCAGGTGTCCTGAATGAACATCGCGTCGTTCCGGCTCTCGACCGCGCCGAACTCCGAGATGTTCAGCAGGCGGAAGTAGCCGTACGTGCCCTGGAAGGACTGCCCGGTCGAGGCCTGGTAGGGACGACCCGCGTAGTACAGGATGCGGTCGGCGTTGTACCCGGCCTGGACGTCGTTGTAGATCTTCTCGGTCTGGTACCCGACCTTGATCTGGTGCTCACCGAGTGCGCCCATGAAGTACATCGTCGCGTCCACGCCGATGTAGTCGCGCTTGTACTCGTCCTTCGCCGTCGCGTCGGTCACGAGGATGTCCGACGTGAAGCCCGAGGGCCGCTGCAGGTTGGCGGGCAGGTTGGCGTTGACCAGGGCGATGCCGGCCGGCGTGCTCGCCGTCGAGAAGTTGTGGATCAGGTCCGGGAAGTCGACGTTCAGCGAGCGGACGTCGGTCACGTAGTGTCCGAACCGGCCCGAGA
>JAHDVQ010000295.1:0-1183 GCA_023384595.1 Vicinamibacteraceae bacterium | reverse complement strand
CGCTCCGTGTCCGTGATGCCGGGCTGATACGAGCCCCAGAACCACAGGCGGCCCTTCCAGATCGGTCCGCCGAGGTAGAACCCCGGATCCCAGCGGGTCGAGTCGTCCTTGCGGGGCGTGATGTACTCGAAGGTGTCCGACGTCAGGCTGTCCACGAGGATCGGCCGCTCGTCGCCGCCCCACTTGCGGCTCTGGAAGTCGACGACCACGCCGCCGCTCCAGTCGTTGCTGCCGCTCTTGGTGATGACGTTGATGACGCCGCCCGTCGAGCCGCCGAACTCGGCCGAGTAACCGGCGGACTTCACCTGGACCTCCTCGAGGAAGTCCGCGCGCAGCGGCACCGAGCTGACGCCCGTCTGCGGGTCGGTCGTGTCGATACCGTCGATGACGAAGCGGTTCTCCGAGCCCGACGACCCGTCGATCGAGATGCCGCCCGCCTGCGACTCGTCGGCGGCGCCCGCCGCCTGCGTGACGACGTCGCTGAAATCGCGGCCGCGCGGGATGTAGTCGATCCGCTCGCGCGAGATGTTGGTGGCCGTCGACGAGGAGCTCATGTCGACCACGAGCGCCTCGGAGCTCACCGTCACCGTCTCGGCAATGCCCGCCAGCGCGAGCGTGAACTCCACGCGCTGCGTGCTGCCCACGGTGAGGTCGGCCATGCCTTCGCCGACGTTGAAGCCGTCGAGGGTGGCCGTCAGCTTATAACGCCCCGAGGGCAGGCGCGGGAACCGGTACTCACCAGCGCCGTCGGTCACGGTGGTCACCGTGCCGACAGGGCCGGTGGCCGTCACCGTGGCGCCCGGCAGGACCGCGCCGCCAGGGTCGCGGACCACGCCGGTAATGGCGCCCGTCGTCTCCTGCGCCACCGCGACCGGGGCGAGGAACATGACGAGGGCCAGGCAGAGCACCCAGGCCCTGCCGGACAGTAAACGAATACTCATCTACCCACCTCCAGAAAGACGAGAGAATCGAGTGGACCGTCAGTGACTCCACTTCGGCCCAGACCTGTTGCCACCAGGTTGCCAAGCAGATAGCAAGCTGCGTGCCCTCTTCTGGAGGCTGGGACGAACTGCCAACCTATTGAATTTGTGGGGTTTGTTCGATAGGAAAACCAGCGTCGACGAGGTCATCCAAATCATTGAACCCGGCGGCTCCAATTTCGTGAATTCCAGGCCGTCCCAGG
>JAHDVQ010000294.1 GCA_023384595.1 Vicinamibacteraceae bacterium | reverse complement strand
TCGTGCGCGAAGGCCGAGTTGAACATCGCGTCGGCGCGCTCCTGGAACGGGAAGATGTGCTGCTTCTCGCCGGCCTGCACCGATGGCCAGCGTTCGAGCGTCGCCGTGGCGTCGTAGCCGCGCGTCGCTGCATCGCGCACGATGCGCCGAATGAGACGGCAGTCGGTGGTCGACACGCGGTTGTGCCGATCGAGGTTGAGCTGCGTGAGCGCCGAGACGTAGACCCGGAAGACCTCGTCGGCGCCGAGCCCCGTCACGAGGTCGGGGTTGAGGCCGTGGATGCCCTCGATGAGCAGCAGGTCCCCGGGCCCGAACCGCACGGTCTCACCGGTCTCCCGTCGGCCGGTCTTGAAGTTGTAGTGCGGGAGCGTGACCTCGTCGCCGTCGATCAGGCGGCGCAGGTGCTCGTTGAAGAGCGCCAGATCCAGCGCGCGGAGCGACTCGTAGTCGTAGCGGCCCTGCTCGTCACGCGGGGTGTCGTTGCGCTCGAGGAAGTAGTCGTCGAGCGCGAGCGGGAACGGCCGGAGGCCGTTGGCGATGAGCATCACCGCCAGGCGCTTCGAGAAGGTCGTCTTGCCCGAGGACGAGGGGCCGGCGATCGCGACCAGGCGCACGCGGTCGCGCGCCGCGAGGATTGCATCGGCGATGCGCGAGATCCGGGCCGACTGCAGCGCCTCGGTCACCAGGCTGATCTCCGGCAGCCGGCCGCGCTCGATGGCGTCGTTCAGCGGGCCGACGCTGCGCACGCCGAGATGCTGCAGCCAGTCGCCGTAGTCTTCGAACACCTGGAACAGCTTGGGATACGGCGGGATGGTCTCGAGCTGGTCGGGCGTATCGGTATGGGCGAACTGCAGCATGAAACCGGGCGGGTAGGCGTGCAGGGCGAACTGCTTCAGGCATCCCGTCGAGGGCACGAGGTAGCCCTGCAGATAGTCGCGCCGGCCCGCCAGCTCGTAGAGCGCGACCGTGCCGTTGGCGCGGTGGGCGAGCAGGCGCACCTTGTCGGTCTCACCCCGCGCCTCGAACATGGCCATCGCCTCGGCGATGGGCACCTCGATCCGCGTGATCGGCGCCCGGGCGTCGACGAGCTGGCGCATGCGCGCCGCGATCCGATCGAGGTCGGCCTGCGAGAAGGGGTCGCGCCCGACGATCGAGCAGAAGAGCGCCGCGCTCGAGGCCGCCATGTGCTCGACGAGGATGGCGGCATCGGGGAAGAGCTCGGCCGAGGCCGTGACGAGCAGCAGGATCACCGACCGGCGGTAGATGCGGACGCCGTCGGCGTCGCGAAGGTCCACCGGCACGACGTCGCTGTCGTAACGAAGCGTGTAGCCGAGCTCTTCGAGGTGTCCGTTGACGAGGGCGGCCATCGGCCGCTCGTCCGGCCGCCGTGCCGCGTCGAGGATGTCGCCGATAGGGGTGTCGAGCGGTGCCTCGAAGATGCGGCCGCCGGGGAGGCGCGCCTGCACGGTCTGGCGGGGGGCGCTCTCGTGGATGTCGGGCATGGGCGTCAGAACGAGGCGCGATCGCGCCGGAACTCGTGGAAGTCGACGCGGCCGTCGGCCAGCGCGTCGACCGTGCGCGCGGCCAGGCGATCGAGCGCGGCGCTGCGCGACACGGGGTAGTCGCGCCGGGGCTCGAGCATCCGCACGTCGCGCGGCAGTTCGTCGATGAGCGTGCGGTGGCGGCGGCGCAGCTCGTCGAGCGGCTCGGGCGGGAGCACGCGGCGGCCCTCGCGCATCACCTCGGCGAGCAGGGAACGGGCGCCCGGCATGGGAGGCTCGCCCGCGAGCGTCATGACGTCGCCCTCGGCCTCGCCGCGGCGCACGCGGCGCCAGATCTGCTTGCGGCCGGGAAACGACGTCTTGCCGCCGCTCAACTTCATGGCCGGCATGGGCTGGCCCTCGCGCTCGATCTCGACGAGCTTGTAAACCCCGCCGAGCGCCGGGGCGTCCTTCGACGTCGCGAGCGCCGTCCCGACGCCGAAGCCGTCGATGGGCGCGCCCTGCGCGAGCACGTGCGCGATGGACCACTCGTCCATGTCGCCGCTGGCGACGATCTTGGTCGCCTCGAGCCCGCCCTCGTCCAGGATGGCGCGCACCTGGCGGCTCAGCTCGACAACGTCGCCGCTGTCGAGGCGCACGGCCGAGGGAACGAGGCCCGACTGCACGATCTTGTGGGCCGCGTCCACCGTGTCGTACGTGTCGATGAGGAAGGTCACGGGCCGGCCGAACGTCTGCTGATATCGCCGGAAGGCTTCCATCTCGTCGGCGAAGCTCGTGACCCACGAGTGCGCCATGGTGCCGGCGACGGGGATGCCGAAACGGAAGCCGGCCTCGACGTTCGAGGTCGAGTCGAAGCCCGCGATGTAAGCCGCCCGCGCGGCGAGCACGCCGGCCTCGGGGCCGTGCGCGCGCCGCGAGCCGAACTCCATCAGCGTGTGGCCGCTCGCCGCCCAGACAATCCGCGCGGCCTTGCTGGCAATGGAGGTCTGGAAGGTGAGGCACGCGAGGAGCGCCGTCTCGACGAGTTGGGCCTGCATGACCGGCGCGGTCACGCGCAACAGGGGCTCGTACGCGAAGACGGGGGTGCCCTCGGCGACCGCCCAGACGTCGCCCGTGAAGCGCAACGCGGGAAGCGTCTCGTCGAAGAAGCGGCGGTCGACGCCCTCGAGGTTGGGAAGGCCCCGGAGGTACTCGATCTGTTCGGACGTGAAGCGGAGCTGCTCCAGGTACTCGAGGGCCTGCTCGAGGCCGGCGGCGACGAGGAACGCGCGCCGGTCGGGCAGCCGGCGGACGAACAGCTCGAAGGTGGCGCGAGCCTCGAGGCGGGCGGCGTCGTAGCCCGCCATCATGGTCAGCTCGTAGAGGTCGGTGACGAGGGCGCTTGGGACCATGGGCTCGTGCCGCTCCCGGCGGCGGCGTTCAGGGTACTCCACATGGGCGTTGGGCGTCAGGCGTTGGGCGTCAGGCGTCAGGCGCTGGGCCGCCTTCGCGCTGCAGCGCCACGGCGTCCAGGGCGATGCCGGATGCCGGACGCCGGGAGCCGGATGGGGCGGGCCGGGCACGTCTCCCCCCGGTGCTCAGACATCCCTCGGCGCCCTCGCGCCATACTCGTGTGGCACGGCGCCTCGGGAACTCGCCCGGGCGGAGACATGCCCGTCCCGCCCCGGATGCCGAATGCCCGGAGCCGGTGAGACGCCGCCG
>JAHDVQ010000293.1 GCA_023384595.1 Vicinamibacteraceae bacterium | reverse complement strand
TCTCCGTCGGCGCGTTTCCCGTCGGCCGATGCGCTCGCGGACGCGCTCGAGGGCGGCTCGCGGGACGGTCCCGGCGTCAGGGGCGAACCGTCGCCGCGTCTCGTGCGACCCGGCGTCGCGGGAGCGGCGCGTGGAGGATCGCATTCGGCCTTCTGGTGGTGGCAGTTTCATCAGGTGGCGGCCACGCTCGCCTACCTGCTGCTCCTGCTGCCCCTCTGGGGCGCGCGCGATCTCTCCGGCCCCGACCGCGGCATGTTCCTCTTCCTCGCGGGCGTGGTGGCGGTGATCGTGTCCGGCGCGCTGCGGCTGCACCTCCTCTTCGCCGTCAGGCATTACCAGAGACAGTCGCCGCGCGAGCGCCTGACGGCGACGTGGATGGCCCGCATCGCCGACGTCGTGTTCGCGGCCGTGCTCTTCGGCGCCGGCCTGAGCGCCATCCGGGCCGAGGCGCCGGCGGTGCTGCTCGTCGCCGCGGCGGCGGCCGTGGCCGTCACGACGCTCATCATCGAGCCGGCCACGACGCGGGCAGCCTTCGGCGACGACTGACGCCGCCGGAGGCCGGAGGTCCATGCCTGCCGCCCAACGCCCAGCGCCCAACGCCTGCCAGCGTCAGATCCCCCTGAGCGCCTCGAGCGCCGACTGCATTGCATCGCGGGCGGCGCCGTTGATGAGCGGCGCGGTCACCGTGCGCAGGCCGAACGGCACGTCGCGGCTGAGGCTCACCGACTCGCATTCGGCGATGACCCCGCCGGCGACCTGCTCGTACCGCCACCAGGCGTGCAGCCGCCACAGGAACCCCCGATCGCGCCCCGGCGGGAGCGCGCGCTCTCGCGACGTGCCCGGATCGCGCAGCTCGACGATCTTCGTGGCCCGGGTGGTACTCGCGGCGCGTCCCGGACCCAGCCGCTCGAATCGCACGTCGTGCTCGGTGTCGTAGACGACCGTCACGATGCGCGTCCGCCTCAATCGCAGCGCCACCGTCATCGCGTTCGGAGCCCTCGAGAGCACCTGCTTTCGCAGGACGTCGGCCTGTGACGGAGGCTCGGTCTCGAGGCTGGCCATCACGCGCGCCACCGTCGTCCCCGGCAGGAACACGGCGCCGCGCCAGTGATGCACGAGTGCCGAACGCACGGGCACGGCTGCGCCGCCCGCGAGGGTGGTCGTCATCGGGCGCACGACGATCTCGCCCCGGAGCAGGGCCGCCCGCTCGGCTGCGGCCGCGGCACCGCGATCGAGCACGAGGAAGCCGGAACCCCCACCGAGTTCCGCGGCGCGTCTGTGCTCGGTGGCGGCGACGTAGCGTTGCCATCCCTCGATGGCTTCAGGGGTGAGCGTGGCGGCCTGCGCGGAGCCGGCGCCCGGGCGCGGGAGCGGCGAGGCTGCGACAAGCAGGACCAACAGCGAGATGGTGCGGCAGGGGTCGATCAAGGGGCGCATCTCAGAATCCCTCCACCAGGGAATGCGCAGAAGCCCGCTGACGGGGCGCACCGCATGCAGGGCAGGCCTGAACAGCTGCGCGCTGTGAGCCGACCCGGGCGCGGCCTGCGCATTCCCAGTCAGGAGGCGCACCATGCCCGACACTGCCGCACACCTCGCCGCCGCCACCCCTCGCCAGCTTGCCACCCGCATCCAGACCAGCGCGCTGACGGGAGTCGAGAAGCGTGTGCTCCTGTGGATGGCCCGGCGCCTGCCGGCGTGGGTCACGTCGGACCGGCTGACCGTGCTGGCCCTCGTCTCGATGGCCGGCGCCGGACTCTCGTACTGGCTCGCCAGCGTGACCGCGCTCGGGCTCGTCGCCGCCAGCGCGTGTCTTGCCGTGAACTGGTTCGGCGACAGCCTCGACGGCACGCTCGCGCGGGTCAGGCAACAGGAGCGGCCGCGCTACGGCTACTACGTGGACCACGTACTCGATGCGGCCGGCGCCGTCTTCCTCTTCGCCGGTCTCGGACTATCGGGACACATGGCGCCGTGGGTGGCGGCTGGACTGCTCGTCGCGTACTTCCTGCTCTGCGTCGAGGTCTACCTCGCCGCGCACACCGTGGGCCGCTTCGAGATGAGCTTCTTCAAGATGGGACCGACGGAGCTGCGCCTGCTGCTCGTCGCCGGCAACGTGACGCTGCTCGTAAACCCCGACGCCTTGGCGTTCGGCGGCGCCCTCAGCCTGTTCGACGCCGGCGGGGTCCTCGGTATCGCGGGGCTCGTGGTGACGTTCCTGTACTCGGCGGTCCGTCACACGCTCGCGCTCTACCGCGCCGAGCCGCTGCCTCTGCGAGATCGCTCGTGACGACCTTCGGCCGCTGGCTGCGATTCAATGGCGTCGGCGCGGCGGGCGTGGCCGTCCAACTCCTCGTCGTGGCCGCGCTCGTCGAAGGCGCCGGCGCCGGCTACCGAACGGGCACGGCGCTGGGCGTCACCGCCGCCGTGGTCCACAACTTCGCGTGGCACGTGTGCTGGACGTGGGCCGACCGGCGTCCAGACCGCTCTCGAATGCTGCGAGCCTTCGTCCGCTTCGGCGCCGCCAATGGCGCGGTGTCGCTCGCCGGCAACCTGCTCCTGATGGAGGTGCTGGCCGGCGTGCTGCGAGTCCCGGCCGTCTCCGCCAACGCCATCGCCATCACGCTCTGCAGCCTCGTCAACTACTGGCTGGCGGATACGGTGGTGTTCGGGGGAGAGGGCGGATCAGCGGATCAGCGGATCAGCGGATCAGCGGATCGGCGGATCAGCGGATCGGCGGATCAGCGGATCGGCGGATCGGGTAGGCGGATGCCGGACGCCGAATGCCGGATGCCGGGTATCTTTGACCCATGCACCTCGTCCAGATCCTGCTGCCGGTCTACGACAACGACGGCCATGCGTTTCCCGCATCGCACTACGCCTCGGTCCGTGCCGAGCTCGCGGAGCGGTTTGGTGGCCTCACGGCCTACACCCGCGCCCCGGCCGAAGGCCTCTGGGCCGAGGACGGCCGTCCTCCAGCGCACGACGACATCGTCGTCTACGAAGTGATGGTCGAGGAACTCGATCGCGCCTGGTGGCGCGCGTTTCGCGAGAGGCTCGAACGCCGGTTCGCGCAGGAGGAGCTCGTGGTACGGGCAGAAAGGGTGGAGCGGCTGTAGGAAGCAGGTACCCAGGTACTGCGGGGGGAGCAGTCGCCGGAGGCCTGTTTGACTTTGTGGCGGCCGTTCCCTAGAGTGGCGACACCCCCTGAGCCAG
>JAHDVQ010000292.1 GCA_023384595.1 Vicinamibacteraceae bacterium | reverse complement strand
GGAACCTCCGGCTCAGCCGTCCGTCTGCTTGAGTAGCAGCCTGCGGCCCCCGCAGGCGCGGAGGGCGCCGTGGACAGCATCCTGCGCCATGTCCGGCTCACGCTGAGGGTGCTCTCGGCGAGTCCCGCCTTCACCCTCAGCGCCGTGCTGTGCCTCGGGCTCGGCATCGGCGCCAACACCGCCCTCTTCAGCATCTTCAACGCCCTCTTGTGGAAGCCCCTCCCGGTGCGCGAGCCGCAGACGCTCGTGCGGGTCTTCGCGAAAGGCCCCGAACAGACGCGGCTGTACCAGGGCTTCTCCTTCCCGGAATACGAAGACTACCGGCGCGGGAACGACACGCTCGCCTCGCTCGCCGCGACGCGCCCCGTGCAGGCCGGCTTCCGAACCGCCGGCGGCGGTGCGGAACGCGTCTTCGGCGAGGCGGTCTCCGACAACTACTTCGAGATGCTTGGCATCCGTGCCCACGACGGCCGCCTCCTCGGCCCGGGCGCGGGTGGCACGCCCAACCTCACGCCCGAAGTGGTCGTGAGCCACCGCTTCTGGACCGGCCGGCTGCACGCCGCTCCGGACGTCGTCGGCACGACCGTCTGGCTCACCGGCGCCGCCTACACCATCGTCGGCATCGCGCCGCCCGGCTTCAACGGCACGTACCCGCTCTCGATCCTGGCGCCCGACCTGTGGGTGCCGCTGGCCACCCTGCCGCTCCTCGACGCCGGCGGCGAGGCGGTGTTCCGCGACCGGGCCCACCGATCGCTGAACCTGCTGGGGCGTCTCGCTCCGGAGACGCCGGTCGCACGTGCGCAGGCCGCATTCGACACCATCGCGGCGCGGCTCGCCAGCAGCTACCCCGAATCGAACGAGGGCGTGCGCGTCCGCGTGGTCGAGGAACGCCACACGCGCCCGGAGGTGTACTCGTCGCACGCGGTCAACCTCATCGCCGTCCTCTTCCTCGGCCTTGCCGTGCTCGTGCTCCTGGTGGCGTGCGCGAACGTCGCGAACCTGATGCTCGCCCGCGCGTCGGCGCGCCGCCGCGAGATCGGGGTGCGGATGGCGCTCGGCGCGAGCCGCACGCAGCTCGTGCAGCAGTTGGTCGCCGAGGCCGTGGCCATCTCGTTCGCGGCGGGCGCTGCGGGGCTCACCGTGGCCTGGGCCATCGCTCGGGCGGTGTCGTCGGTGCGGCTTCCCGGCGACCTGCCGATCGTCTTCGACGTGACGCTCGACGTGCGGGTCCTGGGCTTCACGCTGGCCGTGTCCCTCGGGGCCGGCCTGGCGTTCGGTGTCCTGCCGGCGGTCTCCGCCTCGCGCACCGACATCGTGCAGTCGCTCAAGAGCGGCCGCGCGGCAGCGCCAGCGCGCCGCCGCAGGTTCGCCCCCGCCGGTGCGCTCGTGATCGCCCAGGTCGCCATGTCGCTCGTCGTCCTCGTGAGCGCGGGACTGTTCTGGCGCAGCATCGCGGGAACCGCGGCCGTCGATCCGGGCCTGCAGCTTGCCGATCGGGTCGTGGTCTCGTTCAGCCCCGCGCTCGTTCGCTACGATGCCGAACGCACGGCCGCCTTCTACCGCACGCTCGTCGACCGGGTCCGGCAGCAGCCGCACGTCGAGAGCGCCGCGCTGGCCGCATGGGTGCCGCTCGGCCTGGCGTTCCAGGAAACGAGCGTCGTCGTGCGCGGCGCGGAACTCCGCGACGGGCGGACGACGACGCTGCTGAACGTGGTGGGGCCGGGGTACTTCGCGACCGCGGGCGTTCCGCTGAGGGCGGGCCGTGACTTCACCGATCGTGACACGGCCGGGACCGAGCCCGTGACGATCGTGAACGAGACCTTCGCGCGCCTCGCGTGGCCAGGACTTGACCCGGTGGGACGGCAGTTGAGGGCCGGGCGCAACGAAGCGCCGTGGCTCACCGTCGTGGGCGTCGTCGCCGACGGCAAGTACCGCACCCTGACCGAGCCGGCGCAGCCCTGCGTATTCCGCCCCACCCTGCAGGCGCCGCGTGACGCGCTCACGCTCGTCATCCACACGCGCGCGGGCGGCGGCGGAGGCGCCGGACCCGCCGAGGCGCTCGCCGCCATCCGCCAGGAAGTGCAGGCGCTCGATCCGGACATGCCGCTGCTCGACGTCAAGACGATGGAGCAGCAGATGGCGAAGGTGCGCTTCCTCCCTCGCGCGATGACGATGCTGGCGGCCCCTGCGGCGGCCATCGCGATCCTGATTGCGGTCGTCGGTCTCTATGGCGTGATCGCGTACTCGGTGGGCCGCCGCACGCACGAGTTCGGCGTGAGGCTCGCCGTCGGCGCGCGGCCGCGCGACGTCGTCAGGCAGGTGATGGGCCAGGGCTGGTGGATCACCGGCGCGGGCCTCGGCGTGGGACTGGTCGCGGCGCTCCTGGTCGCGCGACTCATGCGGGGCCTGCTGGTGGGCGTCGCCTGGACGGAGCCCTCGGTGTTGCTCGGCGCCCTCGGCCTGCTCGCCCTCGTGGCGACGGCCGCGACCTGGGTGCCCGCACGCCGGGCCAGCCGCGTGGACCCGCTTCGCGCCCTGCGCGAGGAGTAAAGAGGACAGAGGCTGGCACACGACCGCGCGGACGGCGAATAATGCGCAGATGCGGTGGCTGAAGTGACGCGCGCGCGTGTCGCGGCCTCTCTCGTCCTGCTCGCCGCGATGTCCGGCTGCGGGCCGCCGGGCGACGTGCGTGCCGGGCGTGCGGCGCGCGTGGAGCCGGTCGCCACGGACATCGACGTCCAGGTCCAGCGCCTGATGCGGGAGCACCAGGTGAACGGCCTGGCGCTGGCGGCGATCGAGGGCGGCCGCGTCGTGCACGTCGCGGCGCACGGGCACCGCAACGTGGCACGCGGCCTGCCGCTCACGACCGCCACCATCATGTACGGCGCGTCGTTCACGAAGACGGCGTTCGCCTATATGGTGCTGCAGCTGGTGGACGAGGGGCGGCTCACCCTCGACACGCCCATGGCCACCCTGTTGCCGAGGCCGCTGCCCGAGTACGAGGACTACGAAGACCTCGCCGGCGACGATCGCTGGCGCGCGCTGACGCCGCGCATCATCCTGACGCACACCACCGGCTTCGCGAACTTCCGATGGCTCGAGGACGACCGCCGGCTCCGGTTCCATTTCGCGCCCGGCACGCGCTACGCCTATTCGGGCGAGGGCTTCTACATCCTGCAGCTCGCGCTCGAGGAGGGGCTCGGCCTCGACGTCGGCGCAG
>JAHDVQ010000041.1:22039-29574 GCA_023384595.1 Vicinamibacteraceae bacterium | reverse complement strand
AGCTGCATGTTCGACGTGCCCTCGTAGATCTGGCCGATCTTCTGATCGCGGTACAACTTCTCGATGGGGTAGTCGCGCGTGAAGCCGTAGCCCCCGTACAGGTTCACGGCCTGCGAGGTCACACGCTCGGCAGCCTCCGACGAGAAGACCTTGCAGATCGCGGCTTCGGTCAGGAAGGGCCTGCCGGCATCGCGCAGGCGGGCGGCGTTGTAGACGAGCAGGCGCGCCGCCTCGACGTCCATCGCCATGCGCGCGAGCTGGAACTGCACGCCCTGGAAGTCGGCGATGGCCTTGCCGAACTGCTTGCGCTCCTTGACGTACTTGACGGTCAGATCCAGGGCGCCCTGGGCGAGGCCCACCATCTGCGCGCCGATGCCGATGCGGCCCTCGTTGAGCGTCTCGATGGCGACCTTGTAGCCCTTGCCGACCTCGCCAAGCACGTTCTCGCGCGGGACGCGGCAGTCCTCGAGCAGCAGCTCGCACGTGCTGCTCGCGCGGATGCCGAGCTTGTCCTCTTTTTTCCCGACCGTGAAGCCCGGCATGCCCCGTTCGACGAGGAAAGCGGTGATACCGCGGTAGCCCGCGTCGGGCTTCACGTTGGCGAAGACGATGAACAGCTCCGCCTCGTTGCCGTTGGTGATCCACAGCTTGCGGCCGTTGAGGACCCACACGTCGCCCTGTTCGGCGCCGCGCGTGGTGAGGGCGAAGGCGTCGCTGCCCGAGCCGGCCTCCGAGAGGGCATAGGCGCCCACCCACGACTCGGCCAGCTTCGGCAGGTAGCGGCGCTTGATGTCGTCGGTCCCCCAGCGCATCAGCGCGTTGATGACGAGCGTGTTCTGGACGTCGACCAGCACGCCGATCGACGGATCGACTTGCGAAAGCGCCTCGACGGCGAGCACCGAGTGGAAGAACGACGCGCCGGCCCCGCCGAACGGCTCGGGGACCTCGACACCCATGACGCCGAGCTCGAAGAGGCGGTCGATGAGCCCCTGTTCCACCTTGGCGTGCTCGTCCATCTCGCGGCTCAGCGGTCGAATCTGCCCCTCGGCGAACTCGAGCACGGACTCGCGGAACAGGTGTTCGTCTTCCGACAGGCTGGTGAGGGCGGGCGTGCGCGTTTCAGTCTGGCTGGACACTGGCGGGCTCCTTGACCGGGATGAGGGCAGATGGCCGCGTGGACGGGGCAAATCCGCCGATCCGGCCCGTCCGAGCGTCCAATGGTAGCAGGGGATCGGCGGATCGGGGGATCGGCCCAGCCCCCAACGCCCTGGGCGCCGAAGCGCGGAGCGCGAAGGCGGCCCATCGCCCATTCCCGAGGGGAGTAACATGGGGAGAGACAGTCAACGACGGCCGCGGACGCGCGTCGACGGCGGGGGCGGCGCCCGCCGCTCACGGGCTTCGTTCAGATGATGGGAACGACGATGGGCGAGTCGAGACGGGATGGACAGGGCAGACGCGGCGGGTCCCGTGCGGTTCGGGGCCTGCTGGCCGGGCTGACGGCGTTGCTGCTGACGGCGGGTTGGGATGTGGCGATGGTGGGGCAGGGCCAGCCCACGCCCGCCCAGGGCACACCGCAGGGTCAGACGCCGCCGCCGGCCCAGGGGACGCCTCGAGAAGGCGACGCGCAGACGCCCGCGCAGGGCGAGCCGCAGACCCCGACCTTCCGCGCGGGGATCGACTTCGTCCGCGTCGACGTCATCGTCACCGACAAGCAGGGCAACCCGATTACCGATCTGACCGAGGCCGATTTCGAGCTCCTCGAGGACGACAAGCCGCAGAAGGTCGAGACCTTCAAGATGGTGCGCGTCACGGGGGCGCCCGCCCCCGACTCCGAGCCGGCGCGCGAAATCCGCAACGAGTTCGACGAGGAGACCGAGGCCCAGCGCGACGACGTCCGCATCTTCGTCTTCATGCTCGACGACTACCACGTCAGGCTGGGATCGAGCATGGGCGTGCGCGAGCCGCTCATCGAGTTCATCCGGACGCAGCTCGGCCCGCTCGACATGATCGGCGTGATGTATCCGCTCACGCCCATCTCGGCGATGACGCTGACGCGCAATCACGAGGCCGTCATCCGCACCATCCAGCGCTTCGAAGGGCGCAAGTACGACTACCGGCCGCGCAACCAGATGGAAGAGCAGTACTCGATGTATCCCGCGGAGGTCGTCGAGCGCATCCGGAACGAGGTCACGTTCTCGGCGCTGAGGGGGCTCGCCGTGCGGCTCGGCGGGCTGCGCGAGGGCCGGAAGGCCATCATCCTGGTGAGCGAGGGCTTCAGCAACTACCTGCCGCCCCAGCTGCGCGACCCGGTGGCGTCGATGCCGGGCTTCGGCAACTCGGCGCGCAGGAACCCGCTGGCCGGCGAGGGGTCGCTCTCGGAGGAGCGCGCGCAGCTGTTCTCGGAAGTCGAGATGCAGACCTACCTGCGCGAGGTCTACGACGCGGCCAACCGCAACAACACCGCCATTTACACGCTCGATCCGCGCGGCCTGGCGGTCTTCGAGTTCGGCATGGATCAACCCGTCGGTCCGGGCCTCGATCGCACCGTGCTCGACTCGTCGATGGACACGCTGCGGACGCTGGCGCACGAAACCGACGGGCGGGCCATCGTGAACCGGAACGATCTCGAGGGAGGGCTGCGCCAGGTGGTGCGTGACTCGAGCGCCTACTACCTGCTCGGGTACACGACGTCGGCGCCGTCCGACGGGAAGTTCCACGAGATCAAGGTGCGGGTGAAGCGGCCCGGCGTGCAGGTGCGGGCGCGGCGCGGCTACTGGGCGCTGACGGCCGAGGAGAGCGAGAGCGTGACGGCGTCGCGGCCCGAGGTGGACCCCGCCGTGACCAACGCGCTGGCGGTGGTCGAGGGACGGCATCGGGCCAGGTCGGTGCGGACCTGGCTGGGCGTCGCCCCGGCCGAGAACGGGCGCACGCGCGTGAGCCTTGTCTGGGAGCCCGTGCCGCCGGTGCCCGGTTCTCGGACCGAGACGACACCCGCGGCCCTGTCGGTGATGGCGGCCGGCCGCGACGAGCCCTACTTCCGGGGCCGCGTCGGCGTGGGCGAGCTGGTGACGGCCAATGGCGCCACGACGCCGTCGGCGACCGCGAAGGGCGGCCGCCTCGAGTTCGAGGCCGACCCCGGCCCGCTCGATCTGCGCTATTCGGTGGTGGGCCGGGGCGGCGAGTCGATCGATTCCGACTTCATCGACGCGAGCATCCCCGACTTCACGACGCCCCAGGTGCACCTGTCGACGCCCGCGGTCGTGCGCGCGCGCAACGCGCTCGAAGTGCGGACGCTGAACGCCGATCCAGCCGCCGTGCCGGAGGTGGGGCGCGAGTTCCGGCGGACCGAGCGGCTCCTCATTCGCTTTGCGACCCGTGCCCCCGGCACCGAGACCCCCACTGTCGTCGTGCGCCTGCTGAACCGGGCCGGCCAGCCGATGTCGGAGCTGCCGGTGGCCCCGCTGGCGTCCTCGACCACGGGGGTGATGCAGGTGGACCTGCCCCTCGGCTCGCTCGCGCCGGGCGATTACGTGCTCGAGATCAAGGCCACGGCCGGCGAGGCCGGGGAGGCTCGCCAGCTTGTGGGCTTCCGCGTGATCTCCTGAAGCCCTTTTGCTAGACTACTCGCCGATGGATGGGGTTCGGCGGCGGACCCGTGTCCAGCCATGCGCCGACCTTCGCCGCGTTACTTCCACCACGTCTTCATCCTCTTCGTTCATCCCGGCGCATCGCCTTCATCGCAGTGTCGGACCCGAGGGTCCGCCTGCGTGAAAGGAGTGGGTTGTGAGCACGAAACCGTTCAATGCCTTCGAGATGGCGCAGGCGCAGTTCGACCGGGTGGCCGACCTGCTGGACCTGGATCGAGCCACGCGCGAGCTGCTGCGCGTGCCCATGCGGGAGTACCACTTCTCGATTCCCGTCCGCATGGACGATGGCTCGGTCAAGGTGTTTCGCGGATTCCGCGTCCAGCACAACGACGCGCGCGGTCCGGCCAAGGGCGGCATCCGTTTTCATCCGCACGAGACCATCGACACGGTCCGCGCGCTGGCGACCTGGATGACGTGGAAGTGCGCGGTGGTCGACATCCCGCTCGGCGGCGGGAAGGGTGGCGTCATCTGCGACCCGCACCATCTGAGCATGCGCGAGCAGGAAGGCATCTGCCGCGGCTGGGTGCGCCAGATGTGGCGCAACGTGGGACCGCTCACCGACGTGCCGGCGCCGGACGTGATGACCACGCCGCAGCACATGCTGTGGATGCTCGACGAGCTCGAGACCATCCGCGGTGAGCACCTGCCCGGCTTCATCACCGGCAAGCCCGTGCACATGGGCGGCTCGCTCGGGCGCACCGAGGCGACGGGCTACGGCGTCATCTTCACGCTGCGTGAGGCGCTGAAGGTCAAGGGCATCGACATCCGGACGTGCACGGCCAGCATCCAGGGCTTCGGCAACGTGTCGCAGTACGCCGTGCGGAAGCTGCACGAGCTCGGCGGCAAGGTGGTGTGCGTGTCGTCGTGGGATCAGGCCGACCAGACCTCGTACGCCTTCTTCAAGGCCGACGGCATCGACGCCGATGCGCTCATGGGCATCGCCGACAAGTTCGGCGGCATCGACAAGGCGAAGGCGAAGGAGCTGGGCTACACGGTGCTGCCCGGCGCCGACTGGATCGCGCAGGAGGTGGACATCCTCATCCCGGCGGCGCTCGAGAACCAGATCTCGGCCGACACGGTGGGGCGCGTCCACGAGAAGGTCAAGGTGATCGTCGAGGGCGCGAACGGTCCGACCACGCCGGAGGCCGACGAGGTGATCAAGCAGCGCGGCATCTTCGTTGTGCCCGACTTCCTCGCGAACGCCGGCGGCGTCACCTGCAGCTACTTCGAGCAGGTGCAGAGCAACATGAACTACTACTGGGAGCGCGACGAGGTCCTGTCGAAGCTCGACACCAAGATGACCGCGGCGTTCCACAGCGTCTACGAGATGGCGGAGCGTCAGAAGTTCTACATGCGCGACGCGGCGTACGCCATCGCGATCAACCGCGTGGCCCAGGCCTCGCGCGATCGCGGCTGGGTGTAACGCCGGTTTCATGGGGTGGGGGCGGCTGGTGGGTTCACCGGCGCCCCGGCCCGTCTCATCTCTCATCCGATGTCGCCGCTGCCTCCGCCCGACGCCGGCGCCCGCCACGACTCGAGCGTCGTGCTGGCGTTCCTGCGCCGCACCGACTACCCGCTGCTGACGCGGATTGCGCGGCGCATGATCAACCACCTCTGCTGGAGCGGGGTCGATGAGGCGCACGAGCTGCTGCAGCGCTTCACGCTCGACCAGCGCGGCATCGCGGGGGCGAGCGCGCCGGACGAGAACCGGCCGCTCGCGCGCCAGAGCCCCGACGCCCTCGCGCGCTTCATCGACGACGCCTTCGCGCTGGCGGCCTCGGTGCTGAGCGAGGCCGAGATCGTTTCGTGCCTCGAGCGCTGGATCAAGGACGACAAGACCGGGTTCCTCATCGAGTCGTCCGAGAACCAGACGACGACGCTGGCCCAGCTCGCCGAGGCGCTCGAGCGCTTCCGCGACATGGGCATCGCCGACACGGAGCTGTCGCCCTCGACGCGCAACGTGCTGCGCGTGTCGCTCGCGCGGCGCTTCCTGACCGAGGACCTGCACTTCATCCGATCGGCCAAGAACTGCATCGAGGTGCAGGACTTCTGCGATCTCGTGCACCACGTCATCAGCCCGCCGCTCTCGCGCGGCAAGCTGGGAGGCAAGAGCTCCGGCCTGCTGCTGGCCAAGCACATCGTCCGGACCGCCGAGGCGCACGACGCGTCGCTCGGCGACATCCGCGTCCCGAAGACCTACTACGTCACGACGGACGGCATCCTCGACTTCATCGAGCACAATCACCTGCAGGACGTCTACGACCGGAAGTACCTGCCCATCGACCAGGTCCGGCGCGAGTACCCGCACATCGTGCAGGTGTTCAAGAACTCGCACTTCACGCCCGACACCATGAAGGGATTGAGTGTCGCGCTCGACGATCTCGGGGACGGCCCCGTCATCGTCCGGTCGTCGAGCCTGCTCGAGGACCGCTTCGGCACCGCGTTCTCGGGGAAGTACAAGAGTCTCTTCCTGGCCAACCTCGGGTCGAAGGCCGAGCGCCTCGGGGCGCTCATGGACGCCATCGCCGAGGTCTATGCGTCGGTGTTCGGCCCCGACCCGATCGAGTACCGCGCGGAGCGCGGCCTGCTGGACGTCCACGAGGAGATGGGCGTGATGATCCAGGAGGTGGTGGGGCAGCGTGCCGGCCGCTACTTCCTGCCGGCCTATGCGGGCGTCGCCTTCAGCCGCAACGAGTTCCGCTGGTCGCCGCGCATCCGGCGTGACGACGGCCTGGTGCGCCTGGTCGTGGGGCTGGGCACCCGGGCGGTCGATCGCGTCGGCGACGACTATCCCATCCTCGCGGCGCCCGGGCAGCCGGGGCTGCGCATCAACACCACGGCCGACGAGATGGTGCGGTACTCGCCGCACTTCGTGGACGTCATCAACCTCGAGGCGGGCGTGTTCGAGACGCTTCCCCTCGATCAGCTCGTGCGCGAGGTCGGGCACGCCCTGCCGGGCGCGCGGCTGCTGCTGGCGACGTGGGACGAGAGCGGGCTTCCACGTCCCGTCGGCGTCGACTGGGACCCGGCGCGCCAGACGGCGGTCGCGACCTTCGAGGGGCTGCTCTCGCGCACCCCGTTCCTCGGGCGCATGCGCGGGCTCCTCGCGCTGCTCTCGGAACGCATCGGCGGTCCGGTGGACCTCGAGTTCGCGTCGGATGGACGGACGCTCTACCTCCTCCAGTGCCGCCCCCAGAGTTACGGCACCGACGACGGCCCGTCGCCGCTGCCGGTGGACGTGCCGCACGAGCGGGTGGTGTTCACGGCGGATCGGTACGTGTCGAACGGCCAGCTGCCGGACATCACGCACGTGGTCTACGTCGACCCGGAGGCCTACGGCGCGCTGCCCGACCTCGTGTCGCTCCGGTCGGTGGGCGAGGCGGTGGGCGCCCTCAACCGGGTGCTGCCGCGGCGGCAGTTCATCCTGATGGGGCCGGGGCGGTGGGGGAGTCGCGGCGACATCAAGCTGGGTGTGAGCGTCACGTACGCGGACATCAGCAACACGGCGATGCTGGTGGAGATCGCGCGGCGCGGCGGCTCGGCGCCGGACGTGTCGTTCGGGACGCACTTCTTCCAGGATCTGGTGGAGTCTGGCATCCGCTACCTGCCGCTGTTTCCCGGAACGGGGACCTCGGAATTGAACGACACGTTCTTGAGGTCGTCTCCCAACGCGCTGGCCGACGTGCTCCCCGAGTGGGCGCACCTGGCGAAGGTCGTGCGGGTGGTCGACGTGGCGGCCTCGACGGGGGGGCAGGTGCTGAAGGTGCTGATGAACGCCGACGCGGACCGCGCGGTGGCGATGCTGGCCCCGCCCGGGAGATGGACGGGCCGCTGACCCCCTATAATGTCCCGTGATGAAAAGTGCAACCGATCCGCGCGAGGCGCCCG
>JAHDVQ010000041.1:20408-21939 GCA_023384595.1 Vicinamibacteraceae bacterium | reverse complement strand
GACCCCCTATAATGTCCCGTGATGAAAAGTGCAACCGATCCGCGCGAGGCGCCCGCCGCCGCGCCGGCCAGGCCACGCCCCAGAACGTTCACCACGGTCTCGGGCCGTCCCGTCGCGCCGGTCTACACCCCGGCCGATCTCGACCGCTTTTCCTACGCCGACGAAGCGGGCGATCCGGGCGCGTATCCCTACACCCGCGGCATCCACGCCACCGGTTACCGGGGCAAGCTGTGGACGATGCGGCAGTTCGCCGGCTTCGGGACGCCCGAGGAGACCAACGAGCGCTACCGGCAGCTGCTCGCCGCGGGTGGCACGGGGCTCTCGGTCGCCTTCGACCTGCCGACGCTGATGGGCCGCGACCCCGACCATCCGCTGTCGCTCGGCGAGGTCGGCAAGTGCGGGGTGAGCATCACGTCGCTCGCCGACATGGAGCGCCTCTTCGAGGGGATCGCGCTCGGCGACATCACGACGTCGATGACCATCAACTCGCCGGCGCCGATGATCTACGCGATGTACCTGGTGGTCGCCGAGAAGCAGGGCGCCGACTGGCGCGCGCTCTCGGGCACCATCCAGAACGACATCCTGAAGGAGTTCATCGCGCAGAAGGAGTACATCTTCCCGCCCCGGCCCTCGATGCGGCTCATCACCGACATCTTCGCGTTCTCCACGGCGCGCGTGCCCAAGTGGAACACGATCTCGGTCAGCGGGTATCACATCCGTGAAGCCGGCGCGACGGCGGCCCAGGAGCTGGCGTTCACGCTGCGCGACGGCATCGAGTACGTGCAGTGGGGCGTCGACGCGGGCCTCGACGTCGACAGCTTCGTGCCGCGTATCTCGTTCTTCTTCAACGCGCACAACGACTTCTTCGAGGAAATCGCGAAATATCGTGCCGCCCGCCGCATCTGGGCCGAGGTCATGCGTGAACGCTTCGGTGCGCGCGACGAGCGCTCGCTGAAGCTGCGGTTCCACTCCCAGACGGCCGGCGTGTCGCTCACCGCGCAGCAGCCTTACAACAACGTCGTGCGGACCGCCGTCCAGGCGCTCGCCGCCGTGCTCGGCGGTACGAACTCGCTCCACACCAACTCGCTCGACGAGGCGCTGGCCCTGCCGACGACCGAAGCCGCCACCCTCGCGCTCCGGACGCAGCAGATCCTCGCCCACGAAAGCGGCGTCGCCAACGTCACCGATCCACTGGGCGGGTCGTGGTATGTCGAGAAGCTCACGCGCGACCTGCGCGACGAGGCCTACGCCTACTTCGACACCATCGACAGAATGGGCGGCATGGTGGCGGCCATCGAGCAGGGCTATCCGCAGAAGGAGATCGCCGAGAGCGCCTACGCGTTCCAACTCGCCGTCGAGTCGCGCGAGAAGGTCATCGTCGGGGTCAACGACTACGTCGCCGAGGACGAGCCGCCGATCCCGATTCTCTACATCGACGAGCGCGCCGCCGAGACGCAACTGGCGCGGCTCGACGATCTGCGCCGCACGCGCGACCACGACGCCGTCACGTCGAGCCTCGAGCGGCTGCGCG
>JAHDVQ010000041.1:8225-20308 GCA_023384595.1 Vicinamibacteraceae bacterium | reverse complement strand
GCCCGTAGCCTGTAGCCCATGAAGATACGCGTCGTCATCGCCAAGCCCGGTCTCGACGGTCACGACCGTGGAGCCAAGGTCATCGCCCGCGCCCTGCGCGATGCGGGGATGGAGGTCATCTACACCGGGCTGCGCCAGACCCCGGAGCAGATCGTGTCGGCGGCGCTCCAGGAGGACGCCAACGTCATCGGCCTCTCCATCCTCTCCGGGGCGCACATGCACATCTGCCCCCGGGTGATGGAACTGCTGCGCGAGCAGGGCCTCGAGGACGTGCTCGTGGTCGTCGGCGGCATCATCCCCGACGTCGACGTGGCGCGGCTGAAGGAGATCGGCGTGGCCGCCGTCTTCCTCCCCGGCAGCCCGATGCAGGAGATCGTGGACTTCATCGCGGCCAACGCGCGGCCGCGCTTCGAGGCCGTCTAGCGCCCGCCGGCGTCGATCATGGCCGCCACGCTCCTGCTCGCCGACGACAGCGTGACCGTGCAGCGCGTCATCGAACTGACGTTCGCCGACGAGGGCATGCACGTCGTCGCCGTGGGCGATGGCGCCGAGGCGATCGCGCGGCTGGACGAGGTCGCGCCCGACATCGTGCTCGCCGACGTGAACATGCCCGAGCGCGACGGCTACGAGGTGGCGGCCCACGTCAAGCGACACCCGACGCTGGGCCGCGTACCGGTGGTGCTGCTGACGGGAGCCTTCGACGCGCTCGACGAGCGGCGCGCGGCCGAGGCCGGGTACGACGGCGTGCTCGCCAAGCCGTTCGAACCGCACGCCGTGATCGCGCTCGTGCGTGGACTGCTCGCCTCGGCGCAACGCGAAGGTCACGACGAGACGGCCGCGCCAGGCAGGCGCGAGACCCCCGTCGCCCGGGACGAGGCCCCTCGACCGGCCACGCCGGCTGCCGAGTATTTTCGCCGGCTCGATGAGGTGTTCGGGGGTGGCGGTTCGTCTGCCGCCTCCGACGCCACCACCGCCGCGGCCCGGGCCACGACCGCCGCCGGGGCGTCGGCGGCGGAGGGCAGTCCGGCGCAGCCGGACGTTCAGGTGAACGCCGCCGGCCGTACCCGCGCGCCGGTACGGCCGGCCTCGTCGCCGCGGGCGCAGTCGCTCGACAGCCTCGCCGACGCCTTCGACTGGCTGCTGGCCGATGAAGTCGGCGCGGGCGGAGGGCCGGCTCCCTTCCTCGCCCCGAGCGTCCCGGACGCGGCGTTCGTGGATGCCGTCGCCCGCCGGGTCGTCGAGCGCCTCGGTGAGCCGGTCGTCAGGGAACTCGTCTCGCGCGACGTCCTGGCGCTCGCCGAGCGTCTCGTCCGCGAGGAGATCGAGCGATTGAAGGGCGAGTAGCCCCCGTAGCCTCCCTAGCCTACCCTTCGTGGTACGATGCCCGGTTATGCCTGATGGGTTCGACATCTCCCGCCCGGTGCGCGTCCCCGACAAGCCAGCCCTCGAAGGTCTCGAACAGCGTTGGCTCACCCGGTGGGAGGCCGACGGCGTCTACCGCTTCGACCGCTCGCGGCCGCGCGACGAGGTCTACTCGATCGACACGCCGCCGCCGACGGTGAGCGGCTCGCTCCACGTCGGTCACGTCTTCTCGTACACGCATACCGATCTCATCGCCCGCTTCCAACGGATGCGCGGCAAGGCCGTCTTCTACCCGATGGGGTGGGACGACAACGGCCTGCCCACCGAACGGCGGGTGCAGAACTACTTCGGCGTGAAGTGCGAGCCGTCGCTGCCGTACGACCCGTCGTTCGTCCCGCCGGAGAAGCCGGGAAAGCAGCCCGTCCCGGTGTCACGCCCGAACTTCGTGGAGCTGTGCACGCGCCTCACCGCCGAGGACGAGAAGGCGTTCGAGCACCTGTGGCAGTACCTCGGACTGTCGGTCGACTGGTCGATGACCTACGCCACCATCGACCGGCGCGCGCAGCGCGTGTCGCAGCTGTCGTTCCTTCGCCTGCTCGCCAAGGGGCTGGCGTACCAGCTCGAGGCGCCCACGTTGTGGGACGTGGACTTCCGCACGGCGGTCGCCCAGGCCGAATTGGAGGATCGCGAGCTGGCCGGCGCCTACCACCGCCTGCGCTTCGCGCGCCCCGGGGGCGGCGAGGTCTTCATCGAAACCACGCGTCCGGAACTGGTTCCCGCCTGCGTCGCGCTCGTCGCGCATCCCGACGATGAGCGGTATCGCCCGCTGTTTGGCACCGAGGTCGTGACGCCGCTCTTCGGCGTGCGGGTGCCGGTGCTGCCACACGCATTGGCCGAGCCCGAAAAGGGCAGCGGCATCGCGATGATCTGCACCTTCGGCGACCTGACCGACGTGCTGTGGTGGCGCGAGCTGGGACTTCCGGTACGGGCCATCGTGCAGCCCAACGGCACGCTCCGCCCGATCATGTGGGGCAGCGCCGGCTGGGAATCGGACGATCAGCTTCGCGCGCAGGAGGCCTACGACCAGATGGCCGGGCTCTCAATCACCAAGGCCCGCGCGCGCATCGTCGACCTGCTGAAGATGAGCGGCGACCTCGTGGGCGAGCCGCGGCCCATCGTGCACGCGGTGAAGTTCTACGAGAAGGGCGACCGCCCGCTCGAGATCGTGACGAGCCGCCAGTGGTTCGTGAAGACCCTCGAGCTGCGCGAGGCGCTGCTCGCGCGCGGCCGCGAGCTCGACTGGCACCCGTCCTACATGCAGACGCGGCTCGAGCACTGGATCAACGGGCTCAATGGCGACTGGTGCGTCAGCCGCCAGCGCTTCTTCGGCGTGCCGTTTCCCCTCTGGTATCCAATTGGCGCGGACGGCGTGGTGGATTACGCGAGGCCGATCGTGCCCGACGAGGCGGCGCTTCCCATCGATCCATCGACGGATGTACCTCCGGCTTATGCCGCCGGCCAGCGGGACACGCCGGGCGGGTTCACGGGCGATCCCGACGTGATGGACACGTGGGCGACCTCTTCGCTCTCGCCGCAGATCGCGGCGCGATGGGAGGAGGATCCCGATCTGTTCTCGCGCGTCTTCCCGATGGACCTGCGACCGCAGGCCCACGA
Source organism: Vicinamibacteraceae bacterium (assembly GCA_023384595.1). Lineage (GTDB taxonomy): Bacteria > Acidobacteriota > Vicinamibacteria > Vicinamibacterales > JAFNAJ01 > JAHDVQ01. Next base: position 17,272 of record JAHDVQ010000041.1, on the reverse strand, counting down.
GATCATTCGCACGTGGCTCTTCTACACGCTGCTGAGGGCGCACGTGCAGCACGACTCGCTGCCCTGGACCGACGCCGCCATCTCGGGCTGGGTGCTCGACCCCGACCGCAAGAAGATGTCGAAGTCGAAGGGCAACGTCGTGACGCCGCTGGGGCTGCTCGAGGAACACGGCTCCGACGCCGTGCGCTACTGGGCCGCGCGCGGCGGCCCCGGCGCGGACACGGCGTTCGACGTCGGCCAGATGCGCGTCGGGCGACGGCTCGCCATCAAGCTGCTGAACGCGTCGAAGTTCGTGTTGAGCCGATCCGAGCCGCGCGGCGCGATTACGGAAGCCGTCGATCGGGGACTGGTCACGGGGCTGGCGCGGCTGGTCGACGACGTCACCGCCGATCTCGAGGCCTACAACTACACGAAGGCGCTCGAGCGCACCGAGGCGTTCTTCTGGAGCTTCTGCGACAACTACCTCGAGCTCGTGAAGTCGCGCCGCTACGGCGATCGCGGGTCCGAGGCGGCGGGGTCGGCCAACGCGGCCATGCTCGTCACGATGGGGACACTCCTCCGGCTCTTTGCGCCCTACCTGCCATTTGTGACCGAGGAGGTGTGGTCGTGGTGGCAGGAGGGGTCGATTCATCGGGCGCCGTGGCCGGTCAGCCGGGAACTCCTGGATCACATCGGCGGAGCCGACGAGCGCGGCGAGCGCGTGCTGGAACGTGCCGTGGATGTGATGGGCGCCATCCGCCGGAAGAAGTCCGAGGAGCAGAAGCCCTTGAAGACGCCCGTCGCGCGGCTTGCCATCAGGGGACCGGCCGGCGACCTCGCGCTCGTCGAGGCGGTGCGCGATGACCTCGTCGCCGTGGGAGCCGTACGTGAGCTCGAGCTCGTCGACGCCGGCGAGTTCGACACGGTCGTCGAACTCGGCACCCTCGAGGCGCCGGCTGGCGGGGAGACACGCGCGTGAAGGTGCTGCCGTTCGGTCCGCTCGACCCGTCGACCTACCGCGAGACCGTGCGCCGTGCGCTGGCCGAGGACCTCGGCTGGGGCGACGTTACGACCGAGGCGGTCGTGCCCACGGGTCTGCGGGCGACCGCGACGCTGCTCGCCAAGTCGCCGACCGTCCTCGCCGGCCTCGACATCGCCGAGGAGACGTTCCGGCAGCTCGACCCGCGCGTGCTGGTGACGCGGCACGCCGACGATGGCGACTGGTGCCAGCCGGGCACGACGGTCGCCACGTTCGAGGGCTCGGCGACGGCGCTCCTCACCGCGGAGCGCACGGCCCTCAACTTCCTGCAGCGGCTCTCGGGCATCGCGACGCAGACACGACGGTTCGTCGAGGCGGCCGCGGGCCGCGTCGCGATTCTCGACACGCGAAAGACCACGCCGACGCTGCGCGCGCTCGAGAAGTACGCCGTGCGCGCCGGTGGCGGCACGAACCACCGGATGGCACTCGACGACGGGATCCTGATCAAGGACAACCACATCAGGCTGGCGGGCGGAGTGGTCGAGGCGCTGCGGCGCGCCGGCTCGCGTGCGCTCGACCTGCCCATCGAGGTCGAGGCGCAGACGATGGCACAGCTCGCCGAGGCGCTCGATGCCGGCGCCACGCGGATTCTCGTCGACAACTTCCCCGACGACGAACTGGCCGACATCGTCCGCCTCGCGCGCGGCCGGGCGACGCTCGAGGTGAGCGGCGGCGTCAACTTCGAGCGGCTCGAGCGCATTGCCGCCGCCGGCGTGGACTTCGTCTCGATCGGGGCGCTGACGCACTCGGTCGTCGCGGCCGACCTGAGCCTCGAGATCGAGCCGATCGCACCGACGGAGACGGCCGGTGATTCCGCTCCCGCCTGACCTGCCGCCGGATCTCGCCGCCGCGTTCGCCGCGCCCTCCGGCGCCCTGGCGTCGTTCCTCGCGCGACTGCACCATGCCGAGGTCGTGGGATCCACCAACGACGTCGCGGCGACGTTCGCGAAGGCGGGTGCGCTCGAAGGCACCGTGGTGGTTGCCGACGAGCAGACCGCCGGCCGTGGCCGGCACGGGCGCGTGTGGCAGTCGCGCCGGGGCGACGGGCTGTATGTGTCGGTCGTCTTCCGGCCGCTCCCTGGCGGGATGCCCGGGCCCGAGACGACCTTGATCACGCTCATGGCCGGCGTGGCGACGGTCGAAGCCGTTCGCCGCCAGGGCGCGTCGCGTGCCGAGCTCAAGTGGCCCAACGACATCGTCGTCCCCGTGGGCGGTGGCGGCGCCTGGCGGAAGATGGCCGGGATCCTCGCCGAGGCGACCGTCGTCGGGACCGACATCGAGTTCATCGTCCTCGGGATCGGGGTGAACCTCCGTACGCCGTCCGCCGAGGAACTGCGCGCCATCACGACGTCGATCGAGGAGGAACGCGGCGAGCCCGCCGATCGCGGACGCCTGCTGTACGACCTCGTGGAGCGGCTGGCGCACGGACGTGCCCTGCTGCGAGAGGGGCGGTTCGACGATGTCCTCGACGCGTGGCGCGCGGCCGCTCCGTCGGCGAGAGGGCGGCGTGTCGAGTGGCGCGACGGCGACCGGATACGCGCCGGCATCACGAAGGGGATCGACGCGAGCGGGCACCTGCTCGTCGAGGCCGACGGCGAGGCGCGCGCGCTGGCCGCCGGCGAGGTGCGGTGGCTGTGAGCGCCAACGACAGACGGCCGACCGTCGGGGAGTACTGCCGTGCGGTCGAAGCGCACCTGTGCCGGCGGAACGGCGGGCACCTCGTGCGCGTCGTGGGTCCGGCCTTCGAGATGGTGCGCGGATGGGAAGCGCGCGGCATCCCGCTGTCGATTGCGCTGCGTGGCATGGATCGCTACTTCGACCGGCTCGCGACGCGCGGCCCGCGGCGGCGGCCGGCCCGCGTGGAGTTCTGCGAGGCCGATGTGCTCGACCTCTTCGACGAGTGGCGGAGAGCGGTCGGTGTGGCCGTGGCGAGCGCGGTGGCCGGCGGCACGCCGCACGCCGGGGACGAGGGCGAGGCAGCGGGGCCGCCCGGCGAGGGAGAGGCGCCCGGAGAGGGCGGGGCGAAGCCCAGAGCGACGAGGCGCGGCCCCTCGCTGGCGGCGCATCTCGAGCGCGTGCTGACACGGCTCACGTCGCTGCTCGCGACAACGGAACTCGAACCGCGCCTGCACGCCGTCGCGACATCGGTCCTGCACGAGATCGGCGACCTGCGCACCGGAGCGCGTGGGCTTCGCGGTGAGGCCCGGACGCACGTGCTCGAACGCCTCGCGTCGCTCGATGCGGAGCTGATGCAGGCGGCCATCGCATCGCTCGACGCCGGGGCTCTCGAGGCAATCGAGGCGTCGTGCCGCCGCGACCTCGCACCGTTTGCCGCACGGATGCCGGAGGAGGCCCTCGCCGAGGCGATGCGGACGGCGCGCGTGCATGCGGCGCGGGAGCGGCTGGGCCTGCCGCGGGTGGCGATGGAGCAGGCGTGACGCCGGGACACCGCCACCGGGTGCTGCTCGAACGCATGGTTCAGGGCGGCCGCGTGCTTGGCCGCGTGGACGGCGAGGTGGTGCTCGTGGCCGGGGGCATTCCCGGCGAGACGGTGCTCGTGCAGGTGAGCGATGTGCGGCGAGGCGTGGCGCTCGCCGACGTGGTCGACGTGCTCGAGGCCTCGTCCGACCGACGCGATGTCTTCGCCGACCTGGCGTGCGGCGGGCTGGCGCTGGGCCACATCGCGTACCCCCGGCAGGTCGCGCTCAAGCAAGACGTGCTCGTCGATGCGTTCCGGCGCATCGGGCGAGTGACGCTCGCGGCGCCCCCGACGGTGGTGTCTTCGCCCGAGGAGCGCTATCGCATGCGGGCTCGTGTGCACCTGCGAGGCGGGCGGCTCGGCGCGTTTCGCGAGCGCACGCACGAGGTGTGCAGCATGGCGCTCACGCGGCAGTTGAGCGAGGCGAGCGACGAGCTGCTCGACCGCATCGAGCGCGAAGCCGCGCGGCACGGGGTTGCCGACGTCGAGGCGATCGAGATCACCGAGAACGCGGCAGCGACCGAGCGCGCCCTTCACCTCGAGACGGGCGTCCGCGAGGTACCTGCCGCCTGGCTGGCGGCGTTGGCGGGGCTGCCGGGCGTGCGGGGCGTGTCGCGTGCGCACCGGCGCGAGGATCGCGCGCGTGTGGCGGCGGGAGAGCCCTGGGTGAGCGACCCCGTGGCGTCGTTCGCGGCGTCGGGGGCGTCGTTCGCGCCAGCGGGGGCGTCGTTCGCGCCGCCGGGGGCGTCATCTCCCGAAGCGCCGGACGCGGGCGCCGGACCCGCGATGCTGCGCCGCCAGGCACATGCCTTCTTCCAGGCCAACCGGTATCTGACCCCGTCGCTCGTCGCCTGCGTGCTCGGCCGGCTCGGGGGCGGCCCGGTCGTGGACCTCTACGCGGGGGTGGGGCTGTTCGCGGTGTGCGCGGCCGCCGCCGGGCGCGACGAGGTGGTGGCGGTGGAGCGCGACGAGACGAGCGGCGCCGACCTCGAGGCGAACGCGCGCCCCTGGGGTGAGCGGCTGCGGGTCGTGCACGAAACGGTGGAGTCGTTCGTTGGGCGCGGGCGTCTGGCGGGCGCGGGCACGCTCATCGTCGATCCGCCGCGCACCGGCATGTCGCGCGCGGTGGTCGACGGCATTCTCGCGGCGCGTGTGCCCGCGCTGGTGTATGTGTCGTGCGATACGGCGACGCTGGCGCGCGACACGGCCCGCCTGCTGGGCGTGGGCTACCGCCTGGCGCACCTCGAGGCGTTCGATCTCTTCCCGAACACGCCGCACATCGAGACGGTGGCAGTTTTTGCGTAGGGGTCGGGAGTATTTTCAGTTTTTGCGTACCTCCCGATTTCCGCGAGGTACGCAAAAACTGAAAATACTCCCGACCCCGTGTCAGGATCCCGACGCGGCGCGGATGAGCGCCTCGAACAGCGGCAGGAACTCGCCGCGCGCCAGGAAGTTCTCGGGGTGCCACTGGACGGCGACGCAGAAGCGCGACGCCGGGCGCTCGATGCCCTCGATGACGCCGTCGGGCGCCGTCGCCGTGACAGTGAGCCCCGGCGCCAGGTGCTTCACCGCCTGGTGATGCCGCGTGTTCACGCCCAGCACCAGCGGCGCGTCGCCTCGCCCGCCCATGATCTGATGCAGACGGCTCCCCGGCGCCACCGTCACCTCGTGGGCCACGCCGTCCTTGGGCTCCGGCACGTGGTGCGGCACGGTCCGCGGGAGATCGCTCGGGATGTCCTGCACCAGCGTGCCCCCGCACGCGACGTTCACCACCTGCGCGCCGCGACAGATGGCCAGCACGGGCACGTCGGCCTCGAGCGCCCGGTGCACGACCTCGATCTCGAAGGCATCCTTGCCGGGTGACGCGCCCCGGTACGACGCGTGCGGCCGCTCGCCGTAGAACGACGGATCCACGTCGGCGCCGCCGGTGAGCACGATCCCCTCGACCTCGCGCAGCCACTGCCGCACGTCGCCGTGCGTCTCGGCCGCCACGACCATCGGCGTCGCGCCCACGCGCTCCACCGACGCCAGGTAATCGGCCAGGGCTCCCGTCGTGGTCACCGCAATCCGCATCGTCACATCCGCTCCGGCACGGCGCTGCCCATCAGGTCGAGCGCCCGCGTGATCTGCTCCAGGAAATACGCCGCGACCGCCGCACGCCAGAGCCGCGCCCCCTCGCGCGGCTCGTTCAGGATCTGGTGGCGGTGGTAGAAGCCGTTGAACGCCTGCGCGAGGCCGAACGCGTACTTCGCCAGCAGCGACAGTTCCAGCGCGCGCAGGGCCTGCTCGGCGACCTCGTCGAGACGCGAGCACTGCAGCACGAGATCCCAGACATCGTCGGCCTCGGGGCCCTCGAGCGCCGACCGCTCCGCGTCCGCGAGCGCGGCCTCGACGGCGGCCTTGTCGAGCCCGAGCCGCTCCTTCAGCTTGCCGAAGATGTTCTGCGCCCGCACCGCTGAATACTGCAGGTAGGGCCCGCTCTCGCCCTCGAAGCTGAGCGCCTCGTCGATGTCGAAGGCGATCACCTTGTTGCGGGTGAACTTCACCATGAAGTACCGCAGCGCCGCCACCGCGATCTGACGGGCGATCCGCCGCTGGGCCTCGGCCCCGATCTCGGCATTGCGCCGGCCCACTTCCTCGAGCGCCTTCTCGATGAGGCGATCGAGCAGGTCGTCGGCCTTCACCCCGAGTCCCTTCCGGCCCGACACCTCCACGAACGGCCGATCGGCCTGGTCGCTCACGTCGTAGCCCAGCTCGCGCGCCGTGGCGTGCGTGAGCGCGACCATCTCGTAGGCGAAGTGCGTGGATCGCTCCGCCTCGAGGCGGTGTCCCATCGTGAAGAGCGCCTGCTTCAGCAGCTTCTGCAGGTAGGTCTGGCGGGTGTCGATGACGTTGTAGGTGGCGTGCGCCCCGCCAAACGCCGGCACCGGGTCCACGCCGCCGCGCAAGGCGCCCTCGTCGCTGGTCGTCGCCCAGAGCGGCGCCCCGTCGATACGGCGCGCGAACTCGCGATAGTGGAAGTCGCGGCCGAGCAGCCCCATCTTCCAGAACTGGTAGGCGATGTCCTTGCCCACGTAGGTGACCGTGCCGTTGGACCGCACGATGACCTTCTCGCGTTGCTCGGCCTCGTCGACGTCCTCACCCGACACCGCGTCGGCTGGCATCGCGTCGGGCGTTCCCGCCGCCTCGCCCGCGGTCGGGTCCTCGTCGATGCGCATCACCCAGCAGCCCTTCAGCCGGCCCTCCTCCTGAAGGAACACGCTCCCGTTCTTCCTCAGGATGTCGAAGGCCGTGGCCCAGAAGTGCAGCCGCAGGATGTCGCCCTCCCACGTCAGCAGGTCGTAGTCGATGTTGAGCCGCGCCATCGTCCTCAGATGACATCGGACGATGTGCTCCGCGATGAGGTGGCCCATCGCGGCCGCCTCGCCCTCGCCGTGCTCGATGGCGTGCAGGGTGTCGGCCCGCACCTGGAGGCGTGCCTTGTCGGCCTCGTACCACTCGGTGACCCGCGCGTAGAGATCCCAGCAGTAGTAGTCGAAGCGCGCCTCGCGGGCGATGGCGCGGACCTCGTCGAGCGACTTGCCCTCGAGGTGTTGGAAGCCCACCACGACGTCGGCCACCTGGACGCCGGTGTCGTCGATGTAGTTCTGGACCTCGACCGGCACGCCCAGGAACCGCAGCAGCCGCACCAGCGTGTCACCGAGCGACGAGTTGCGCAGGTGACCGATGTGCGCCGCCTTGTTCGGGTTGATCGCCGTGTGTTCGACGATGGTCTTCTCACGCGGGATGGGCGAGGAGAGCGATCGATCGGCGGCGTCGGGGTTCGACAGGCGCGCCCTGAGGAACGCGGCGCGATCGAGGAACACGTTGACGTACCCGTTCGGCGCGGCCTCGACGCGGGCGACGCCCTCGATGGGGCCGAGCGCGGCGACGACCTCGGCGGCAATGGCCCGCGGCGCCTTGCGCAGCCGGCGCGCCAGTTCGAAGGCGAACGGCGAGGCGAGGTCGCCGAAGCGGCGCTGCGGCGGCACCTCGATGGTGAGCGCCGGCTGGTCTTCTGGCGCCAGGCCGTAGAGCGATGTGAGGGTCGCCGCCACATGGCGGCGCAGGGCGTGATGGACGGGCAGGATCATGGTCGTGGGCGAATGGAGTCGGCGAAGCCTACGATTCTAGCGCGCCGAGAGCGTCCACGTCGCCCGGGGTATTGAGATTCGCGAGCAGCCGCCCGTCGGGATCGAGCGGATCGATCGCGTCGCGCTCGATCGTGACGAGGTCGAGGGCGTCGAGGGCGCGCCAGATGGCGCGGTCCCCGCGTTCGAGCGCCGCCGCCAGCGTGCCGGCGGCGCGCGCCGCGTAGGCCGCCGCCAGCGGATGCCAGCGACCGCCCTCGCGAGGGACGGCCGCCTCGTGCCCGCCGAGACGCCCCATCAGCAGGGTCAAGAATGCCGGCGAGATGAAGGGGAGGTCGCAGGCCAGCACCAGCACGTGCTCCGCGCCCGCCCCCGCGAGCGCCGTCGCGAGCCCGCCGAGCGGCCCAGTCCCCGGCCACCGATCGACGAGGACGGGACACGGCGCGTCGGCCACGCGGTCGGCGCGGTCCACGACCAGGACGACGGGGACTCCTACGACATGGAACGCGTCGAGCTGCCGCTCGAGCACGGTGCGGCCGCCGACGCGGAGCTGAAACTTCTCGCGGCCGCCGAGACGCCGGGCCAGGCCGCCGGCGAGAATCGCGCCGCGCCACGGCAGCTGGCCGGGCGCACTCACATCGGCCGCCATTTCTCGGCTAACCTTATCAGAAAATGAGCGAGGCCCGAATCGGACGCATCATCGTGGGCGCCGTGCACCAGGCGATTGCCGACGTCATGCCGATGCGCCTCGAATTCTACGAGAACTACCTGAAGCCGATGCGGCTGCGGCACGGCACGATCGGACAGGCCTCGTTCCATGCGGCCCTGAGCTTCCTGCGCCAGGACGACGAGGGCGACTACGACGCCGTGATGGACGCCGCGGGTCGGTACGCGGCCGAGTGGACGTTTGCGGGGCTGGGGCCCGTCACACGGCTCTACTGGCGTCACGCGCCGCGCTCGCTGCGCGCGCGGATGGCCGTGCGGCTCGCGCGGCAGCTCGTGCGCGACACGATGCCCGTCAGCCGTGCCCGCGCGACGCTCGGACAGGGCACGGCGGTGCTCGACGTCAGGCAGTCGGTCTTCTGCGAGGTGCGCCGGCCCGCCGCGACGCCGCTGTGCGGGTTCTATCGCGCGGCGCTCGCACGCTTCTTCGACGAGATGCGCCTCGAGGCCGATGTCGCCATCGAGACGTGTCGCGCGGTCGCTGGCGGCGACGCCTGCCGGCTCGTGGTGACCCGACGAGGACAGGAACAATCCTGATGCCCGGCGCGATGGGTGCGACGGGCGCGATGATCACGCCGCACGACCCTGCGGCTGGAGTCCAGATGACGAGAGCGACGACGGCGAGGCGTGCCGCGGTGGCGGCCCTGATCCTGGCGTGCGCGATGCCGGGAACGGCGCGCGCGTCCGCAAGACAGCT
>JAHDVQ010000041.1:2968-8125 GCA_023384595.1 Vicinamibacteraceae bacterium | reverse complement strand
CCCCGGCGGGGCAGACCACGGCGCCGCCGCCGCGCGTGCTCGTCATGCCGTTCGAAGCGTCCGATACCTCCCCCCGGGGCTACTGGCTCGGCGAGGGCGCCGCCATCCTCGTCACCGAGGCGCTCAGGAGCGAGGGCGCGGCCGTCATCTCGCGCGAGCAGCGCGTGCGGACCTTCGAGGAGATGCACCTGCCCGCGCGCGGTGAGCTGACCCGCGCGACGATCATCCGGGCCGCGCAGATTCTCGGCGCGAGCTTTGTCGTCTTCGGCGACGTCACGCTGGGCGCCGACGACATCGGCGTGCGGTCGCGCGCGCTGCGCCTCGACACGGGCCAGTTCCTGAAGGACGCGCAGGAGCGCGGCCCCGTGAAGGACCTCGCGGCGACCACCTCGCGCGTGGGGCGCACGCTGGCCGCGACGATGGCGGTGGCCGGCACCGTGGGTGTCCGCACCATCGCGCCCGCCAGCTCGCAGCCGAGCCTCGAGGCGTTCGAGGCCTACGTGAAGGGGCTGCTCGCCGAGTCCGCCGATGCGCAGGCGCGCGGGCTCGAGGCGGCCCTCGAGCGGTTCCCCGGCTACGACCGCGCGCTCATCGCGCTCTGGGAAGTCGAGACCGAGCGTGGCGACATCGAGGCCGCGCTCGACGCGGTGCGGCGCGTCGAGTCCAGCTCGCCGCGCTACGACGACGCGAAGTTCCGCGAGGCGCTGTCGCTCATCGAACTGAAGCGGAACGACGAGGCGTTCGAGACACTGCGGAAGCTGGCCGACAGCCAGCCGCGCGCCACCGTCTTCAACAACCTGGGCATCGTCCAGCTGCGGCGGGGCGCGGTCGCCGCGCAGGGAGGGACGGCGATCTTCTACCTCACGAGGGCCGCGGAACTCGATGCCGACGACCAGGATCTGTTCTTCAACCTGGGATACGCCTACCTGCTCGACGGCCAGCCGCAGGGCGCCGTGTACTGGCTGCGCGAGGCTGTCCGCCGCGAGCCGGCCGACGCCGACGCGCACTACGTGCTGTCGCTCGCGCTCAGGAAGTTCGGGGCCACGGGCGAGGCCGACCGCGAGCGCGAGTTGGCCCTCAAGCTGTCGTCGAAGTATCAGAACTGGGAGGCCCGTGGGACGACGACGCCGCGAGGGCTCGAGCGGCTCGAGCCGGACCTGCAGCCGGTGCGCGTCGCGCGGTTCGACAAGGCGGTGACGCGGGCGGCCGAACAGGACCTGAAAACGCTCACGAGCTTCTACTACGACCGCGGCCGTCGCCTGTACGACGAGCAGAAGCATGCCGACGCGATGGGCGAGGTGCAGCGCGCGCTCTACCTTTCGCCCTACGACGCGCAGGCGCTGGTGCTGCTCGGGCGCATCCACCTGCGTGCCGGGCGCGCGACGGATGCGGTCGACATCCTTCGCGTGGCGGTGTGGAGCGAGCCCTCGGGCGTCGCGCACGCGGTGCTCGGGCTGGCCCTTGCCGAACTCGGCGACGCTGACGCCGCCCGCACCGAGCTCGAACGCGCCCGCGCGCTCGATCCGAACGCCGCCGACGTCAAGGCGCTCGAGGCGCGTCTGGCCGCGCCAACGCCGAAGCCGTGACCGCGCGCCCAGCGCCGGCGCGGCAACGACCGGCGCGGCAACGACCGGCGCGGCCGCGACGCCGGCGCGCCAGCCACCCTGCTGGTGCACCAGGTATCGTCCGATACGCCTGACAGTGGGGCGCCGCCGCGGCAGGGCGACGCGCAAGCGCGTGCTAAGATCGTCGAAGCACGCTCCGAAGACACCGCACGGGCAGTTCCGAAGACATGAGCTCCGACGCGCGCGACATCCGCAGCCTCAACGACGACGGGTTCCACGAGATTCACCTGAGCGGGAAGCAGCTCGTCTTCCTGTTCATGGCGACGACCGTGGTCTCGATCGTGATCTTTCTCTGCGGCGTCCTCGTAGGACGCGGCGCGCGCCCCGTGCTCGCATCCGGGCCGTCCGGGCTCACCGGCGGTGCGACGCCGGCCGCCGCGGCGGCTGGAGAGACCACGGCGGGCGACGCCGAGGCGACAGAGCCGATTCCCGGCGAAGACGCCGAGGTCAAGGCGGACGGGCTCACCTACTACGAACGCCTGAACCAGCAGCAGCCGGCCGCCGAGCGGCTCGAGGAGCCGACGCCGGCCGACGAGACGCCGGGAGAATCCGAACCCGCGCCCGCACCGGCCGCCCCGGCTGCGACACCCGCGCAGAACGCACGGTCGGAGGCCGCCGCCGTGGCGCCGCCCTCGTCGGACACCGCGCCGCCCTCGTCGGCCAAGGCGAAGACCGACGTGGAGCCGGCGAATCCGGCGCCGCCGGCTGCAACCAGGGCCGCCGCGCCCGCCTCGGGCGCCTGGTCGGTGCAGGTGGCCGCGCTGCGGCAGCGCAGCGAGGCCGACGCGGTCGCGCGCCGCCTGGTGCGCAAGGGCTACGATGCCTACGTGCTCGCGCCGGCGGGCGGGGCCAACCGCGTGTATCGCGTGCGCGTGGGCCGCTTCGCATCCAGGGACGAAGCCGACCGGCTGAAGAACCGGCTCGCCCGGGAAGAGCAGTTCAAGCCCTGGGTTACGCAGTAGCACTCCTCGCGGGCGTCCTGCTCGCGCTGGCGTTTCCGAAGTACGGGCACCCCGCCGTGGCGTGGGTCGCTCTGGCGCCGCTGGCGCTGGCGATTCTGCGCGCCGCGCGCCGCGCGCGCTCGCCGCTCCGGCACGCCTTCCTCACCGGCGTCGTCGCGGGCCTCGGCTACTTCACGGGGACCGTCTACTGGGTCACCAACGTCATGGCGTTCTACGGCGGGCTCTCGACGCCGGTCGCCGCGGGCGTCGCCGCGCTGCTCATCGCCTACCTCGCCATCTACCCGGGGCTCGCGGCGCTCGTGACCGTCGTGGCCGTGCGCCGCGCCGGCCTCGCCGGTCTGTGGCTGCTGCCGTTTGCCTGGACCGCGGCCGAGTACGGTCGCGGCGTCGTGCTAGGCGGGTTTCCGTGGGTGCTGCTCGGCACGAGCCAGGCGCCGGTGCTGCCCGTGGCGCAGCTCGCGAGCGTGACGGGCGTGTACGGCCTGTCGTGGCTGCTGGCCGCCTCCGGCACGGCCCTCGGCGTGGTCATCGCCTCGCGGGGGCAGGCGTGGAAAGGCGCGGCCGCCCTCACGGCGCTCGTGGCCGCGATCTGGGCCTGGGGCGCGTGGCGCCTCGATGCGAACGTGCTTGCGGGTGCTGGCACCCCCGTGCGCGTCGGCATCGTGCAGGGCAACGTGCCGCAGGACGAGAAGTGGGATCCCGCCAACGCGCGCGACATCCTCTATCGCTACATCGACGGATCGCGCGAGGTCGTCGACCAGGGCGCCCGCTTCGTGCTCTGGCCCGAATCGGCCACGCCCTTCTTCTACGAGGAGGAACCCGCCGGCCGCCGCGTCATCGAGGACTTCGCGCGCGAGACCGGCGCGACGCTCCTCTTCGGCAGCGACCAGGTCGAGCGCGGCACGCCGCCGCGCTACTACAACTCGGCGTTTCTCGTCGGGCCCGACGGGACGACGCGCGGGGTGTACCGCAAGGTGCACCTCGTGCCGTTCGGCGAGTACGTGCCCCTCAAGCAGTTGCTCTTCTTCGCGGCGCCGCTCGTCGAGGCGGTCTCCGACTTCTCGCCGGGCGACGAGGTCGTCATGCTGCCGCTCGCGGGCGCGCCCATCAGCTGCGCCATCTGCTACGAGGTGGTCTACCCGACGCTCTCGCGGAGGGCCGTGCGCCGCGGCAGCCGCCTGCTCACCACGATCACCAACGACGCGTGGTTCGGACGCTCCTCGGCCGCCTACCAGCACTTCGATCAGGCCGCCGTGCGGGCCGTCGAGCACGGCCGCTATCTGGTGCGCGCCGCCAACACCGGCGTGAGCGGCATCGTCGACCCGTACGGCCGAGTGCTGGCCCGCACCGATCTCTTCGTGACGACCACGGTCACGGGCGACGTGCGCCTGCTGGAGGGGCTCACCGTCTACGGTAAGATGGGGGATCTGGCCGTGTGGGTGTCGCTCGCGATCTGCGTGCTCGCGCTCCTCGGCGTGCGAAAGGAACCGACCGGTGGCCGTCTCGCGCGATGAACAGCTCCGACGCTACGAAGACCTCATGAAGCGGGCCGCAGGGCTCAGGAGCTATCTTTGACGCCGCCCGCCCCCGCCAGGAACTCGAGAAGCTCGAATCGGTCATCTCCGCCCCGGATTTCTGGAAGGACCAGGCCGAGGCCCAGCGCATCCTCCAGCGCCGCCGCCGCCTCGAAGACGATGCAGCGCTCAGCGCGCGGTTGAAGCAGCAGGGCGACGATCTGACGGTGCTCGTCGACTGGCTCGCGCAGGGCGAGGACGTGGAGGCCGACTTCACGCGTTCGATCGACGCGTTTGCCGAGGCCGTCGACGCCGGCGAGATCAAGCAGATGCTCGGCGGCGAATACGACGCCAGCAACGCCATCGTCACCGTGCACCCCGGCGCGGGCGGCGTCGACTCGCAGGACTGGGCCGAGATGCTGCTGCGGATGTACATCCGCTGGGCGGAACGCCGTGGCTTCAAGCGCGAGTTGATCGAATACCAGCCCGGCGAAGACGTGGGGCTCAAGAGCGCGACGCTGACGGTGAACGGCGACTACGCCTACGGCCTGCTGTCGGCCGAGGCCGGAGTGCACCGCCTCGTGCGCATCTCGCCGTTCGACCAGGCGGCGCGGCGCCACACGTCGTTCGCCTCACTCCACGTCTACCCGGAACTGCCCGCCGACGCCGACATCGAGGTCGACGAGAAGGATCTGCGCGTCGACACCTACCGGTCGAGCGGCGCGGGCGGACAGCACGTGAACGTCACCGATTCCGCCGTGCGCATCACGCACCTGCCGACAGGGATCGTCGTCTCGTGCCAGAACGAGCGATCGCAGCACCGGAACCGTGATTCGGCCATGAGCGTGCTGAAGGCCCGCCTCTTCGACCTGAAGCTGAAGGAACAGCAGGCGAAGCTGGAACAGATCAGCGGCGAGAAGAAGGACATCGCCTTCGGCAGCCAGATCCGCAGCTACGTGCTGCACCCCTACCAGATGGTGAAGGACCACCGCACGAAAGAGCAGGTGGGCGATGTCACGCGCGTCCTCGACGGCGACCTCGACGCGTTCATCAAGG
>JAHDVQ010000041.1:0-2868 GCA_023384595.1 Vicinamibacteraceae bacterium | reverse complement strand
TCCCGACCCCGGCTGCGTGCCCGAGATGAAGACCTCCTTGCGCGTGGTCGGAGGCTCGCCTTCGGCGCCGGCGCCCGTCGTCACGTCCACGAAGAGGATGTTGCCGGGGCGCCCGAACTCCGGCGCCTCCTTGCGGTCGCCAATCCAGGCCTTCATGAACTCGATCCAGATGGGGAGCGCCGCGACGCCGCCGCTCTCGCTGGGGCCAAGCGGCTTCTTCTGATCGTGGCCCACCCACACGCCGACCGTGATGTCGGGATCGAAGCCCACGAACCAGGCGTCGGTGAAGTCGTTCGTGGTGCCGGTCTTCCCCCCGAGCGGCCACTCGAGTGACGCCGCACGGGCGGCCGTGCCGCGCTCGACCACCCCCTGCAGCAGGCTCGTCATGACGTAGGCCGTGTCGGCGCGCACGGCGTCGGACGGTTCGGGCCGGTTCTCTTCGAGCACGCTGCCTTCGCGATCGGTGACCTTCTGCACGAGGTGCGGCGTCATGCGCACGCCCTGGTTCGGGAAGACCGAGAAGGCCGACGTCGTCTCGAGCAGCGTGGCCTCCGAGGCGCCGAGCGCGAGCGACAGGTAGGGCGCCAGATTGCCCGTCAGGCCGAAACGCCGCGCGTAGGCGATGACCTGCTTGGGGCCGAGGGCGTCCATGAGGCGGACCGCGGGGACGTTGCGCGACTGCTCGAGCGCGCGCCGGAGCGTCATCGGCCCGTAGAAGCGGTTGTCGTAGTTCGACGGCGTGTAGGCCGGCTGGCCGGGACCGACCGCGTAGCTCACTGGCGCGTCGACGAGGACCGAGGCCGGCGTGAAGCCGCGATCGATGGCCGCCGTGTAGAGGAAGGGTTTGAAGGTCGACCCGAGCTGCCGGTACGCCTGCGTCGCGCGATTGAACTTGCTCCGCGAGAAGTCGTAGCCGCCGACCATCGCGATGACGTCGCCCGTGCGGTTCTGCACCGCCACGAGCGCGCCTTCGACGAGCGGCTCCTGGTCGAGCGCCAGCGTCATCGCCCCGGTGGCCTCGTCGACCGCCGTCACCCGCACGTCGACGATGTGTCCGGGCTTGACGAGGTCGGTGGCGCGGGCCCGCCGCGTCCACGCGAACCCGCCGCGCGCGATGGCCGCGGTCCGTTCGCCGAGGCGCACCGAGATCTCCGACGGCGTGACCGCCACCACGACGGCCGGCACCACGTCGTCGACGGCAAGGCCCCGCTTCCACCGGGGGTGGCTCCACGTGGTGATCGTCTTGCCGCTGTCGTCGACCGAGCGGGCCGGCGTGCGCCAGCCCCGCCGCTTGTCGAGCGCCCGCAGCCCGCGGTCGACCGCGCGGTTGGCCACCTCCTGCAGGCGCACGTCAAGGGAGGTGCGCACCGAGAGCCCGTGCTCGTAGAGCTGCTTCGCGCCGAAGCGCGCCTCGAGGTGCTTGCGGACCTCCTCGACGAAATACGGCGCCACCGAGTCCGGACCCTCCGGGAGGCCCGCCGTGGTGATGGGTGACGCGAGCGCCGCCTTCAGCTCGTCGGGCGTGATGTAGCCGTCTTCGGCCATCCGCGTGAGCGCGTAATTACGCCGGCGCAGCGCCACGTCGTAGTTCACGTACGGGCTCTGGCGGCTCGGCGACTGGATGATGCCCGCGATGAGGGCCGCCTCCTCGATCGACAGATCCGAGGCGGGCTTGCCGAAATAGAGCCGCGAGGCCGCCTCCACGCCATACGCGCCGTGCCCGAAGTAGATCTGGTTGGCGTAGAGGGTGAGGATCTCGCGCTTGGTGTAGCGCTTCTCGATCTGGATGGCGAGCAGCGCCTCCTTGATCTTGCGCTCCCACGTCTTGTCGGGCGTGAGGAAGAGGTTCTTCGCCAGCTGCTGGGTGAGCGTGCTGGCGCCCGCCGCCTTGCGGCGCTCGGCGATGTCCTTCATGAGCGCGATGGCGATGCGGGGAATCGAGAGGCCGAAGTGCTCGTCGAACTCCTTGTCCTCGGCGGCCACGATCGCCTGCCTCAGGCGCGGCGAGATCTGGTCGTAGCCGATGACCACGCGGCGCTCGGTGGCGAACTCGCCCACGACCGAGCCGTCGGCGGCGTGCACGCGCGTGATGGTGTTCGGCGCGTAGTCGTCGAGGGCCGAGATCTGCGGCAGGTCGCCGGCAAACACGAACACGACGCCGCTCACCGCGCCAGCCAGCGCGGCGATCACGAACAGCGACGCCAGGAGGGCGTTGCTTGCGACGCGGACCACGAAACGGGACATCTCAGAATAGGCTGCAGGCTCTAGGCTCTAGGCTACGGGCTCTAGGCTACGGGCTCCAGGCTCCGGGCTCCAGGCTCCAGGCTATACGCCGGGGTCTGGCTTGGGGGGTGGCGTGCGCGGGGCCGCCTTGCGCGGAGGCGTCTCGCGGCGCGGGGTCTCGGTGCGCGGCACGGCGGGCGTCCGCTTCACGCGCGGATCGCCGCTGCCGGCCTGGTCCGGATCCGGTTCGCCCGGCTTCTGCGCGTCGGGCTTCGGCTTCGGCGCCGCGCGGCGCTCGCCGCCGGGCTTCATGTGCGGCTGCGCCTTCTCGTAGGGGTTCTCGGGCGGGGGAGGGCCGCCCGGGCCGTAGCCCGGCGCGACGTAGCCGGGCGCGCCGTACGGCGGCCCGCCTGGTCCGGGATGACCCCGCCGGCCGGCCCCCACCGTGGAACCGAATCGCGGCGGCACGCGCTGCGTCACGAAGGCGCCGAAGAGGCCGCGATCGAACTGCCGCGTGTCGACACGATAGCGATCGGCGCGGCGGCTGCCCACGAACGCGTCGTTGCCGACGATGGTCCAGCCGCCCCACGACGAGGCGCCGGAGCCGTAGCCCGAGGAGAACGAGAAGACCGGCTGATCGTTCCA
>JAHDVQ010000291.1 GCA_023384595.1 Vicinamibacteraceae bacterium | reverse complement strand
GACGCCGGATGCCGGGATCAGGCCGGATGCCGGATGCCGGACGCCGGATGCCGGCTGTCGAGCTCCGACTGGCGCGTCGCCAGCGTCTCGATGGTCGTGTGCTCGAGGAAATTGAGGTAGGCCGCCTTCACTTCGCGCCACGAAGCGTGCGCGGCACAGGCGGTGTGGTCGCTGCAGGGCCGGGTGCCGTCGAGGAGGCACTCGCTCGCCGTGCGGGGCTTGTCGAAGATCTCGACCACCTCGATCAGGCTCACGCTCGCGGCCGGACGCCGGAGGCGGTACCCCCCGCCGATGCCGCGCGTGGCGTCGATGATGCCCGCCCCGCGAAGCGCCCACAGGATCTTCGAGAGGTAGTTCTGCGGAATGTCGGCGGCCCGCGCGAGGTCGCGGCCACCCATCGATTGTCCAAGCGGGAGGCCGGCCAGGTGCGTGAGGGCGCGCAGCGCGTGCCTGGCGGTGACGGAGAGCATCAGCTCGAGTATAGCCGCCGCGTCACGGCACGCGGTTCGCCTCGGTCGTCGCCGGTGCCGGGCGGCGCTCGTCGAGCGACCACTCGAGCCAGTCGTCGCCGAAGAGCTCGGACGGATGCGGCGTCCGGATGGTGCCGTTCCCGCAGGCGAGGTCGTCGGCCGTGCAGTACTTGTCGCACCCCCAGCAGATCCGTTCGGGATGTCTGGGGTTGACGAGGGACTTCTTCATGGGGGCAACCGGAAACACCCGGCCCATTCAGGATACCGCTCGCCTCGCCGTCACGGGTTGATCCAGGTCAAGGACTCGACGGAACCCGGGTGCCCCGGGGTCCGTCCTTCGGGGACATGGACCGCCTCGCCCAGGACATCAGGTTCGCCCTTCGCCTCCTCGCACGCGACCGCGGCTTCACCGCCACCACGGTGACGACGCTCGCCCTGTGCCTGGCGGCCAACATCGCCATCTTCGCGCTCGTCGACGCCGTGCTCCTCCGCCCGCTGCCCTTTCCCGAGCCCGATCGGCTGGTGACGATGTACAACGCGTACCCGGGTGCGGGGGCCATGCGCGGCTCCAACGGCGTGCCCGACTACTACGACCGGAAGCGCGAGACGGACGTCTTCGAGGAGATCGCGCTCTACCGCACGAGCGGGGTCACCATCGGCGGCGAGGGGCAGGGCGACGCCGAGCGGGTGCCGAGCATGCCGGTGACGCCGTCGTTCTTCCGGCTCGTGCGCGCGACGCCCCTGCGGGGACAGCTCTTCACCGAGGCCGACGCTGAACCTGGACGAAACCCGACGGTCGTCCTGAGCCACGGGCTGTGGCAGCGCCGGTTCGGCGGGCGCGAGGCGGCGCTCGGCGAAACGCTCCGCGTGAACGGCGTCCAGCACACGGTGGTCGGCATCCTGCCCGACGGCTTTCGTTTCGTCGATCCCGACGTGCAGCTGTGGACGCCCGTCGCCTTCACACCCGAAGAGCGCGGCGACGATCGCCGTCACAGCAACAACTGGCAGCTCGTCGCCCGGTTGAGGCCCGGCGCCACGATCGCCCAGGCGCAGCAGCAGATCGATGCCATCAACGCCCGCAACCTGGAGCGCTTTCCCGAGTTCAGGCAGATCCTCATCGACGCCGGATTCCACACGCCCGTGTTCAACTTCCTCGACGAGTTGACCTCCGCCGTGCGTCCGACGCTCGTGCTCTTGTGGGGTGGAGTGGCGGTGCTGCTCCTCATCGGGTGCGTCAACGTCGCCAACCTCGCATCGGTGCGCGCGACCGCGCGGTCGCGCGAGCTGGCCACGCGGATGGCGCTCGGGGCCAGCACCGGCCGCATCGCGCGTCAGATCGTCACCGAGTCGCTGGTGGTCTCTCTGCTCGGCGGCGTGGCGGGCGTGCTGCTCGGGTGGGCGGCGCTCGGCACCATCGCGTTCCTCGGCATCGACGAGGTCCCGCGCGCGAGCGAAATTGCCATCGACGGCCGCGTCATCGCCTACGCGCTCGCGCTCGTCATCGTGGTCGGCATCGTCGTGGCGGTGCTGCCCATTGCCGCAGTACGCCGCGGCAGCCTGGCCGCCCATCTGCGCGATGGGCGGAGCGGCACGGCGTCGCGCGGCATCCGGGTGGCGCGCCGCGCGCTCGTCACCGCCCAGGTCGCCTGTGCCCTGTTGCTGCTCGTCGGCGCCGGGCTGCTGCTTGCGAGCTTCAAGCGCGTGCTGGACGTGAAGCCCGGCTTCGTCTCCTCGGGCGTGCTCACGGCGAACGTGAGCCTGCCGGCGTCGCGGTATCCGGAGAACGCCGACATCGCGGCCGCCGTCGGGCGCATGCTCGAGAAGGTGCGCGCGATTCCCGGGGTCGTGAGCGCCGGGGCGACCTCCACCATTCCGTTCGGCGGCGCCTACAGCGACAGCGTCATCCTGGCCGCCGGTTACCAGATGGCGCCGGGCGAGTCGCTCATCTCGCCGGCGTACGTTCGCGTCACCGACGGCTACTTCGAGACGATGGGGACGAAGGTGGTCGAGGGGCGCGTGTTCTCGGCGCAGGATGCGGCCGATGCGCCGCGCGCCATCGTGATCGACACGCGGCTGGCCCGGAAGTTCTGGGGCGGGCGCTCCGCCATCGGCCGCTTCATGTACTTTCCCGACGACGCGAAGGACCTCTTGAAGCCGCCGCCACGCGATCAGTGGTACACGGTGATCGGCGTCGTCGAGCCGGTGCGGCTCGCGAGCCTGACGTCGGATGGCGAGTCGGGCCGGTTCGGCACCTACTACATCCCGGCGGCGCAGAACCCGGCGCGCACGCTGACCTTCGCCCTGCGCGCCGGTGGAGGCGAGGGCTCACCCGGCGTCGATCCGGCGGCGCTCGCGGGCGCGGTGCGTGCCGCCGTCCGCGCGATCGACCCGGAGCTGCCGCTCTACGCGGTGCGCACGATGGACGAGCGCGTCGATCGGGCGCTCGTGGATCGCCGTACGCCCATGCTGCTCGCCCTGGGCTTCGCGTCGGTGGCGCTGTTTCTCGCGGCCGTCGGCATCTACGGCACGCTCGCCTACCAGGTGGCGCAGCGCCGGCGTGAAATCGGCGTGCGCCTGGCGCTCGGCGCGGCAACGCGCACCATCTTCGCGATGATCCTGCGCGAGGGCGCGCTCGTGGTCGCGGCTGGCGCCCTCATCGGGCTTGCCGGGGCGATCGCCCTCAGGCGGGTGCTCGAGACGCAGTTGTTCCAGGTGGGCGCGCTCGATCCGCTCGTCATCGCGAGCGTGGCCGCCGTGCTCGTCCTCGTCGCGCTCGCCGCCTGCCTGGT
>JAHDVQ010000040.1:9593-29943 GCA_023384595.1 Vicinamibacteraceae bacterium | reverse complement strand
GCAAAAAGTGAAAATACTCCCGACCCCCTGATCTATGCTGGTGGGGTTCAGTCGCCCACCATGCCGCCGGTTCCGCCTCTCTCGACGCGCGCCGCGCGCGCCACGACCCGCACCGCGACCCGGATTCACGTGCCGCTCTCACGCGCTGGCCATCTTCTGGCCACCGGGCACACCATCCGCAGCCCGGAGACGGGACTCCGCTATCGCATCAATCAGCTCATCGGCGAAGGCGGCTTCGGCCAGGTCTACCTGGCGCGGCGGGTCGGCCGATCGACGGACGTGCCCGACATCGTCTGCATCAAGGCGAGCACCCGCATGGAGGCGTGGGTGCGCGAGGCGTACTTCGGCCAGCTGCTCGACGGGCAGCCGCGCGCCATCCGCGTCTTCGATCGCTTCCCGCTCGGAGGAGACGAGGGGCGCATGCTCTACTGCCTGGTGCTCGAGTACGCCTGTCACGGCGACCTGAGCGCCTACCTCCGCCGCGCGGCGCGTCCGTGGGCGGAAGGCACCGTGCGGCGCGAGATCGCCGGCATCCTCCAGGTGCTCGGCAAGCTGCACCGCGGGCACCTCCTCCACCGCGATCTGACCCCGATGAACGTGTTCGTCTGCCAGGGCCCCCGGCTGAAGCTCGGCGACTTCGGCATCGTGCGCCAGCAGAGCGACCAGCGCGGCATCACCGCGCGCACGCTCAACGCGTCGATGGTGCCGAGCGACCTGCTCGAGAGCACCGCGCCGAAGTGGCAGATGCGCGACGACGTCTACCAGGTCGGCCAGCTGCTCGGCATGCTCGTCAAGGGCGATGCCCGCGCGCGCGTCCGCCCGCACGAGGTGCGGGGCCTCGCCTGCAGCGATCACCTGAAGGAGATCATCTACCGCTGCATCGGCGAGCGCCGCAAGCGGTACGACACGGCCGACGATCTGATCGAGGCGCTGCGCCATCCGCCCGACCCGCTCGCCACCGGCCGCCTGCGCAGTCTGAAGGGCGTGCACCTGGCCTTCACGGGCATCCTGACGAAGACGCGCGCCGAGGCCGCCGCGGCCGCGCGCCGCGCCGGCGCCATCGTGCACAGCGGGCCCTCGGCGAAGACCACGGTCGTCGTGCGCGGCCGGCCCAACCCGCAGCAGGCCGCCGGGAAGGACGCCGGACTCAAGCTGATGGAGATCAAGCGGCTGCGCGCGAAGGGCCACCAGATCACGCTGCTCGACGAGAAGCGCTTCTGGCGCCTGGCGAACGAGCGCCCGTGATCTCGGGGCCGGCGCTGATCGCGCCACACCCGGCACGTCCATCGGCGTCACCGTCACCCGCGTCACCGTCACCCGCGTCACCGCCACGCGCGTCACCGCCACCCGCGCAACGCGTATAAGATGGGCTCGGTGCGCGGCGCCATCCGGCGCTCGCGCCCCCATGCTCATGCGGGCGCTCCCCAGGCGGCTCCTCACGCTCGTCGCACTGGCCGCGACCTTCGGCCTCGCTGCCGCTGTGGGCGCTCCGCTGACGACCCTGCTCCTCCACGACGACGACCTGCGGTGTTGCCGGAGCGGCGTCTGCTGCCACTACCGCAAGCCGGCCGACTCGGAATGCGTCAGAGCGGCCTGCCGCTGCGCGGGCCACGATGGCTCGACGGCCCTGTCGCTCCCTTACGACTGGATGCAGGCTCGTCTCGCCCAGGCGGTCGTGGTCCCGGCGCCGCCCGCCTCGTTCATCACGCTGGCGCCGCGCGAGGAGCGGCCGCCTGACGCCCCTCACGCCCCACCCGATCACCCTCCCCGAACGGACGTTCCCACGAGCGGCGGCGCCTGAGCCCGGAGGTCCTCACCGGCCCCCCGGGAGTCCGTACACCTTGACGCCGACGAGCCGGCGGCGCGCGACCCGTTCGCCCGCGCCGGCCCGGTACGGTCATGGAGGCGATCGTGTTCGCGACCCGCTACCTGCAGTGTCTGGCCGTGGCAGTCCCGATTCTGCTGGCCCCGACGTTCGCCGAGCCTTCGGCTCTCGCGCTCGACCGCGCAGACGCCACCAACGCCGTCGTGAGTGGCCGCGTGCTCGCCCGTGACGGGACCCGCGTTCCGCACGCCGTGGTCATCTTCACCGACGAGGCCGGAACCCGCACGGTGGTGGCCGCGGGCGACCTCGGCACATACCGCGTCACCCTCGCGCCCGGGAGCTACGTCGTCACGGTGGAGGCGCCGGGCTTCGTGCCACGCGTCGAGACTGGCCTCGTCGTGGCGCCCGGCCGGCCACGCTCACTCGACGTCACGCTCGACGTCGTGGGGTTCGCCGAAGCGCTCACCGTCATCGGCACCGCGCCGCTCGACGGCATCCATTTCGGGGCGATTCGCGAGAGTCCCGCCCGCGACGTGGCCGACGTGCTGAACGACGCGGCGGGCGTCGCCCGGTTGCGGAAGGGGGGCATCGCCGGAGACGTGGTGGTGCGGGGCCTGCAGAGCCGCGACCTGAACGTGCTCGTCGACGGCGAGCGCGTGTACGGCGCGTGTCCCAACCACATGGACCCGCCAGTGTTCCACGTCGACTACGCCGAGGTGGAGCGCATCGAGATCGCGCGCGGCCCCTTCGACATGAAGAACCACGGCAGCCTTGGCGGCATCGTGAACGTGGTCACGCGCAGGCCGGAACCGGGACTCCATGCGACGCCCGCGCTGGCGCTCGGGAGCGACGGCTTCGTGAATCCCGCGCTGACCGCGTCATGGGGCACGGCCCGTTACTCCATCCTGGGCGGCGGATCGTACCGGCGCTCCCTTCCCTACACCGACGGGCGCGGACGACGGGTGACCGAGGTCGCCAACTACCAGCCGGGCGCGTTCGACGAACAGGCGTACGAGGTCACCACCGCCTGGGCGCGCGGGAGCCTGCAGGCGCGCGAGGGGCACGACCTCCAGGTCGGCTACACGCGACAGGACGCCGGCGGAGTGCTCTACCCCTATCTGCTGATGGACGCGGTCTACGACGATGCCCACCGCCTGCACCTGCGCTACGACGCCCGGGCCGGCGGGCGGAGGCCGGCGCTCCGCGCGGCGCTCTACCACACGCGCGTCGATCACTGGATGACCGACGCCCGGCGCGTGTCGGCCACGGGCATGGCCCGGGGCTGGTCGATGGGCACCCTGGCGGCGACGCGGACCACGGGCGGCCGCCTCGAGGCGCGGGTCGCCTCGGCCACCGTCGGTGCCGAGGCCTTTCGCCGGCGCTGGGACGCGCGGACCCAGCTCGCCGGCCGCCAGTACGTGCCCCAGTTCTCGATTCCCGATGTCGTCACCGACACCGCAGGGGCCTTCGTCGAGACGACGCACGCCGTGGGGCCGGTCACGCTCGACGCCGGGGGCCGGATCGACTGGACCGAGACGTCGGTGGACACCGCGACCGCCAACGTCACGCTCTATCGCGCCTACCACGCGACGACCACCACGCGGCGCGCCGACGTGTTCCCGTCGGGCAAGGTGCGGCTCACGTGGCGGGCCGGTGCACACGTGCGAGCGTCGGCGGGGCTCGGGCACGCGGTGCGGGTCGCCGAGGCCAGCGAACGGTTCTTCGCGCTCCAGCGCATGGGCACCGACTGGGTGGGGAACCCCGACCTCGCCCCGGCGCGGCACACCGCGGCCGAGGGCTCGGTCGCCTTCACCGGGGGCCGCGTCACGCTGGTGGCCAGCGCCTCGTGGTCGCGCATCGACGACTACATCGCCGTGCACGAACAGCCGCGGCAGGTGGCGCTGGCCGGGGTCATGAACGCGCGCGCGCGCAGCTACACGAACCTCCTCGCCCGTCTGCGCAGTCTCGAGGTCGAGGGCGGCGTGCAGCTCTCGCCGCGACTCCATCTCTCCGGCGAGGTGTCGAGCGTCCGTGGCACGCAGGACCCGGATGCCGCGCGGGGCATCACCTCGACCGACCTCGCGGAGATCCCGCCTCTCCGTGCCCGCCTCCGCCTGCGGTACGACGACGGGCGGTGGTTCGCGAGCGCCGAAGGGCTGGGACATCGTGCGCAGGAGCACATCGATCGCGACCTCGGAGAGCAGCCGACGCCGGCGTACGCCATCGCCAACCTGAGCGCCGGGTTCAGGTCGGGACGCCTGTCGTGGTCGGCAGGTGTCGCCAACCTGTTCGACAGGGCCTATGCCGAGCACCTCTCGTAT
The DNA here is from genome assembly GCA_023384595.1 of Vicinamibacteraceae bacterium. Lineage (GTDB taxonomy): Bacteria > Acidobacteriota > Vicinamibacteria > Vicinamibacterales > JAFNAJ01 > JAHDVQ01. The sequence continues at coordinate 25,797 of JAHDVQ010000040.1, read as the reverse complement.
CAGCGGGATCCATTCCGGTCTGGAGTGCGCCTGCTCGAGCCTGGACGCCAGTGGTTCAGCAACGTGGCGTGGCGGTTCTGACCTGACCGGCCGTGCGTCCGGCCGTGCGTCCGGCACCGGCGCCGGGCGCACGGCACGATCTTGATCCTCGTCAACTTGACAAAGCGGTACCCGGTGATACGGTGAGCCCCGCAGGTTCCCTCACCGAGCCCCCAGCTCGAGGGCCGCCATGTCCGTTCGCGTGCGGCTGCCCGGTCTCGACGACTGGAAGGCCCAGGTCAAGTGCCAGGTCGGATGCCCGGTGCGGACCGACGCTGGTCGCTACGTGCAGCTCATCGCAGACGGACGCGAGCAAGAAGCGTTCCTCGTCGCGCGAGCGCCGAATCCCTTTGCCTCGGTGTGCGGCCGGGTGTGCGCCGCGCCCTGCGAGGATGCCTGCCGCCGCGGCAGCATCGATGCTCCCATCTCGATCCGCGCCCTCAAGCGCTACGTCTGCGAGCGCTACGGCGTCGAGTCGCGCCATCCCGACACGCAGGACCGACTGCGCGAGGACGACACCGGCGAAGGAAACCGGTACGCGGGGCACCTGCCGTTTGCCGTGCAGGACGCGCCACCGCCGCCGGCCGCCGCGGGCGGAGGCCGGCGCAAGGTCGCCGTGGTGGGCGCGGGCCCCGCGGGCCTCGCGGCCGCGCACGACCTCGCGCTGCACGGCTACGACGTGCACGTGTTCGAGGCAGCCGCCGAGCCGGGCGGCATGATGCGGTTCGGCATCCCCGAGTACCGCCTCCCACGGGGCCTGATCCGCGCAGAGATCGACAAGATTCTCGCGCTCGGCGTCACCCTCCACACCGGCACGGGCCTCGCCCCGGGGTTCGGCCTCGCCCAGTTGCGCCACGACGGCTTCGAAGCGGTCTTCCTCTCGGTGGGTGTGTCGGCCGGCCGCGACCTCCAGGTGCCCGGAGTCGAGCTCGATGGCGTCGTGAAGGCCGTCGACTACCTGCTCAACGTCAACCGCGGCTTCCGCATGGACCTCGGACGCCGCGTCGTCGTGGTCGGCGGAGGCTTCGTGGCCTTCGACGCGGCGCGGACGGCGTTGCGCGTGGCCCGCGAGGAAGACCTCGCGGCGCTCGAAGCGGAGGCCGGCGCGGCCGACGCGCGCGTGAAGGAGGCGTTCGACTCGGCGCGCGCGGCCCTCCGCGGCGGGGCGAGCGAGGTCACCATCATCTCGCTCGAGACCTTCGACGAGATGCCGGTGCTCCGGTCCACGCAGGGGCACGAGGAGTTCGAGGAGGCCAGGAAGGAAGGCATCGCCTTCCTCACGCGCCGCGGGCCGAAGCGGTTTCTCGGCGAGGAACGCCTGCGTGCCGTGGAACTGCGGAAGGTGCTGTCGGTCTTCGACGAGCAGGGCCGGTTCGCGCCGACCTACGACGACGGCGACTTGATGGAGCTCGAGGCCGACGCCTGCATCCTGGCCATCGGCCAGAAGGCCGACCTCTCGTTCCTGACGCCGGAGGATGGCGTGGACCTGACGCCGGGCGGCACGATTCGCGTCGATCCGCACACGCTCGCCACCTCGGCGCCGGGCGTGTACGCGGGCGGCGACGTCGCCTTCGGCCCGCGCAATCTGATCGAAGCCATCGCCAACGGCAAGCGAGCGGCGCTCTCGATCCACGAGTGGCTCGTCCCGCACGAGGCGAGGCTCGACGCCGCGCTCGACATCGAGAAGCTGCCCACCTCGCACTACCGGATGATGGCCGGCTTCGAGCTGTTCGACCGCGAGGCGCCGCCCACGCTGGACCTCGATCGCCGCACCGGCATCGCGGAGGTCGAGACCGGCTACGGCCGCGACGAGGCGGTCCGGCAGGCCGCGCGGTGCCTGGTGTGCCACGTGCAGACCATCTACGACCCCGAGCTGTGCGTGCTGTGCGGCCGGTGCGTCGACATCTGCCCCGAGTACTGCCTGGCGCTCGTGCCGTTCGAGGCGCTCGACCTCGACGAGGCGACGCGCGCGACGCTCGCCGCCGACGCCCATCGCCGCGGACCCGCCGCCGCCGGCTCGAGCGCGCTGCCGCTCGCGGCGATGGTCAAGGACGACGAGCGCTGCATCAGGTGCGGTCTCTGCGCCATCCGCTGCCCCACCGACGCGATGACCATGGAGCGCTTCACGATCACGGAACGCCTCACGCCGGCGCAATGACGCGACCCCGATGGCGGGCACGCCGGCCGCCGGCCGAGCCCCTCGAGAGGACACCATGACCGACGAGAAGAAGCCCGAGGACGCCCCGGCGACGAAGCGGCGCGACTTCCTGAAGTACGGCATCGGCGCCGGGGTGGGCGCCGTGGCGGTGCAGGGCGCCGCGTCGCTGCGCTCGCTCGTGCCCAACGTCTCCTACGACGCGCCCACCACCGTGAAGCTCGGCGTCCCCGACGAGTTCCCTGACGGCCTGAAGTTCCTGCCCGACGAGCGGCTCTTCGTGTTCCGCGAGGGGAGGACGTTCCACGCGATCTCGGCCGTCTGCACGCACCTCGGGTGCACGGTGCGCGCCGAGGCGATGCCGGCGCCGCAGCAGGCCACCGTGGAGGGCAAGCCCCTGCGGCTCACCCACAACTTCTCGTGCCCCTGCCACGGCTCGCGCTACACCGGCGACGGCGGGAACGTGTCGGGGCCCGCCCCGAAACCGCTCGCCTGGTACCACCTCACCGTTTCGCCCGACGACGGGCAGCTCGTCGTCGACCTGGCCAGGGAAGTCGGTCACGACTTCCGCCTGACGCTCGCATGAGGGTGGCGATCATGAACCTGCTGCTGAAGCGAAAGCCCGGGACCCCCAGCGCGCCAGGCGTGCACCCGGAACCGTTCTGGAGCTATCGCCCGGCATCGGACCGCGAGGCCGGCGATGCCGTCGTGTCGAACCTCCTGCTGCACTGGTTCCCGTCGAAGGTCTACACGCCGTCGCTCGACTGGACGTATTCCTTCTGGCTCGGTACGGCATCGGCCGCGCTCTTCCTGTTGCTCATCCTCTCGGGCCTGCCGCTGCTGTTCCTCTACGTGCCCTCGGTGGAGCGCGCCTACCAGTCGGTGAAGGACATCGAGTACGTCGTCACCTTCGGCTGGTGGATTCGCGCCGTCCACCGGATCGCGGCGCACCTGATGGTGGCCGTGGTCGCCCTGCACCTCGTGCGCGTGTTCCTGACCGGCGCCTACAAGAACGGGACCGGCCGGGGGCAGCGCCGCGAGTGGAACTGGGTGCTCGGCGTGGTGATGCTCGTCTTCACGCTGTTCCTCTCGTTCACCGGCTACCTGCTGCCGTGGGATCAGCTGGCGTTCTGGGCCGTCACGGTGGGCACCAACATCGCCTCCTCGATTCCGTGGATCGGGCCGACGACGCGCGAGCTGATGATCGGCGGGCGCACCATCGAGCAGGCGACGCTCATCCGGTTCTACGTGCTGCACTGCATCGTCCTGCCCGGCGGGCTCGGGGCGCTCTTCGCCTACCACATGTGGCGCATCCGGAAGGACGGCGGGCTCGCGAAGGCCGACCGCGAGGCCCTGCTCGACGTGCCGCACCAGACCGAGGTGGTGCCCACGAAGACCTACACGCTGCTGGGCGTGGCGCGCGGCACCGCACCGACCATCACCGCGCGCTCGGTCGAGGCCCCCGATCTCACCGTGAACGCGGTGCCCGACCTGACGCGCCGGACCGCCATCGTGGTGCTCGCCACCTTCGCGCTGGTCAGCATCCTGGCGAGCGGGATCCCGTCTCCGCTCGAGGAGCCGGCCAACCCGCTCATCACGCCCAACCCCGCCAAGGCGCCCTGGTACTTCCTGTGGCTCCAGGAGATCGTGACGGTCACCACCTTCCGCATCGGGTCCTTCACGGTGAACGGCGCGTTCTTCGGCGGCGTGATCCTGCCGGGCCTGATCGTGACGCTGATGACCATCTGGCCCTGGCTCGATCGCAGTCCGGCGGCGGCCGCGGGTGTCTGGTTCCCCCAGAGCCGGCGCACGCAGAACTACGTGTTCCTGGCCATCGCCCTCGTCATCGTCGTGTTCACCATTATCGGGATGGTGATGCGCGGTCCGTACTGGAACTTCTACTGGCCGTGGGAAGCGTGGCCGGAGATCCCCGCGAGGATCTGACATGGAGAAGCGGACGAACTCGCCCTACCCAAGGCTCGACCGCCCGGTGCTGGCGATCATCGGCCTCGTGCTGGTGGGTGCCACGGCGTTCTTCGCCTACAGCGACCGCCAGCACGACTACCGCTACTACCAGTACCAGTTCCGCAACATGGTCGGCGAGAAGTTCGGCGCCGACATGGCGGCGACGGTGCCGACGGGCATCCAGCAGGTGTGGGTTCCCGGCCTGCGGCGCGCCGATCGCTGTATCACCTGCCACCAGGCGACCTCGTGGAAGGGCTTCGAGACCGCCGAGGAGCCGTGGCGGACGCACCCGGTGGAGATCCTGCGGTCGCATCCCGTGGAGACCTTCGGCTGCAGCGCCTGCCACGGCGGCCAGGGCTGGGCGATCGACACCCACGAGGCGCACGGGGAGATCGCGCACTGGGAGGAGCCGCTGCTCGGCCGGTATCTCGGCGAGTCGTACACCCTCGCCGGCAACAAGGCGGCGCTGATGCAGATGAATTGCAACCAGTGCCACCGGTACGAACGCGAGACCAAGGGCGCCGACGCCATCAACCTGGCCAAGCGGCTGGTGCAGGACAAGGGCTGCCGGGCCTGCCACGTCATCAACGGGCGGGGCGGCACCATCGGCCCCGACCTGACGTTTGTCGGCGACAAGGCGCCCGAACAGTACGAGTACGGGCGGCTGTCGGGCCAGAAGACGGCGTTCGCGTGGCACGTGGCGCATTTCAAGGATCCGCGTGCGCTCGTGCCCGACACCGTGATGCCGAACTTCGGCTTCTCGACCGAGCAGGCGCAGGCGCTGTCGATGCTGGTCCTGTCGTGGAAGCGCACCGAGCTCGACGCCGCCTTCCTGGCCGGCGTGCCGCGCACCGACGTGCAGACCGCCGAGGAGCGCGCGGCCGACGAGGCGATGCGGACCGGTCCCGGCGGCTGGTTCGTGCAGACCGGCTGCTTCGTCTGTCACTCGATCTCGGTGTACGGCGTGAAGAGCGCCGCGCAGATCGGGCCCGACCTGTCGAACGCGGTCGAAGACGTGCAGGCCCGCTTCGGCCGTACGCTCGAGGACTTCCTCCGCGAGCCCACGGGCACGATGTCGGTGGTGCTCTCGCGCCAGATCGTCCTGACCCCCGAAGAGAAGGCCGTGGCGGTCGAGAAGCTGCAGCAGGCCTACAAGGAGTACCTGCGGATCAAGGCCGAAGGGGAACCGGCGGCCGCCGCGAGCCACTGATTCTGCTCACGGCACGCCCAGCGGCGGCGGGTCCACCGGCCCGCCCGTCGCCGCTCGATGCACGGCGCCGGGCCTCGTCACGCGCCAAGGAGATGCCCATGCCCTGGATTCGATCCCGCACCGGCCTGTGGACGCTGGTCGGCCTGCTGGCCCTCATCGTGACCGCGAGCCGCTGCGCCCCGAGCGCTCCCAGGAGCGAGCGCCGCGGGGTCGCCACCTCCGATGCCGCCGTCGCTGCGCAGAAGACCTACGTGGCGCCGGGCGATCTCGACGAGTACTACTTCTTCGCCTCGGGCGGCCACTCGGGCCAGATCTACGTGTACGGCGTCCCCTCCATGCGTCATCTCTCCACGATCCCCGTCTTCACGCCCTACCCGGCGACGGGCTACGGCTTCGACGACGAGAGCCGGGAGATGCTCGGCGAGCTGACCTGGGGCGACGCCCACCATCCGGGGCTGAGCGAAACCAACGGCGACTACGACGGGCGTTGGCTGTTCATCAACGACATGAACGGCCGCGTGGCCCGCATCGACCTGCGCGACTTCAAGACCAAGCAGATCCTCGGGCCCATCGCTAACGTGTCGGGCAACCACGCCTCGACGTTCGTCACGCCCAACTCCGAGTACCTGGTCATGGGGTCGCGCTTCTCGATCCCGCTGCCCAAGGGCACCGTGGCGACGATCGACAAGTACGCCAGCGAGTACAAGGGCGTGGTCACGGGCGTCAAGATCGACCCGAAGACCGGGGAGATGTCGCTCGGCTGGCAGATCCTGATGCCGCCCTTCGACTACGACCTCGGCGACGCCGGCAAGGTGGCCTCCGACGGGTTCGTGTTCTTCACGTCGTACAACACCGAGCGCGCGACCGGGAAGCTCGAGGTCACCGCCTCGCAGCGCGACCGCGACTACATCGCGATGGTCGACTGGCGCATGGCCGAGAAGCTCGCCGCGGCGGGCACGGGCGACATGATCGGCGGCGTCAGGGTCATCGACCCGGCGAAGCACCCCGGCCTCGTGTACTTCCTGCCCTGCGGCAAGTCGCCCCACGGCGTCGACGTGTCGCCCGACGGCAAGTACATCATCGGCTCGGGCAAGCTCCAGGGCGTCACGACCGCCTTCAACTTCGAGAAGGTCCAGACCGCCGTCCGGAACAAGGACTTCTCGGGCGAAGAGGACGGCATCCCGGTGCTGAAGTACGAATCGATCAAGGACGCCGAGGTCCCGGTCGGTCTCGGGCCGCTCCACACGCAGTTCGGTCCCGACGGCTACGCCTACACGTCGCTGTTCGTCGACAGCGCCATCGCCAAGTGGAAGCTCGGCACCTGGGAGGTCGTCGACAAGGTGCCGATGTCGTACTCGATCGGCCACCTGGCGGCGGCCGAGGGCGACACGGTGAGCCCTGACGGCAAGTACCTCGTCGGCCTCAACAAGCTGTCGCACGGACGGCACCTGTCGGTCGGTCCGTCGCAGCCCGAGTCGTCGCAGCTCGTGGACATCTCCGAGGAGAAGATGAAGCTCATCTACGATGCCTTCACGGAGCCCGAGCCGCACTACGCGCAGATGATCAAGGCCGACAAGGTGAAGCCCATCGAGGTGTATCCGAAGGAAGAGAACACGCACCCGATGGCCATCTGGGACGTGAAGGACGCGGGCCTCACCCGGACCGGCAACAAGGTCCTCGTCAAGATGACGGCCGTCCGCTCGACGCTCACGCCCACCGACTTCGAGGTCAACGAGGGCGACGTCGTCACGGTGGCCATCACCAACATCGAGCAGACCACCGACGAACTGCACGGCTTCGGCCTCCTCGACTACAACATCAACATCGTGGTCGATCCCGGCGAGACCAAGACGGTCACGTTCACGGCAAAGAAGAAGGGCGTGTACCCCTACTACTGCACGAACTTCTGCTCGGCCTTGCACCAGGAGATGCAGGGCTACATGATCGTACGGTAGCGCGGCACCTCATCGGCCCCGCGCCGAGGGCATTTCACGGCCGGCGGTGGACATCCCCACCTGTCCTCCGCCGGCCCTGGCGCCACGACCCGCCTCCAAGGTGGCGCCGCGAAGGAAGGACACTCGCGATCATGCACGGCTACTTCGCGCGACTGAACCGCACCCTGGCGAGTCCTCTCGATCTCGGCCCGCGCCTGATGATCGCCGCGGCCGCCGTGCTGCTCGTGGCGATCTACATTTTCCCGCTCTGGAACCTGACGATGTTCGCGCCGCAGTATCCCGAGGGGCTGCGTCTCGACATCTACAGCTACAAGCTCGAGGGCGGCAACAACGGGCAGGACATCAAGGAGATCAACGTCCTCAACCACTACATCGGCATGCGCGACCTGGTGAGCGAGGACTTCACCGAGTTCAAGTGGCTGCCCTTCGTGGTGGGCGCGCTCGGCCTGCTGTACCTGCGCACGGCGGTGCTGGGCACGCTGGGGCACCTCGTCGACGTGCTCGTCCTGAATCTCTATTTCTCGGCGTTCGCGCTCTGGTCGTTCGGCTTCAAGCTGTATCAATACGGTCACAACCTCGACCCGAGGGCCGCCGTCAAGGTGGACCCCTTCATGCCGCCGCTGTTCGGCGGCAAGCAGCTGGCCAACTTCGAGGTCTACTCCTACCCTGCGGCGGCGTCGTACGCCCTCGGGCTCTCGACGCTGCTGCTCGTCGTCGCGTTCGTCATGGCCTGGCGGGCGTCCCGCCGGGCACCCGTCGGCACGCACGCCGGGTAAGGCGATGAGAATCGGATGCGCCGCGGCCTTCGTCCTGGTGGCCGCGGCGGCCGCCGCCCAGGATCACATGGTGGCGCCGGGAGCCCTCGAGGGCCGCCCCGACGCGCGGACCGTGTCGCCCCTCCAGGCGCTCATCGATCGCGCGGCGCCAGGCGCCCGGATCGAGATCGCGCCCGGCACCTACGTCGGCGATTTCATCATCGACAAGCCGCTGGTCCTCGTGGGGCGCGGGCGTCCGCGCCTGGTCGGATCCGGCGCCGGCAGCGTGGTCCGCGTGCGCGCCGACGACGTGGTGATCGAGGGCTTCGACATCGACGGACAGAAGGGCGGCGACCTCGGGCGTGACTCGTCCGGCATCCACGTCTACGGCGAGCGCGCCACGGTGAGGGACTGCCGCATCGACAACGCGCTGTTCGGCGTGTATCTGCGCGAGGCTCACGGCTCGGCGGTCGAGGACTGCGTCATCACCGGCATCCCGGGCCGCGATCCGGGCGAGAAGGGCTCGGGCATCCATGCGTACAACACGCTGCGATTCCGGTTCGTCAACAACGTGCTCAGGGACGTGCGCGACGCGCTCTACCTGCAGAACTCGTCGAACGGCGTGGTGCGCGGCAACACCGCGCGCGACATGCGCTACGGGCTGCACTACATGTTCTCGGACGACAACCTCTTCGAGGACAACACCTTCGAGAACGGCGACGCCGGGACCGCGGTGATGTACTCGGAGCGCATCATCTTCCGGCGGAACCGCTTCCTGCGCAACCGCGGGTTCGCCTCGGTCGGGCTCCTCCTCCAGCAGTGCGACGACGTCCTCGCCGAGGACAACTTCATCGGCGACAACGCCCGCGGCATCTTCCTCGAGGGCACGATTCGCAACACGTTCCGCCGGAACATCGTCGCGCAGTCCGACATCGCCATCGTCATGTTCGCCTCGGCCACGGAGACCCGCTTCGAGGGGAACCTGTTCATGGCGAACATGTCGCCGTTACAGCTGGTGGGCAAGCGCGCCGACGCCAACTTCGACGGCAACTACTGGTCGGACAACAGCGAGCCCGACCTCGACGGCGACGGACGCAGCGACCGCCCTTACCGGCTCACGAACGTCTTCGATCACTTCCGCGGCAATCTGACGGCCGCCGATCTCTTCTCGGACGGGTTCGCCGCGGCGGCGCTCGCCACCGCCGAGCGCGCGTTCCCCGTCCTCCAGCCGGTGAACGCGCTCGACCATGCGCCCCTTGCGCGGCCCCCCGTGCTTCGCGACGTGCCGCGTCCCGAGGGTCGCGAGGGCCGGGCGAGCGTGCCCGTCGTTGGCGCGTCGGGCGCCGCCCTGCTCGCCGGGGTCTTCGTCCTCGCCGCCCGGCGCCGTCCGCGCCAGGCGCGCGGGCTTCGGAGGAGCCTCGCCCCATGATCGCCTTCGAGCGCTTCGGCAAGCGCTTCGGCGCGCAGGTCGCGGTCGAGGCCCTCTCGCTCCGGGTCGGCACGGGCGAGGTCTTCGCGCTGCTGGGGCCGAACGGCTCAGGGAAGACCACCTCGCTCAAGGCCGCCGCCGGGCTGATCGCGCCGACCAGCGGTGCCGTGCTCCTCGGCGAGCCGCCACGGCCGGCCGTCGATCCGGCCGCGCGCGACGTCTGCTCGTTCCTGCCACAGAAGGTGTCGTTTCCCGACGCCCTCACCGGCCTCGAGGTCGTCCACTTCTACGCCCGCCTGCGCGGCGCGCCTCGGTCGCGGGCCCGCGACGTCCTCGAGTTCACCGCGCTCAACGGGGCCGGCGCGCGCGCCGTGGGCACCTACTCCGGCGGCATGATCCAGCGCCTCGGCCTGGCGGTGGCGTCGATTCCCGGCGCCGCCGTCCTCCTGCTCGACGAACCCACGGCGTCGCTCGACCCGGTGGGACTGCAGGCGTTCCACGTGCTCGTGGAGCAACACCGCCGTGACGGCCGCACGGTGTTCTTCACCTCGCACCAGCTCGACGACGTGGAGCGGCTGGCCGACCGGATCGCCATCCTCGTGGAGGGCCGCCTGATTGCGACCTTCACCAGGACCGAGCTCACGGGGCAGCTGGCCGACCGCGGCGTCATGCGCCTCGTGCTCGGAAGGCGGCCGGCCGACCTCGCCGAGCGCCTGACGGCGCTGGCTCCCCGGGCGACGCTGGAGGGCGACGAGCTCGTGGTGCCGGGTCCGGCGTCGCGCCGCCCCGGCGTGATTGCCGGACTTCAGGACCTGGGCGTTGACATCCGTTCGCTGACCGCGGAGGAAGGACGCCTCGACGCGTTCTACCGGGAGTTGATTGGAGACCCGCCATGATGCACAGCCGACCCGTTCTGCGCCGGACCCTGGGCCGCCTCGCGTGCCCGTTGTTCCTGGTGACGGTGCTGCTCGCGTGCGCCGCCGCCGCCGACCTGCCGCCGGCCCCGCTCGACACGCGCCACGAGCAGTGCGCGAAGTGCCGGATGACGGTGTCGTCGCAGCGCTTCGCGTCGCAGATTGTCGCCCCCGGCGAAGAGCCGGTGTTCTTCGACGATCTTGGCTGTCTGCGCAAGTACATCGCCGAGAAGACGCCGCTCCCCGCCGGCGCCGTCGTCTACGTGGCCGACCACCGGACGGCCGAGTGGACGCCGGCCCGCACGGCGGTCTTCACGCGCGCCCCGCGGATCGAGACGCCCATGTCGTCGCACCTCGTGGCTCATGCCTCGACCGCCTCCCGTGACGCCGATCCTGGTGCCCGCGAAGGCACCGACGTCGCGCGGACCGAGGTACTGGGCGCGTACGGCAGCCCGGAGTAGACCGTGGCCACGCCGGGCAGACTCGCCACGATCGGGCTCTTTGCCAGTCAGGAGCTGACGCTGGCCGTGCGGTCGCGATGGACGGCCATCTTCGCGGTGGTCTTCGCGGCGCTCGCGCTGGCCGTGGGGGGCTCGGGCTACATCCTCACGGGCGGTCTCGGCCTGCAGGACTTCGCCCGCACGGCCTCCTCGCTGGTGCAGGTGGTGCTGCTGCTCGTGCCGCTCACGGCGCTCCTCATCGGCGTGCAGGCGCTCGCGACCGAACGCGGCGCGGCCGAACTACTCTTCGCGCAGCCCGTGGCGCGCGGCACGGTCGTCGTCGGCAAGCTGCTCGGGTTGTTCCAGGCGCTCGCGGCGGCCCAGGCGATCGGCTTCGGCGCGGCCGGCCTCGTCATCTTCTCGCAGGCCGGCCAGGAGGGCGCCGGCGGGTTCGCCGTGCTGGTGGCCGGGTCGCTGGCGCTCACGGCAATCTTCCTCGGCCTGGCCGCGTTCATCGCGGCGGGCAACGTCGGGCGGCGCGCCCGCGCGCTCGCCCTCGCGCTGGTCACCTGGTTCGTGGCCGTCGTGCTCTTCGACATCGCGGCCCTCGGCGTGGCCTCGCTGCTCCGATCCGGTCACGCGTCGCGGCTGCTCGTCGCCGCCGTCCTCCTGAACCCGGTCGACGCCGTCAGGACCGGGACGCTCCTCGGCATCGAGGGCGACGCGGCGTTCGGCGCGGCCTCGCTGGCGTTCTTCCGCATCGCGGGCGGGCGGACGTGGGCAGCCAGCGCCCTGCTGCTGTCGGTGGCCGTCTGGTCCGTGGCGCCGGTCGCGCTCGCCATCTGGCGCCTACGTCGGGCCGACCTCTAGGCCCGAACCCCTTCGAGGTGCGATGCCCGACCGGGGTCGATGCGCCGGACACCGGCGGTTCGATCTACGATGAGCACGCGGGTTCGGCCTCGGACCCCGCGGCCTTCTTGAAAGGACCACCTCATGCGCGCTTCTCCCCGCCTTCTCATTCTGTTCTGCATCCTGGCGCTGGCCGCCCTGGCCGGGCCGGCCCACGCCCAGTCGGCCGTCGGCGCCGATCTCGAAGGCACCGTGAAGGACGAAACGGGCGCGGCGCTGCCGGCCGCCACGGTTGTCGCCACGCACGTCGAGACGGGCGTCGAACGCACGGTCTTCACCAACAGCGAGGGCCGGTACCGGCTGCCCGCGCTCGCCGTCGGGCAGTACACGCTCCGCGTCTCGCTCGACGGCTTCACGACCGTCGAGCGCAGCGGGCTCGTGCTGCAGGTCGGCCAGGTCGTGACCATCGACATCGTGCTCCCCATTGGCGGGCTGGCCGAGTCGGTCAGCGTCACGCAGGCCGCGCCCATCGTCGAGACCGGGCGCACGCAGGTGGGCACGGTGGTCAGCCGCACCGAGATCGACAACCTGCCCATCAACGGCCGCAACTTCCTCGACTTCTCGACGACGGTGGCGGGCGTGACCGCGCAGCAGATGAGCGGCCAGGGCAGCGGCCTGAGCTTCAACGGGCAGCGCAGCCGCAGCAACAACATCTCGATCGACGGGTCCGACAGCAACGGCCAGTTGAACGGCAACACGCGCCTCACGCTCAGCCAGGAGGCCGTCCGCGAGTTCCAGGTGGTGACCAGCCAGTTCGCGCCGGAGTTCGGGCGCGCCGGCGGCGGCCTGGTGAACATCGTGTCGAAGTCGGGCACCAACCAGTACGGCGGCAACGCCTTCCTCTTCATCCGCGACGAGTCGTTCGACGCGCGCAACGCGTTCGTGCCCGCCGACGAGCCGAAGCCCGAGTTCGAACGCCAGAACTGGGGCGGCACCTTCGGCGGCCCGATCGTGCGCAACAAGACGTTCTTCTTCGCCGCCTTCGAGCGCGTGGATCGCGACGAGAGCGGCGTGGTGACGATTTCGGACGCCAACGTGGCGGCGGTCAACGCCATTCTCGGATCGCGGCCCATTCCTGGCTCCCGCGTCACGTCGATCTCCAATGGCACCTATCCCGTCACCCTCGAGACGACGCTGGCGTCGATCAAGGTCGACCACAGCTTCAACCCGAACAACAACCTGGCCGTCCGCTACAACTACGGCAAGACGCTCGAGGACAACGCCGGGGGCGTGGCCATCGGGGGACTGAGCGACGTGCAGGCGGGCGGAGGGCTCCGCCAGGAGGACCAGTCGTTCTTCGCGAGCTTCACGCGCGTGTTCGGCTCGTCGATGTTCAGCGAGACGCGCTTCCAGTACGCGCCGCGCGACATGCAGCAGTATCCGAACGACCCGATCGGGCCGCGCGTGTCGATCTCGGGCGTGGCCACCTTCGGGCGGAGCGTCAACTTTCCGACCCTCCTCGATGAGGATCGCTACGAGTTCAAGCAGGACTTCAGCATCGACCGCGGGCGCCACTACTTCAAGTTCGGCGTCGACGTGACGCGCGTGAACGCCTTCTCGTCGTTCCCGGTCTCCTTCGCCGGCAGCTTCTCGTTCGGGAGCCTGGCGGCGTTCGCCGCGGGGACGCCGAGCACCTTCACGCAGGGCTTCGGCAATCCGGCGATGGATCTGCCGAACACGCTCATCGGCGCCTACGCGCAGGACACCTTCAAGATCGGCAACTCGCTCACCCTCGTCTACGGCCTGCGCTACGACTACGACGGGCAGCCGCAGGGCATCGACCGCGATCCGAACAACCCCGTCGAGGCGCCGCTGCAGACGGGCATCAACCGCGACGGGAACAACATCGCCCCGCGGGTCGGCATCACCTACGACCCCTTCGGCGACGGACGCACCGTGATCCGGGGCGGCTACGGGATGTTCTACGACAAGATCTTCCTGCTCGTCGCCCGCAACGTGCTGATCGCGCGGCAGTCGATCTCGCTCAGCGGTACGGCCGCCGCGCAGCGCTTCGCGCTGGGCGCGTTCCCCGAGAGCCAGAACCTGCCCTCGGGCTTCACGCTCACCCGGCCCAGCATCAACGTGGCCGATCCGGACATGGAGCTGCCCTACAACCACCAGTTCAACATCGGCGTGGAGCGGCAGCTCGGCACGCACTGGGCGGCGGGGGCGAACTTCGTCTACGTCCGCGGCGAGAACCTGCTGCGCTCCGACAACATCAACCTCGGGCCGCCGACGGTGCTGACGGCCGAGAACGCGCGGTCGCTCGGCGTCAACAACCCCAGCGCGCAACAGCTCGGACGCCCCTACTACGGCAGCACGAATCGCCTCGACCCGCTCTTCAACAACATCCAGCAGGTGTCGGCCGACAGCAAGTCGCGGTACTGGGGCCTGCAGCTCATCCTGCAGAAGCGCATGAGCCGCGGGCTCGAGATGCGCGCCAACTACACGCTGTCGGAGGCCAAGGACGACTCGTCGGACTTCGTGCAGGATCAGCAGCCGAACAATCCGTACGACCGCGATGGCGAGTACTCGTACTCGGCCGAGCACCAGCGACACCGCTTCACGCTCACGAGCGTCTGGGAAGTGCCGTTCCGGTCCGACCAGGTGGATCAGCCCGTGGCCCGAGCGCTGCTGGCGGACTGGGTCATCGCCTCGTCGTGGACGGCCCGCAGCGGATCGCCGCGCAACCCCGAGGTCGGATCGGACGTGAACGGCGACGGGAACAGCGGTACCGACAGGCCGTTCATCGACGGCGTGATGGCCGAACGGAACTCGGTCGAGGGCCCCGACTACTTCAGCGTCGACGTGCGCCTGTCGAAGCGCGTGCGCTTCGGCCGCAAGGCGTCGGTGCTGGTGCTCGCCGAGGCGTTCAACCTGTTCAACCGCGTGAACTACGGCGGCGTGAACATGACGTGGGGCACCGCGCTCGCGGCGCGCGACACCTTCGGCGAGTACACGTCGGCCAACGACCCGCGCCAGTTGCAGTTCGGTGTCAAGTTCGAGTTCTAGCCCCGGCGATCAGTCCGGGCCTGGCGAACCCCGCGTGCGGCGGCGAGGCCTCCTCTGCCTCGCCGCCGCCGTGACGGCCGCGGCGGCCGTCACGCCCTCGTTTCGCGCCATGCACACGCCCGATATCATCGTGGCCGGGCCAGGCGTCTCCGCCGTGCGCGCGCTCTCGGACTGGCTGCCCTCGCTGGCCGGCGGACCGGGCGAGACCACGGTCTACGTGCTCGAGGGGCCGGAGCCCGGCGGCACGGCGCTCGTGCTCGGCGGCACGCACGCCGACGAGCCCGCGGGCTACCTCGCCGCCGTCCTGCTCGTCGAGCGCGCGCGCCCCGAACGCGGACGGCTCATCGTCATCCCGCGCGCAAACGCAAGCGGCTTCACGCACAACATCGGGCAGGAAGCGCACCCCTCGTCGTTCGTGCTGACGACGCCGCACGGGCCGAGGCGGTTCACGTACGGTGCGCGCGCGACCAATCCGGTGCACCAGTGGCCCGACCCGCAGGTCTACACCCACGCCGCTTCGGGCCAGACGCTCTCGGGCATCGAGACGCGCAACCTCAATCGCACCTACCCCGGGGTGGCCGAAGGCACGCTCACCGAGCGCATCGCGTACGCCATCACCACGCTCATCGCGCGGGAGGGCGTCGACCTCGCGCTCGACCTGCACGAAGCCTCGCCCGAGTACCCCGTCGTGAACGCGATCGTCGCGCACGAGCGCGCGATGGACGTGGCGGCGCTCGTCAGCGTGGGGCTCGCGGGGCACGGCATCGACGTCGCGCTCGAGACCTCGCCCGCCGGCCTGCGCGGGCTCTCGCACCGCGAGTGGGGTGATGCCACGCGGGCGCTCGCCGCGCTGGCCGAGACGACCAACCCCGCCCAGGGCCGGCTCCGGGGGCGGACCGGCGCCGCGCTCGTCGTCGACGGACGCGATCGCTTCTACGCGCGCGCGGCCGGCGCGGGACGGCTGTCGGTCCCGTACGACGAGCGCGGGTGGCCGCTCGGACTGCGCGTCGCGCGGCACGTCGCCACCGTCAGCGAGTTCCTGACCGTCGCCTCGGACATGGCGCCCGATCGTGGCATCATCGTCACGGGGCTGCCGCCGTACGAGGACCTGCTCGCGCGCGGCGTGGGCGCCTATCTCCTGGCCCCGCCTTCCGGCGCCCCCTCGAAGGACGGCACGCCGTGACTCCGACCCGCGCCACGCTCCATGCCCTGGTGATCTCGGCCGCCGTGCTCGGCGCGGCGCCAGGCGTCGCACGCCAGACGGCCCCGGCGCCGGACCGCTCCGCGAGGAAGCCGGTCGCGGCCAGTCAGGGCATGGTGGCCTCGGCGCATCCGCTGGCGTCGGAAGCGGGCGTGGCGATGCTTCGGAAGGGCGGCAACGCGATCGACGCCGCCGTGGCGGCCGCGCTCGCCATCGGCGT
>JAHDVQ010000040.1:0-9493 GCA_023384595.1 Vicinamibacteraceae bacterium | reverse complement strand
GGAAGGGCGGCAACGCGATCGACGCCGCCGTGGCGGCCGCGCTCGCCATCGGCGTCGTCGAGCCCAACGCGAGCGGCCTGGGCGGCGAAGGCCTCATGGTGATCTACCTCGCCCGAGAGAAGAAGGCCGTCGCCATCGACTACCGCTCCACGCTCCCCGCCGGGGCCGCCTACGACGGACGGCCGCCCGATGTTGGCTACGCGGCGGTCGCCGTGCCGGGCACCGTGGCCGGACTCGCCCACGCGCTCGAGCGTTACGGGACGAACCCGTTCAGCGAGGCCGCGGCCGATGCCGTCCGCCTCGCCGAGGAGGGGTTCGTGATCGGCCCGACGCTCGCCGGCGCGATTGCCGACAACTTCGAGGCCATCCTCGGCGATGAACCGCTCGCGGCCATCGTGTGTCCCGAGGGCCTGCCGCTCGAAGCGGGGGCGCGGCTCACCAACAAGGATCTGGCGCGCACGCTCCGGACGCTGGCCGCCGACGGTCCGGGCGCGTTCTACCGCGGCGCGATCGGCACGCGCATCGCCGAGGCGATGGCCGCCCACGGCGGGTTCGTGACGAAGGGCGATCTCGACGCCTACCGCGCGATCGAGCGCGAGCCGGTACGCGGCCGCTATCGCGGACTCGACGTCGTGTCGGGACCGCCGCCGGTCGGGGGCGTGGCGCTCATCGCCACATTGCAGATGCTCGACACGGTGGATCTCAAGGCGCACGCCCCGCTGTCGCCCGAACGCGCGCACCTCACCACCGAGGCGCTGAAGCGCGCCTTCGCCGACTACAGCGCCTACGTCGCCGACCCCGGCTTCGTGTCCGTGCCCGTCTCCGCGCTGCTGTCGCCGGCCTACGCGCGGGCGCGCGCCGCGACAATCCGGCCCGACGCGATCACGCCGAAGGTCACCGCCGGCGACCCGGCCTCCGTGAAGGAAGGGCCGAGCACGACCGCCATTGTCGCCGCCGATCGCCACGGCAACCTCGTGGCGCTCACGCAGACCATCTCGGACTTCTTCGGCGCGAAGGTGGCCGTGCCCGGGACGGGCATCGTGCTCAACAACGAGGTGAAGAACTTCTCGTCGCGCGGCGTGAACGTCATGGCGCCCGGCAAGCGCATGCGGACGACGATTGCGCCGACGATCCTGATCGAAAATGGCGAGGCCCGCGCGGCCCTCGCCAGCCCCGGCGCCGCCCGCATCGTCTCGACCATGGCGTGGATCGTGTCGAACGTGGTGGACTACGGGCTCGACGTGCAGGCGGCCATCGACCTGCCGCGCCTGTACGGGCGCGACGTCGAGGCGGCGCTGCACTTGGAGGGCGGCTGGCCCGACGCCAGCCTCGAGCGGCTCCGGGCGCTGGGCTACACGATCGAGCCGCACGGCGAACTCGACCTCTTCTTCGGCGGGGCGCAGGCGATCGTGCGAGAGCCGCGCACCGGCCGCCTGCTCGGCGGCGCCGACCCTCGTCGCGACGGCGCGGTCATCGGCTACTGACTCACACGCGCGGCCCGGCCGCGGCAGGAGACATGATGCGGACTCTCTCGATGCGGACTCTCTCGACGCTGGTCGTTCTCGCGCTCGCCGCCGCGGGCCCCGGTCACTCCACCGCGCTCGCGCAGTCGCCGGCCGGCGGGCCGTTCGCGAAGCCGGGCCTGCTCACATCGGTCGGCCAGAGCTCCGACGTCGTCGTCGTGAAGGCGCTGCTCAACACGCAGCTCAAGATGGATCTGAAGGTGGCGCCCGTCGCGCAGCCGCAGGACCTTGACGGCATGAAGAGCCTCGTCGTCGTCGTCGGCGCGAGCACCAAGGGACTCGGCGCGGCGGGGCTCGACATGCCGAAGGAGCTCGCCCGCGCGAAGGCGCTGCTCAAGGCGGCGCGCGATCGCGGCATCCCGATTCTGGCGCTGCACACCGGCGGAGAGGCCCGGCGGGGACCGACGTCGAACGAGGTCATCGACCTCGTGGTGCCCGAGGCCGACCACGTCATCGTCGTGGCCGCCGGGAACAAGGACAAGAAGTTCCAGGCGCTGGCCGCGGCCCGCAAGGCGCCGGTGGTCGAGGTGGACCGGCTCGCCGCCGTCGGGCAGGCCGTGAAGACCGTCTTCGGACTCTGAGGCACGCGGCGGTCCCGTCACGGCCGGCGAAAGAGCACGGATGGCTGCCACACTCGGCGCGTGGGCCGAGCCCGCGACGCTGGCGATCATGTTCGCCGCCTTCGGCCTGCTCCTGGGCCGGGCGCGCTGGCCGCTCGGCGTGGCGCTGGCGGCGGCGGCGTGGGCGGGCGCGGCGGCCAACGGGCACTGGTGGCCGCTCAGGCACCTGGTCGAGGGCGCCTTCTCGTACCTCGACGCGATGCTCGTCATCGCGACGGCCATGCTGTTCATGCGCGCGCTCGCCGACGCCGGCGCGCTCGACGCCATCGGCCGCACCGTGGCGCGCGCCTTCGGGCGGCAACCGCTGCTGCTGCTGCCGCTCGTGATGCTCATCGTGATGTTCCCGGGCATGATCACGGGCTCGTCGACGGCCGCCGTGCTCACGACTGGTGCGATGGCCAGTTCCGTGCTCATCGGCCTCGGCCTGGCCGCGACGCGGGCGGCGGCGTTCGTCGCCATGGGCGGCGTGCTGGGCATGATCGCCCCGCCCATCAACTTGCCGGCCATGCTGATTGGCGGCGGCATCGACCTGCCGTACGCGGGCTTCGCGATCCCGCTCGCGCTCGCGGCGTTTCCGGTCGCGCTCGTGCTCGCCTACGCACTCGGGTGGCCGCTCGTCAGCGGGCGGGGCCTCGTTGTGCCACGGGGAGCGGAGCGCATCGAGGAGACGGCGACGCCTGGCCTGGCGCGGGCGCTCGTGCCGGTCGCCGTCACGGTCGTGCTCATGCTCGCGCCGGCGATGTGGCCACGACGCGTGCCCGACCCGGGCCTGCCCCTGGTCTTCCTGCTCGCCACCGGATCGGTGTGGCTCGTCATGGGCCGCTTCGACCGCGTGGGGGCCCTCGTGCGCGGCGCGGGCGACGCGCTGCCGGTGCTCGGCATCCTCACCGGCGTCGGGGCGTTCATCCAGGTGATGACGCTCACGGGCGGGCGGGGCTGGCTCGTCGCGCTCATGCTCGACGCGCCGTCGTGGGCCATCCTCGCGGCCGCCGGAATCAGCCTGCCGCTCTTCGGCGCCGTGTCGGCCTTCGGGTCGGCCTCGGTGCTGGGCGTGCCGTTCCTGCTCGCGCTGCTCGGCCGCGACGAGATCGTCACCACCGCCGGCCTCTCCATGCTCGCCGGCCTCGGCGATCTGATGCTGCCCGCGGCGCTCGCCGCGACGCTCGCCACCGAAGTGGCGGGCCTGCCCGATCGCCGGCCCGTACTGAAGCTGTGTGTGGTCCCGGCCCTGCTCGTCGCCGCGGCCGCCCTCGTCATGCTCGCCTTCTCGCCGGAGATCGGACGATGGCTGCGCTGAACTTCGTGCTCTATCAGGCGATCGTCGGGCTGCTCGCGGTCCTCGTGATCGTGGACGTCGTCAGGAGCCGCTCACTCGGGCGGCAGGCGACAGGCGCCCTGGTGCTCGTGCCCCTGCTGCTCCGTCTGTTTCTGGTGAAGTGATGAAGCCCATGCGACCCTCCCCTGCCGTCGTTCACGCCAGCATGTGGAGGCTGGTGGCTGTCCTCGCCATCGCGGCGGTCACGGCCGCCGGCCCCGCCGTGGCGGCCGGGCCCGAACCGCCCAAGGGCGCGCCCTTCTCCCACGATGTGAGGCCCGGACCCGGGGTCACCGCCGAGCGCTGGTTGTCGCACTATCTGCCCTCGCTCGCCGGCACGCCGGGCGACACCATGGTCTACGTGCTCGAAGGGGCCGAACCCGGTGCGACGGTCGTGGTCGCGGGCGGCACGCATGGCAACGAGATCGCCGGCATCATGACCGCCACCCTGCTCGTCGAGCGCGCGCGTGTGGTGCGCGGCCGGCTCATCGTCATCCCCAACGCCAACAACTCCGCCGTGAGTTACACCGATCCCCAACGCCCGGGACCGGAGTGGATCGAGATGACGACGCCGAGCGGCACCCGGCGGTTCAAATACGGCGCGCGGCGCACGTTCCCGGCGCACCAGGGCACGCCGGATCCCGAGCGGTATCGCCGCGAGGGATGGACGGAGGATCTCGACGGCAACGAGGCTCGCAACCTCGATCGCGCGTATCCGGGCGACGAGGCGGGGACGCTCACGGAACGCATCGCGGCAGCCATGGTGCGCCTCATCACCGTCGAAGACGCCGCCCTGGCCTTCGACCTGCACGAGGCCGGCCCCGAGTCGCGGCTGGCGTGGATGATCGTGGCCAACCCGAAGAACGTCGATCTCGGGGCCCTGGCCGTGCTCTCGCTCGAGAGCGCCGGCATCGCGATGAAGCTCGAGCCCTCGAGCGAGACCTTCCGCGGGCTGTCGCACCGCGAGTGGGGCGATGCCACGAAGGCGCGGGCGTTCCTCTTCGAGACGCCAAACCCCGGCCAGGTGGACGACCCGCGGGGCGTCGACGTGGTGCGCCATCCGGAGTTCCCGCTCGACAAGCGCGTGGGCGTGCAACTGGCAACGCTCGAGGCCGTGCTGGAGGCCTACAACGGCGAGGCGCCCGGGACGGCGCGCGTCGAGCTGGCGAACCTGCCCTCGCTCGACGACCTCGTGCGCGACGGCCTCGGCGCGTTCCTGAGGTGAGCGCATGACCCGGTGTTTCGGGCGGCTGACGCTCCTCGTCGTCACGGCGATGCTGGGCGCGGCGCCGGCCGCCTCGCACGCGGGGGCGCCGGGGATCGCACGCTCGCGGATCGAATGCGGCTCGCGGCCCGCCGACGTCCGCGGGCCGCAGGCCGCGGCGGCGGCGGCGGCGGAGCCGATCGCGGTTGCCGCCCGCAATGCCGAGCGGCGCGCGCACGACGCGATGGAGGCCATCAGGCGCGAGCGCGAGCGTCGCGGCGGGTGGGTCCCGCCTTCGGCCTACGCGCACGCTCCCGCGCGCGCGGCGCTCCTCGGCGCCGAGTTGACGCCGCTCGTCTCGACCATGGGGCCGCTCGAAGCCAAGTGGGTCGCCACCGATCCGCGCTGGGCGGGCGCGCTGGCGCGGCAGTTCTCCGCGCGCGGCATCGGCCGCGGCGCGGTGGTGCTCGCGAGCTTCTCGGGATCGTTTCCGGCGTTGAATCTGGCGGTGATGGCCGCCGCCGAGGCGCTCGGTGCGCGCGTGGTCGCCGTGTCGTCGGTGACGGCCTCGACGTGGGGCGCGAGCGAACCGGGATTCACCTGGCCCGAGATGGAGGTCATCGTGGTCCGCGCGGGCGTGCTGCCGGCGGCGTCGGCGGCGATTACGCTCGGCGCGTCGAGCGATGCCGGACGCGGGCTCGATCCCGACGGCCTCGCGCTCGCGCGGCAGATCCAGCAGGCCACGGCGCTCGCGCTGGGCGCGGAAGCCCTGGAGGTGCGATCGCTCGGCGAGGCCATCGCCGCGCGGCTCGACGTGTACCGCCGCAGGCTCGGCGGCCGGCGTGCCGCCGTGTACGTGAACGTCGGTGGCAACCACGCGAGCCTCGGTGGCGCGCGGGCACCGCTGCGTCACGTCGAAGGGTGGATCGAGGAGGCCCCGCCAGGGGCCGTTGACGGCACCGCGCCAACGCCGAGCGTTCTCGTGGCGCTCGTGGCCGACGGAATCCCGGCGCTCAGCCTGCTCAACGTCCGCCGCCTTGCGCGCGAGTGGGGACTGGCAGACGCGGGAGGACTGCGATGACCCGGCGCTACCGCATGCTGAAGCCGTCGACCGTGGCCCGACGCCTGGCTGCGGCGGGCCTGGCCGGCGAGGGGGCCGCGTGGTCCGAGGCCGCCAGCCTCACCATCCAGCGTCTGCCCGACTGGGTCGGGAGCGCCGGCCTCGTCGAGGGCGAGGGCGTGCTGTGGCTGTGGGCGGGCGCGGCGCCGCGAGCGACATCCGACATCGCGTCGTCGCAGGCGGTGCTGGACGCACCGCGGGGCCGCTACCGGCTCGACACGATCGATCCGCAGACGGGCGACATCGTCGCGCGCGAGATCGCCACGGCGCCGCCGCTGGTCATCGGCCTGCCGCGCCGCGCCGCCGCGGTGCTGGTGCGCGTCGAGCGCATCGCGTAGCGCGTAGCGCGAGGCCCCTCGCGCCCCAGCGCCCAACGCCCAACGCCCAACGCCTAGCCGCCCAGCGGACGACCCTCGCCTGCCTCCTCGTCGGTGCGCCCATCGCGGATGTGATAGATGCGCTCGAAGGTCGGCATGATCTTCTCGTCGTGCGTGACGACGACGACGGCCGTCTGGTATTCCCGCGCCATGCGATGCAGGATGCGAATCACCGCGAGGGCGCGCTCGCTGTCGAGGGGCGCCGTCGGCTCGTCGGCGAGGATGACGGGCGGGCGGTTCGCCAGCGCCCGCGCGATGGCCACGCGTTGCTGCTCGCCGCCCGAGAGTTGCGGCGGCATGGCGCGCCCGCGGTGCGCGACGTCGAGCGCGTCGAGCAGGGCGAGCGCCCGGCCGCGCGATTCGCCGTTGGTCCGCCCCGCCAACATCGGCAGCAGCGCGACGTTGTCGGTGGCGTCGAGGAACGGGATCAGGTACGGCGCCTGGAACACGAAGCCGATGCGATCGCGCCTGAGCGTCCTCAGGTCGGAGATCGTCCACCCGTCGTCGTAGATCACCTCGCCTCCGAGCGTCATGCGCCCGCCCGTCGGCTCGATGACCGCCCCGAGGCACTTGAGGAGCGTCGTCTTCCCCGAACCCGACGGACCGACGAGCCCGACGACCTCGCCAGGCGCCACGCACATGTTCACGTCGCGCAGCGCGTCGACGGCCGTTGCGCCCTTGCCGTACCGCTTCCGCAGGTGCTCGATGCGGATCCCGCAGCGTTCGGGGTCAGCCACCGATGGCCTCCGCAGGGTCGACGCTGAGCGCGGCGCGGATGGCCAGGATGCTGGCCAGCGAGCAGATGACGACAACCGCGACCAGGGCGCGCGCGGTGTCGCCGGGCTCCAGCCTCACGTACCTCGGGAAGTAGGGCGCCCAGATGCCGGCGGCCACGCGTCCCACAAGGAAGCCGATGACGCCGAGCCCCAGAGCCTGCTGGAGGATCATCGATGCGATGGTGCGGTTGCGCGTGCCAATCAGCTTCAGCACGGCGATCTCGCGAAGCTTGCCGAGGGTCAGCGTGTAGATGATGAACGCCACGATGGCGGCGCTCACGAGCGAGAGGATCACGAGGAACATCCCGATCTGCCGCGAGGAGTTCGCAATCAGCTTCGCGACGAGGATCTCCTCCATCTGCGCGGTCGTGTACGCCTGGAGGCGCATCCAGCGGCGGATGGGTTCCGCCACCTGCTCGGGGGCGAAGCCGGGCGCCACCTGCACGAGGACCGCGTTGACGTACGGGTTGGTCCCCTGCGCCGCCAACACGTCGTCGAGCAGCCCCGGCGCGCCGGGCCGGTTGTAGGCCGGGTTCTGGGCGGTGCGGCGACGTTGCTGCAGCAGGGCGTCGTTGTCCTTCAGGAACTGGGCCGACTGGGCGTCCTTGAGCGGGATGAAGATCATCGGGTCGCCGCCCGACGACACCATGCGCCGCGTGAGGCCCACCACGGTGAAGTCGTTGCGGCGGATCCGGATGCGGCTGCCGAGCGCCAGCCCCGCCGAAACGTCGGCGACCGCTTCGTAGTGCCCCCGCGTGATGTGCCGGCCGCCGACGAGGAAGCCCGGCTGGCCGGGGCCCTCGGCGACCACGCCCACGACCATGGCGCGCACGTCACGGGCGCCGTCTCGCACCTGCATCGTGAAGTAGGTGACGTTGGCGGCGCGCGCGACGCCCTCCATGCCGAGCACGCCGCGATAGAGATCGTCGGCGATGCTCGACGATTCGGCGTAGGGCCCGAGCGTCCCCTGCTGCACCACCCAGAGGTCGGCCC
This sequence comes from Vicinamibacteraceae bacterium, assembly GCA_023384595.1. Taxonomy (GTDB): domain Bacteria; phylum Acidobacteriota; class Vicinamibacteria; order Vicinamibacterales; family JAFNAJ01; genus JAHDVQ01. The sequence continues at coordinate 1,565 of JAHDVQ010000040.1, read as the reverse complement.
CGCTCGCGTCGAGCAGCACCTTCGCATCGTCGACCATGCCGCGGTAGACGCCCGCCATCGTGAGCGTGACGCCAATCAGCAGGCCGAGTCCGATGCCCGTGAAGACGAACTTGCCCCACGAGTGCAGGATGTCGCGGCCGGCCAGGCTGATCATCGCCGTCCCGTGGGCACGTCGTCGACGATTGTCACGCGGGTCGATGCGGTGAGCGCGCGCTGGCTGTAGAGGACGACCTGCGCGCCCGCCTCGAGACCGGCGAGGACCTCGACCTCGCCATCGAGCGTCGAGGCCCCCACGCGCACCGGCGTGAAGGCGAGCGCGCCCCCGGACAGGACCCAGACGCCCGTCCGTCCTTCGTAGACGTGCAGCGCGCCGTTGGGCACGACCACCGCGTTGGTGCGCGGAGGGAGGGTCGCGGTGACCTCGGCGATTTCGCCGACGGACGGCATCGGGACAGCCGGTGCGTCGAAGGCGACCTTGGCGCGGAGCTCCTCGGTGATGGCGTCGGCGCGTGGCTCGATGCGAACGACCTGCCCGGAGAGACGCTGGTCGGGCCGCGACCGCAGCACGATCGAGGCGGCGAGCCCCGTCCGCAGCCCGGCCGCGCGCGACTGGTCGAACCGCGCCGCAATCCAGAGGCTGGCGGGATCGATGAGTTCGATGATCGCCTGGCCTGCCACGAGCGTGGTGCCGGGCTCTGCCTCGCGCCGCGCGACGAGCCCGTCGACGGGCGCCACGAGCCGCAGGGTGCGGCGCTGCTCGCCGATGGCCCGTCGATCGGCGCCGATCCGACGCAGGTCGTTTCGCAGGGCCTCGAGGTTCGCGGCGGACGCGTCCACGGCGGCCGCGGCGGCGTCGCGCTCCTGGTGGCGAGCCTCGACCTCGACCCCGCTCACCACGCGTTCGGCGAAGAGCGCGTCGAACCGCGCCGCCTGCGCGTCGGCGAAGGCCTTCCGCGATCGGGCATCGCGCAGCTGGGCCTCGGCAGCCGTGAGGCTCGCGCGTCCCCGGTCGAGGGCCGCAGATTGCGAAGCCAGACGTTCGTCGACGTCGACGCGGTCCATCTCGGCCAGCAGCTGGCCGGCCGTCACGCGATCGCCCACGTCGACGGCCACGCGTGCCACGCGCCCCGGCGCCGTCGGGCCGACCGTGTACGTGAAGCGCGCCTCGACGGTCCCGATGCCGAACAGGGCCGGCGCGATGGACTTCGACTCGGCCGTGACGAGCGTGACTGGAACCGGCGCGAGGGGGCCCGATCGGAGGGCGAAGAACGCGAAGGCCGCCACCAGGACGGCGACAACGAGAACGAGGGAGACCGTGCGTGCGTGGGCGAATCGCGCCATCGTGCCGCGGATCCTTTCAGGGGCCGCCGGGTGCCGGGCCCCCGGCGTGCGGGCAGACGCAGCCCGTGCCGCCCGTCATCGAGCTGCTCAAGGACGCAGGATCGAGACGGTCGGTGACGCCGTGTCGCGCCCAACGCCCAACGCCTAACGCCCAGCGCCCAACGCCTGAATGAGCGCTCCCATGTTGCGGATGAACGCGGGCGTCGAGATGCCCACGAGCGTCT
>JAHDVQ010000039.1:27513-30093 GCA_023384595.1 Vicinamibacteraceae bacterium | reverse complement strand
CCCCTCACGTCCAATCCACTTCCACGGCGACGAAGTTCGGACTCGAGCGCTCTGACAGGCGGGGCGACGGGCGGCCGCCAGCACGGGCGCAATCGCCAGCTTCGACGGCTATCCGCGCATGCGTCAGTAATGTCAGGGCGTCATTCGGCGCGGAGCGCCTCGGTGGGCTGGATGCGAAGGCCGCGGCGGGCTGGGCCGATGGTTGCGAACAAGCCGACCAGCACCATCAGCAGTGCTGTGATGGGCACCAGTTCCAGGCCGAGCGAGCCGAGCATCTCGCCGTCGCTGGCCCGATCGATCAGCAGCGCCAAGGCGATACCCACCGCCACGCCGGACGAGAGCTGCAGGGCCGCCTTCGTGAAGATGCTGGCCAAGAGCTGCCTCGCGTCAGCGCCCATCGCGGCGCGGATGCCGATTTCCTTGCGGCGTTGCGATACGGTGAACGACATCATCGCGTAGATGCCAGCCGCCGACAACAGCAGGACGGTGACAGCCAACAGCGAGGAGCCGAGCAGCATCAGGCGGAGCGCGATCGCCCGCTGCCGCTTCATCTCGCTGAATGTCACGATCCGCAACCGCAGCGTGGGATCGAGCGCCGAGGTCAGTTCTCGAAGGCGTGATGAGAACTGCAACGGATCGTTGCCGCGCATCCGAATCAGCACCGTCGCGCGCGTCGAGCTCGGCAGCGCGTGATAAATGACCGGATCGACCAAGTCCGACTTGATGCTGTTGTGTCCCAGGTCGGTCACCACACCGACGATCTCATACTGCGTGGCGCCACGCGCCGGTTCGCGCCTACCTGGCTCGACGTCGTGCACCCGGCGCCCGACGGCGTTGGCGCCGCCGAGCAGTTGATTCACGAACGCGCGATTGACGACGACGGCCTGCGTCGAGCCGGTGCCATCGCTATCGCGTAACGCCCGGCCGGCGATGACTCGCGCTCCGAACGCGTCGAAGAAATCCGTGGCGACGCGGTTGAAGTACACATCGATAGTGCCTGACGGAGAGTTGACCGCTCCGTCAACGGCGATGCGCGCCCTCGACTCGGCGCCCGGAGTGCTGGCTGCCACCGTCACGTCATCCACGGCCGGTTCGGATTCGAGAGCGGTTACGAGATCGGTTGTCGATGTCTCGAACCGCAACACCGATTCGCGCGCATGGACCGACGCGGCCATGCCGGCCGGTGGATCGGGATCCGAGTTGATGACGGCCGCAAGGAAGGACTCCTCGCTGTAGTTGGCCTTGGTCAGGCCGCGTTGGATTCCATCCAAACCGATCTTGACGGTGATCGGGAGTCCAATCATCGCGATCGCCACTTGCGCCACGATCATGACCGTCCAGACGCGTCCCAGCCGCAACCCGTCGGTGCCGCTCGCCTGCTTCAACGTGTCTTGCGCTCGTCGTCCGGTTGCGTGCAGCGCAGGAAGGACGCCGGCGATCGCGGCCGCGAACACGGTCAGCATGGCGACGTACAGGTAGGCCGCCCATGGCATATCGAAGGTGAGGAAGTAGGGCACCGCCCCACTTCCCTCGGCGGCATAGATGGCGAAACCCTGAGCGATGCCGAATCTGGCGAGCCCGAGACCGGCGGCCGAGGCTGCCGCGCTGAGCACGAGTGCTTCGACGAACAGCTGGCCGACAATGCGACGACGGGTGGCGCCCAGAGCCGTTCGAACCGCGATCTCCCGTTGTCGCGTGGCCGTCCTGGCGTAGACCAGGACGCCGACATTGACCGCGACGATCAGCGTCAGCATGGTGAACATCGACTGGATCGCCGTGAAGTCGCGGATGGTGCTGCCTCCCTGCATGTCGAGGATCGGGTGCGCGTACGGCATGACGCGCGGTCGTAGCCGGGCATGCGTGAGCGGAAGCGCGCTCGCTGCCTGCGCGCCAAGCGCCGAGAGCTCAGCCTGGGCTTGCTCTCTTCGAACGCCGTCGCGCAAGCGTCCGAAGATGAAGATGTCGGGTCCCTCTCGCGGTCCAAACATGGCTGCTTCGGTAGTACTGAGCGGGATCCAGTAACTGTGGTTGACAGGAAACCCGAACCCCTCCGGCATGACGCCGACGACGGTGTGCACCGCGTTGCCGAGCCGCAGCTCTCGGCCGAGCACCGACGCGTCGCCGCCGAACCGCGAGTGCCACACGTCGTAACCGATGACCACGATCGGTGGGGCACCGGCGCGCTCGTCGGCTGCGCCAATCGCGCGCCCGATGACCGGCTTGACGCGGGTGATGTTGAAACCGTCCGCCGTGATCTGTGCGACATCAACGGCCTCAACCGGGCCGCCGGCCACCGTCACGTTGCGCGCGATGGTTCGAAACGCGCCGATCTCCTGGACCGTGTTCATCTCGCGCCGCCACATCACGAGGTCGTGCATCGACCGCCGCATCTCGCTGTTCGCGTCGATGTCCCAATTCTCGAGTGCCACGATCCGCTCACCGCCCTCGACCGGCAGCGTCGCGTAGAAGAAGGAGTAGAAGAATGCGAAGAAGCCCGCGCCAATGGCGACGCCGACCGCAAGACCCGCGCCGCCGATGATCGACAGGCCCGGATACTTCACGAGCATCCGGGTGCCGAGC
>JAHDVQ010000039.1:0-27413 GCA_023384595.1 Vicinamibacteraceae bacterium | reverse complement strand
CGCGCCGCCGATGATCGACAGGCCCGGATACTTCACGAGCATCCGGGTGCCGAGCTTCAGATCGATGCGTGAGTTGTCCAGCCAGCGAAACCGGCGCGCGTCGCGCTGGTGCTCCGATCCGCATGTCGTGCTCACTTTGGCCTGCCATCCACCGGTTGCTTGCATCTAGACGCACCAGGCGGCCGAGTATTACATGGACGATCTGACCCACTCAGGACCAACCGACGACGTTCGGACTCGAACGCGGTCGAGCCTTTCACGGCGCACCGGGAAGACCCGGAGCGTTTGCGGCGAGGAACGCAGTGACTTCCGCCCGCGCTTCCTGGCGGTGCGTGAAGATCGCGGCATGCTCTCCGCCTTCGAGCACCAGGAGCTTCGCGCGGGGGATCCGCTTCCCGAAGACGGCGCCGTGCTGTTCGAAGGGGAGGAGCGGGTCCGCCGAGCCGTGGAGCACGAGGGTCGGCACGGCGATCTGCTCCAGCGGGTAGCTGCAGGTCCGGCTCACGCGCACGTCGTTGTCGGTTCCGCGGAACCGCCTGGTCATGCGGTCCGTGGTGCTGGCCTGGAGCTCGCAGAGCAACGCCCAGGCGTCGGCGTCGCGGCGCACCCGGTCGAACAGATCCGGGTTCGTGACCGAGCGCCGCGCAACCGACTCCGGGTCGTCCAGCACCTTGCGTCTGGCCGCCGACGCCACGCCAGGCAGCCGCATGAGCAGCTTTCGAATGGCAAACGACAGGGGCGGCCTGGTGTCCACGCGATCGGCGCACGTGGAGACAAGGACGAGACCCCAGCAGCGATCGCGGTGGCGCAGCGCGAAATGGATGGCCGACGGGCCGCCGCCCGACACCGCCATCACTCCGCAGCGCTCGACGCGAAGCGCGTCGAGGAGGCCCGCGTACAGATCGGCCTGCTCTTCGGGGCTCCGTCCACCCGAGAGCGGGGTGCGCAGATAGCCCGGCCGCGAGGGGCCGATGTAGCGGTACCCCGCCGCGCCAATCGTGCGCGCGAGCAGCAGACCCTGGTCGTACCCGCCCATTGCGCCGTGCAGGCAGAGGACGGCAGGCCCGGACCCGGTCGACGCGTACTCGACGGCCCCGCGCGACGTCTGGATGACAAGGGGTTCCAGCCGAGCGAGGACAAGGGGTTCAGGCCGAACGTCGAGCGCGAGGTGGCAGGTCATGCGCGTGTCTCCGGGAAGAACATCCGGGTCAGGATGCGCGGGTCGGGCGACTTGTACGCGGCGCCAAGAGCCAGCCGGTGGAGCGCCAGTCCCTTGACGGTCGTCCAGAAGACGAGGGCCAGATCGTCGGGCCGGCCTCCTTCGAATGCGCCATCCCTCTGGCCGGCCCGCGCCAGGCGAGCGACGACGCGGTAGGGGACATCGCGCTCGCGGCGAATGATGGCCGTGGCCTCGGCCGGCACGGCATCCGAGATGCTGGCCGTGGAGATCAGCACGCTGATCCAGGCGAAGTCCTCGTGCTCCTCGAGCGTGCGCAGCAGCGTCGTGGCCGCGCGCTCGATCTTCTGCCGGGGCGTCAGCGGCAGGCGCTCGAGCTCCCGGGCCGCGGTATTCATGCGATCGAACGCCTGCCGGACGATCTCGACGAAGATCTCCTCCTTCGAGCGGAAGTAGTGGTAGAGCAGCCCCTGGGCCATGCCGACGGCGCTGGCGATGTCGGCCACCTTCGTCGCGGCGAGCCCCCGGGTGGCGAACAGCCTGACGGCGGAGGACAGGATGGCCTGCCGCCGCTCGTCGCGCATCTGCTCGTTCTGTACCGCGCTTCTCGCCACCTCACGCTCCATTGAATGACTATTCAATCAATCATGATTCGGCACGGGAGTCAACTGGCGTCCCGGGCCCGCCTCCGCGCCTCGCTTGGTTCAGGCCCCGGCCGGCGTTTGCCTGGACCAAGGATGAGGTAGCCTCTATACTGTTAATCGCTTAAGATTTATTTTTGATAGATAAAAATATATTGACATTCGATACGGTCAGTGTGATCTTATGGGCGATCGCTGAAGAAGGTCGGTCCAAGCTGCCTCGATGTCGGAAGGAGACTTGCGATGCGCCCTGATGGAGCCCGCTCGGCTTTCACCGCAAGGGTTGTCCTGGACGTGCTCCTGGTGATTGCCGGCCTGCTGATCGCGGCCAACGTACTGGCGATCGCCGTGCTGCTCGTCGATCCCCTCCACCCGGTTCGGGAGCACTTCAGGGTGACGACCATTGCCTCCGTGCCGATGGAGGTCTGGCCTTCCGAGGGCGTGGTGCGTGTCGAATCCGGTTTCGCCACTGCGCGCGTCGATCCGTGGGCCTACATCATCTACCAACCTACGAGCAGGTCGTTCGTGGCCGCAGCAGGGGCCTTGAGCCTCTCCGAGTGGGCGTGCATCGTGCTGGTGCTGCTGCAACTGAGACGCGCGTTCACGAACATCGCGGCTGGCACCCCGTTTCCGAGAGACAACATCCGGCGCATCCGGGTAGCGGGCTGGGCCATCCTCGGCGTGGCGGCGGCCGAGCTGATCATCGATGCCGTCATGTTCGCCTTCATGCGCGCCACAACCACCATCGCGGGCGTGCCCGTCGTTGTCCCCCTGGACATCATGCTCGTCGACTTCCCGCTGGGCACGATCCTGGCCGGCCTGGCCGTGGTGATCCTGGCCGAGGTCTTCCGCGCCGGCGCGGATCTCCAGGACGACCAATCGCTGACGGTGTAAGGGGGGACCATGCCCATTGTCGTGAACCTGGACCTCCTGCTGGTCAAGCGGAAGATGAAGCTGACCGAGCTCGCCAGTCGCGTCGACATCACCCTGGCGAACCTGTCGGTGCTCAAGCAGAACAAGGCCCGGGCCATCCGCTTCTCGACGCTGGACGCGCTCTGCAGGGAGCTTGGTTGCCAGCCTGGCGACCTGCTCGAGTACCAGCGCGAGGTTCCCGAGGCGTCCGATCCCGTGGTCACTGGCTCAGGCGGCAACGAGCCACCAGACCCGGCGACTCGCGACGGGTGAGGAACAACACTGCGCGTCGTTGCCGTGCGAGGAATGCATCATGTTGAAGAATTTCGGCGTGTTCGTCCTGGCCATCGGACTGATGACCCCGTCGGCAAGCCCCGGCCGCTTTGCCAGGGTCCGAGCGATGATTCTCGAGGCCGTCCAGGAAGGCGGAGCACCTTCGATCTCGATCGCGGCGGCCGAGGGCGGGAGGGTCGTGTGGGAGGAGAGCTTCGGCTACGCAGACAAGGAGAAGAAGATCGAGGCCACACCCGATTCGCTCTACGCGCTGGCGTCCATATCCAAGGCGTTCACCGGTACGGGCCTGATGGTGCTTGCGGAGAAGAGACTCCTCGATCTCGACAAGCCGGTCAACGAGTATCTGGGCGAACCCGGACTGGCGGCGCACGTGGGCAGTGCCGACCAGGCCACGGTCCGCCGGATGCTCTTGCTCGAGGCAGGGTTGCCGATGCACTGGAACATCTTCAGCGCGACGGAGCCCGGGCGCCCGCCCTCCCAGGACGAATCGATCCGCCGCTACGGGATCATCGTCAACGAGCCTGGCGGCGAGTACGTGTACTCGAATTTCGCCTACGGCGTGCTCGACCGGGTCATCTCCCGCGTCTCGGGGAAAGGGTACGCCGAGTTCATGACAGACGCGGTCTTCAGGCCGCTGCGGATGAACAGGACGTCAGTGTATGTGGCTCCCGAGCTAACGGCGTACGCAGTGAAGAACTACGACGCGGCCGGAAGACCGCTGCCGGCCTTGGCCTATGACCACGACGGCGCGTCCGCGGTTCACTCGAGCGTCCACGATCTGATCCGCTTCGGGTTGTTTCACCTGAACAATCACGTCCCGGGCCAGAAGCCCATTCTCCGGGCCGCCTCCCGGGAACTGCTGCACCGTCCCTCTTCACTCGACGCCTCGGACGCCAGCGAGATCGGCGAGATCCGCATGGCCATGGGCTGGGGTGTCGTCGATCTGGCCGGCCATCGTTTCGTCATCTCCAGCGGCGCGGCTCCGGGAACACAGTCGCGGCTCACCTTGCTCCCGGAACAGAACGTGGCAGTAGCCATCGTGTGCAACGCCAGCCTGCCGGACGACCTCACGCTGTGGAAGATCGAGTGGGAGACGTTGGCCGCCATGCTCCCGGATTTCCCTCGGATCCCGGCGATTCCGGAGCGGAAGCCGGCAGCCTTCGTCCCGCCCCAGGGGCTGCTGGGAGAATGGCAGGGCGCGGTACACACCTATCAGGGGGACACACCTGTCAGACTGTCCGCCCGAAGCGGCGGAGAGATCGCCATCGAGATCGACGGCCAGCGCGGAACACCGATTCCTTTCGACACGCCACTCGGCCCTCTCGCATTCCGGAACGGCTGGCTCACGGGGCTCTTCTTCGGGACGATTCCCACCGACGATGCCAGGCGCTCGCCGCACGTGGTCTTCCTGCGTCTGAAGTTGACGGGCGACACGCTCGCCGGAACGGCATCCGCGGTGGCCGTTGACCAGACCTTCGCGCTGCCTTACTGGACATCGCTGAAGCGAAACAGCCGATAGCCCGCGGGGGGCACATGAACCCTGCGCACGTTCGCCGGCCCGTCGAACGGCCTGACGCAAGCGCGATCACCGCGTCCGTTCCGCGAACGCGTCCCCGATACGCTGCGCCAGCGACGAAGTCTTCGCGTGCGCCATGTTCGACGTGACCGCGACGACGATGGCGCGGTCGGGCTTCGTCATCAGCGACATCACCATGCCGCCGGCGAGCTCACCGTTGACGCTGCCGGGGTTGGTCGCCAGGGCGAAGCGCACGAGATCCGACGGCGTGGAGTAGAACGCCATCCCGTTGGCGCAGCAGGCCAGGTCGCGCATGTACATCAGTCGTCGTCCACGGCTCGGATCGTCATCGGACCGCGGGACGTAGAACGTCGCGCGATGGCCCGGCAGTGGGTACTCCGCGGGCATGAGCCCGAGCGGCTGCAAGATGACGTGGCGGAGGAGCGCGAGTGGCGGAAAGTCCTCTTCCGGCTCGCCGATGTGCTCGGGACTCCACTCTGCCGCCGAGTCAGCGCCGGTATTGGCCAGCCCGAGTGGCCCGACCGCGCCGGCGATCGCGGACGCCGCCGTGCCGATGTTGAATCGCGTATCCGGTGTGACGGGTGTCCGCGTCCCCAGGTCTCTCCACCCGAAGCCTTCGGCCCAGACGAGGGTGCCCTCCTTCGCGGAGGCGACGGAGGGCAGGCCGATACCGACCGCGACGGACACCCCGGGCAGGTTCTGCTCCAACATGGCTGCGCGCACCAGCTCCCTCGCGCGCTCGACGGCCGCCGCATACTGCGGCGACGGTGGCGAATCGATGACCGAGGGCATCTCCTGCGACTGCGGGAAGATCGGCGCCGTGGCCATGACCGCGTGGGTCAGGAACGCCGCGAACGCGGCGACGACGACGCCGGCGGCCAACACGGTGAATACCTTCACGGGGTTCATCACGGTGATCATCATGGCCGCAGTGTGACCGTAGCCGGCTGCGGAGTCTTCACCAAGCCGTGAGCGGCCGATGAGATTCGTGTGAGATGCGCTCAGGGCCGGGCGTAGTCCGGCACCCGGAAGCGCTTCCGATAGGCGCCCGGCGCCAGCCCGGTCAGCCGCTTGAAGAGGCGCCGGAAGAAGGCCGGGTCTTCGTACCCGACACGCCAGCTGATCTCGTCGACCGGCGCGTCGGTCCGTTCGAGCCGCCGCTTGGCCTCCTCGATGCGCAGCCGCTGCACGTAGGCGATGGGCGCGAGGCCCGTCGCGCTCGTGAAGCGCCGCTTGAACGTGCGCTCGGCGAGGCGCGAGCGCGCGACGGCTTCCTCGACCGGGCTGGCCACCGAGAAGTGGCTCGCGAGCCACTGCTGCGCCCGCGCGATGTCCGCATCGCCATGATCGGTCCGGCCCTCGAACACGATGTAGGGGGCGAGCCCGTCGTGGTGCCACTGCAGCGCGAAGAGGCGCGCCACCTCCTGCGCCGCCGTCGCCCCCGCGTAGCGCGCGATCAGGTGCATCACCATGTCGTGCCACGTCGTCGACGCGCCGGAGCTGACGAGTTCCTCGCGCGCGCCCGAGATGAGCAGCACGCGCTCGGGATGGATCGGGACGGCGGGATACGCGGCGGCGAACGCCCGCGCGTAGCCGAAGTGCACCGTCGCGTCGCGGCCGTCGAAGAGCCCGGTCTCGGCCAGCAGGAAGATGCCGGAGCAGGCCGAGCAGATGACGGCGCCGCGCTGGTGCATGCGGCGCACCCACTCGACGAGGCGCGGGTACCGGCCCTTCTGCCAGCCGCCGGGACCGAGGACGACCGACGGCACGATGACGATGTCGGTGGCCTCCATCGTGTCGACGCCCCGCTCGGCGACCGCCGACACGCCGCTCGCGAGCACCACGGGGCCCGGCGTCTCGCCCACGATCTCGACGCGGAACGGCACGGCGTCGGCCGGCGCGAGCCGCATCAGCGAGAACGCGTTCATCACGTCGTAGATGCCGAACAACGTCGAGGCCGCTGCCTCGGGGATCGCCACGAGGCTGACGTGCCGGGAACCGGAACCGATGGGACTGGGGCGCCGGGGCATGTGCGCGCGCTCCTCGAGACGCGTGCCGTCGCGTTGGACTGGCACGAACGGACCGATCGTAGGCGATCTCGCCCCTCCCGCGCGCCTCCGGCCCCTGCGACCATCGGACATCGCCGCAAGACGTGCGGCGTTCCAAAGGAGCAGCACATGCACGCACCCGCGATCGATCAGGCAAAACTCGATTCGTTTCTCACGCGCGCCGTGGGCGATCTCTCGGCCGGCTACGGCGGCGTGATGGTGAGCCTCGGGCACTCGCTGGGTCTCTACAAGGCGATGGCCGGCGCCGGCCCCCTGACCGCCAGGGAAGTCGCCTCGGCCTCGGGTTGCGCCGAGCGCTACGTGCGCGAGTGGCTGAACTCACAGGTCGCCGGCGGCTACGTCACCTACCACGCCGTGAGCGACACCTATGAGCTCGCGCCCGAGCAGGCCCTGGTGCTGGCCGACGAGGACAGCCCCGTGTTCCTGCCGAACGCGTGGAAGGTCCCGGCGTCGATGTGGTTCGACGAGGCGCGGGCGGTCGAGGCATTCCGCACCGGCACGGGCATCGCGTGGGGCGAGCACGACGACCGGCTCTACTGCGGCGTCGCCGCGTTCTACCGCACCGCCTACCGCGGCAGCCTCGTCTCGTCATGGCTGCCGGCACTCGATGGCATCGTCGAGCGGCTTCGATCCGGGATCACGGTGGCCGACGTCGGCTGCGGCCACGGGCACTCGACGATCCTGATGGCCGAGGCGTTTCCGGCTTCGCGCTTCCACGGGTTCGACGTGCACGAGGCGTCGATCGAGGCGGCAAGGCGCCATGCGCAGAAGGCGGGCGTCGCCGATCGCGTGCGCTTCGAGGTGGCCCGCGCGACGGAGTACCGAGACGAGCGATACGGGCTGATCTGTTTCTTCGACAGCCTGCACGACATGGGCGACCCTACGGCCGCGGCCAGGCACGCCGCGCGAGTGCTGGCCGATGACGGCACCGTGATGCTCGTCGAGCCGTTTGCCAACGACCGGGTGGAAGACAACATCTCGCCCGTCGCGCGCATCTACTACGCGGCCTCGACGACGCTCTGCTGCGCCAACGCGATTGCCGACGGCGGGGCGCTCGTGCTCGGGGCGCAGGCGGGCGAGTCGCGGCTGGCCGAGGTGTTCCGCAAGGCCGGGTTCACGCGGTTCAGGCGCGCGGCCGAGACGCCGTTCAACCTGATCCTGGAGGCGCGGCGGTAGGGCGGTGCAGGCGAAGGGCGCGCACACGGCGGCGGCGGCGGATGGAGTATCGTGAAGCATCGAGGAGACAACAGGTGATCCCGATGTTCCGGCTTCCGCAGGCGACCCGTGTCGGTGGGGTCCGGCTGCAGGTCAGCGACCTGCCTCGATCGGTCGCCTTCTACGAGCACGTCGTGGGGCTCCGCGTCCTTCGCGCCGAAGGCGACACCGCGGCGCTGGGACCGCACGGAGACGAGCGCGTGCTCGTCACGCTCCACGCGCGCGCCGGCGTCGGGCGCGCCCGGAGCGGCGCATTCGGGCTGTATCACTTCGCGTTGCTCCTTCCCGACCGCGCGGCCCTCGGGCGGTTCGCCGCCCATCTGTCGGCCCTGAACGTTCGCACCGGCATGGCCGATCACTGCGTGAGCGAAGCGATCTATCTGTCGGATCCCGACGGCCTGGGTATCGAGGTGTACTCCGATCGGCCTCGGTCGACGTGGCAGCGCAGGAACGGGGAACTCGTGATGACCACCGAACCTCTCGACGTGGCCAGCGTCATCGCGGAGGCGCGCGGAGCACGGTGGGGCGGAGCGCCGCCAGGCACGACCGTGGGCCACGTGCACCTGCACGTTGGTGCGCTCGACGCCGCCGACGCGTTCTATCGCGGCGCCCTCGGCTTCGACAAGACGGTGTGGAGCTATCGGGGGGCGCTGTTCCTGTCGGCCGGGGGCTACCACCATCATCTGGGCACCAACACCTGGTCGCCCGGTCCCTCGGCGGCTCCAGACGATGCGCAGCTGCTCGAGTGGGAGATCATCGTCCCGACGAAGGACGACGTCACCGCTGTCGCCGCGAGCCTGCACGCGGCCGGCTACGCGGCGGAGCAGCAGGCCGACGGGGTGCTCAGCGCGGATCCCTGGCAGACGCGCGTGCGCGTGCGGGCCGACGTCTGATCGGCCTCGCGGCAATCCTGCGTGCGCGTCACCGCGGGCCGTAGACGACGAAGAACTGCTCCGGGAGGAAGTCGTGAGCCTCCAGCACCCGGAAGCCCGCCTCCCCCATCTCGCGGTCCAGCTGCTCTCTCGGGAACTGCTGTTCGGGCGGGGGACCCCAGGGCCGCTCCGACATCGGCTTCGGCACGTAGTCGATGACGACGACGCGCCCTCCCGGCGCGAGCGCGGGCAGGAGCTTTCGCGCGTAGGCCGTCCTGTCCTTGACGTAGTGGATGGTGTCGACGATCAGGATGGTGTCGACGCTTCCCGGTTCGAGCTGCGGATCGTCGCGCGTGACCCTGCGCAGCACGACGTTGGTGGCCTTCCGCGCCTTGACGCGCAGGTCGAGGTACTCGAGCATCTCGGGCGCGATGTCGAGCGCGAGGACCTGTCCTGTCGGCCCGACGGCCGACGCCACCTGGAACGTGAAGTACCCGGTGCCCGCGCCGATGTCGGCGACCCGCTCACCCGGCCTGAACGCCAGGGTCTTCATGATCTGCGGTGACTTCTGCACCTGCTCGCGATTGTCCCGTTCGAGCAGGCTGATGTATCCGTTGGCCCACGCCCTCCTCGCGAACGAACGGAACAGGTCTTCGCTCCGGTAGTCCGCGAACGCCTCGTCCTCGAGCAGCCGGCCTCGGTCCAGGAAGCCCGCCCCAATCGCCCGATCGAGCAGCAGGTACACCTGTTCCCGGTTCCCGGCCCGAGCCTGCAGCCGTGCGGCCGCGTAGAGCGCCTCCACGTGCTCGGGCTCGGTGGCGTCAATCAGCTGGCGCGCCAGTTCGAGCGCCCTGACCGTGTCGCCGGCCTGCGCGGCGGCCTCCGCCTGGCCCTTCAAGTTGCCGGGCGAGGCCGGCGTCTGCGGCCCTGCGTTCGCCGAGGGCCCGAGGAGGAGGGGGAGGATGAGACCGACGGCTGCGAGCACCGTCATCTGACCCGGTCCGGGTTTGCGCGTCGACGTCATGGTGTGGCCTCGCTTCTGCCGGGGGCTTACCGTTGTCGTTCCTGTGCCGCACCTGGCAGCCGGCTCAGGTTGCGCGCCGTGTTGATCAGCATCACGTGGGTGAAGGCCTGCGGGAAGTTCCCGACCTGGCGGTGGGCTTCGGGGTCGTACTCTTCGGCGAGGAGTCCCACGTCGTTGGCAACCGAGAGCAGGCGTTCGAACACGGCGCGGGCCTCGGCCAGTCGGCCCTGCAGCGCATAGTTGTCGGCCAGCCAGAAGGTGCACGGCAGGAAGGCGCCTTCGCCGGGGGGCAGACCATCTACGTGCTCGAAGGTCCGGTAGCGCTTGACGAAGCCGTGCCAGAGCAGATCACGCTCGATGGCCTCTACGGTGCCCACCATGCGGGGATCGGCCGCCGGAAGGAATCCCACGAGCGGAATCATCAGGAGGCTCGCATCGACCTCGCGCGATCCGAAGTACTGGACGAAGGCGTTGCGGTCCCGGTCGAAGCCCTCGTGGCACACGACGGCGTGCACTTCGTCACGCAGCGCGCGCCACTTCTCGACGGGCCCTTCCAGTCCGAAGCGCTCGACGTCCTTCACGGCGCGATCGAAGGCCACCCACGCCATCACCTTCGAGTGCGTGAAGTGCCGCCTCGGCCCACGCACCTCCCAGATGCCCTCGTCCGGCTCGCGCCACGCCCGTTCGAGGTAGCGCAGGAACGCGCGCTCGATGGCCCACGCGTCGGGATCGTGTTCGACGCCGGCCCTCCGCGCCAGGTGCAGCGCGTCGGCCACCTCGCCGAAGACGTCGAGCTGGAACTGGCTGGCCGCGGCGTTGCCGATCCGCACCGGCGCCGAGTGCTCGTAGCCCGGAAGCCACGGGAGCGTCAGCTCGGGCAGCCGCCGCTCGCCCGCGAGTCCATACATGATGTGCAGCGTGGACGGGTCGCCGGCGACCGCCCGCAGCAGCCAGTTGCGCCAGTCGACGGCCTCCTCCGTGTAGCCCGCCATCATGAGCGCGTAGAGCGTGAAGGTCGCATCCCGCAGCCAGCAGTAGCGGTAGTCCCAGTTGCGCACGCCGCCGATGTGCTCGGGGAGCGAGGTGGTCGGCGCCGCCACGATTCCGCCCGTCGGGGCGTAGGTGAGCGCCTTGAGCGTGACGAGCGATCGAACGACCTCGTCACGCCACGGGCCGCGGTACGTGCAACGCCGGGTCCAGTCGGTCCACCACCGCGTCGTCTCGTCCAGCTCGCGGTACGGATCGACCGACTGCGGCGGCGGCAGGTGTGACGGGTGCCACACGGCCACGAACGCGCACCGCTCGCCTTCTGAGACGGTGAATTCGGCCTTCGTCGTCAGGTCCTCGCCGCGCGTCGGGACGTCGCTGAAGAGCGACATCGCGTCCGGGCCGGCGACGGCGCGCAGGTGCCCATCGAGCTCACGGACCCAGGGGACGATCCAGCCGTAGTCGAAGCGCAGGGCCATCGTCATCTGCATCGGCACGCGCCCGCTCACCCCTTCGACGATGCGGACGACGTCGGGGTTGGCGTCGCGAGGGGGCATGAAGTCGATCAGGCGGACGAGGCCTTCGGGCGCCTCGAACTCGGTCTCGAGCACGAGGGTGCCGGGCCTGTAGCGGCGCCGTGCCATCGTCGTCGGCACGGCCGGCGCGATCTGCCAGTGGCCGTGCTCGCGCGTGCCGAGCAGCGCGGCAAAGCAGGCGCCCGAGTCGAAGCGCGGGAAGCAGAGCCAGTCGATCGAACCGTCGCGGCCGACGAGGGCGGCGGTGTGCGTGTCGCCGATGAGCGCGTAGTCCTCGATGCGAAGGGGCATGGGCGCGGGTGGGCAGGACCAGGCAGGGGTCTGTCGCACGTTAGCACCGGCCTCAGGTCCCGATCAACGCCGGTCCCGAGGCCGGTGCCGGTACGTGGATGCGGCTCAGGGCCGCTCGCGAAGCACCGGCGCCTCGTGCTCGTCGTGCTCGACGGGCAGGGGCTGGACGCGCTCCTCGATGGTGATGTGGCGCCTGGCCAGCTCGTTCAGGAACTCGCGGTACGTCTCGCCGGTGATGGCGTCCTCCGGCGGCACGAGCCCGCGCTCGGTGATGAGCCCGCGCCCGATGAGGACGGCGCCGATGGCCGCGGGGAAGGCCGTGACCCGGCCCATGCCGGAGATGCCGCTCAGGGGATCGGCCTCTTCCCACATGTGATAGGTGACCTCGGTCGGCTGGCCGTCCTTCACGCCCTTCACCGTGTTGAACATCACGCACGCATCGCTCTCGCCGGGCAGGGCGCGCAGGCGCGGCTCGAGCGCCGCCAGCAGCAGCGACCGCGGAACGACCGCCGTCCCGTCCAGCTCCAACGGTTCGAGATCGAGCAGCCCGCACGACTTGAGCGTGTCGATCGCGCCGAAGTGCCCCGGCCACCGCACGGTCTTCTCGGCGAAGTCCGCGAGCTCGGGCCGCGTGAAGATGAAGCTGGGCATGCCCGGGGTCACGGCGCACTCGAGCCACTCGTCACGTCCGAGGCGATCGAACCGGAAGCGCTCGCGATCGGTGAGGGCGTTCACCTCGACGACCTGACCGGCCTGGCGCACGTTCAGCTTGACGACGTACTCGCGGAGAACGTGGGAGAACGACCAGGTCACCATGTAGGAGAGCGGGTGGTTGGCGGAGGCCGCCTTGTTGGGAATGCCTCCCACGCGGGCGACGGCGGACTCGGCGCGGTCGAGGCGGCGGATGCCCTCGCCGACGGTGATGTTGCTCAGGCCCGGCGCGAAGCCGATGCCGTCGAGCACGGTGACGTGCTTGGCGAGCGCCGTCGCGTGCATCCAATCGCCGTAGGCGTCGAGGTCCATCCCGTCTGGGAGCTGCAGCCGCTCGAGCTCGTAGCGATCGGGGCGGCGATGGTATTCCTCGAGCATGTCCACGAAGTGCACGCCGGCCTCGACGGCCGCATGCATCGCGAGATAGCTGCTGAACCGATCGGGGAGCGCGCTCACGCAGACGTCGTACTGCGCCATGAGCGCCATGCTGTCGGCCTTCTTCGCGACGTCGAGCACATGGGGGACGACCTTGGGGCTTTCGAGCCACGCGCGGGTGCGCTCGAGCGCGTCGGCGCGGCGGCCGACCAGCCCGACCCGCTCGACATCGTCCTGGCGGACCAGATCCCAGGCGACGGCCGCGCCCATGCGGCCGGTTCCGCCGAATACCGCGATCTTCATGTGTGCCTCCCGTGATGACGACCGAGCCGACTTCGAGTACGACGCGCCGGGGGAGTGCGCGTGGGCAGGGCACAGACCAGGAGGGGGCAGACGGGCGGGGGCGCGCTGCTGTAACCATCCTCCCGACGGGGCGCGGCGTCAAGTCCTGCGGGGCTCGCGCGGGGGATCGCGACGGCCGCCTGCGTGATCTAAGATCGGGCCGGTATCGCATCCCGCGGGGGCCGGCGCCGCGTCGTCCGTGTCGTCCGCGTCGTCGTGTCGTTCGCCAAGAGGGCCGCGCCATGGTCAGCCGCACCACTCCGATGCTGCCGGTCGACGCCGCCTGGTACCACATCGACGGCCCTGCGAACCTCGCCATGGTCACCGGCATCCTGCTCACGCGGGAGCCGCTCGACTTCGCCCGCGTGCGCGACGTCCTGCTTCATCGGCTGGCCCGGTTCGATCGGTTCCGGCGCCGGGTCGTCGAAACGGGGCTTCCGATTCCCACGCCGCACTGGCAGGAGGTCGAGGCGTTCGACATCGACCAGCACGTGCACCACATCGGCCTGCCCGCGCCGCACGACCAGCGGGCGCTCCTGGCGCTCGTGAGCGATCTCGCCAGCACGCCGCTCGACCGCGATCTGCCGCTGTGGCAGGCGCACGTGGTCGACGACGTCGAGGGCGGGAGTGCGTTCGTGCTGCGATTCCACCACTGCATGGGCGACGGAACGGCCATGATGGCGGTCGTCGGCGAGCTGTTCGACACGGAGCCCGGCGCCCCGCTCGAGCGTGAGGCCAGGCCCGCGGCGCCCGACACGTCCGCGGCGCCCGATGCGCCCGGCGCGAGCGGCAGCGCGTTTTTGCCGGCGTTCGAGACGGTCGAGCGCTCGGCCCGCGCCGTGCTCTCCACGATCTCGGGCGGGGCGGGCGCTCTGCTCCATCCGGGGACGGCACTCGAGAAGGCAGGACTGGTCGCCGACGGCGTCGCGATGCTCGTCAACGAACTGCTGAAGGCGCCCGATCCGAAGTCGCCGCTCAAGGGCGAGTTCGGCCTGCAGAAGCGCGTCGCCTGGTCCGAGCCCGTCCCCCTCGACGACATCAGGAGGATTGGCGCGTGCGCCGGCGCCAAGGTCAACGACGTGCTCGTGGCCGCGCTGACCGGCGCGCTTCGGACCTACTTCGGCGCGCGTGGCGTCGAAACCGCCGGTCACACGCTCCGCGCGATCGTGCCCGTCGATCTGCACCAGCGCACGAGCGCGCTCGAACTCGGCAACGACTTCGGCCTGGTGATCCTGGAACTGGCCATCGACGTCGAGGATCCGCTCGAGCGGCTGCAGACGACCAAGGCGCGCATGGATGCGCTCAAGCGCTCGCCCGAGGCCGCCGCCATCAGGGTGCTCTTCGACATCGTCGGACGTGGGCCGAAGATCGTCGAGGATCTGGCGGTCGACCTGTTCGGGAGCAAGGCAAGCCTCGTGCTCACCAACGTGGCGGGGCCGCGCGAGGCGCTGTATCTGGCCGGCGTTCCCATCGAGCGGCTGATGTTCTTCGTGCCGCATCCGGGGAGGCAACTCGGGATGGGCGTGAGCATCCTCAGCTACCGCGGCGCGGTGTCGCTCATGGTGGCTGCCGACGCGCACCTCGTGCCGGACCCGGAACGCGTCACGGCGGAGTTCACCCGCGAAGTGCGCGCGATGCTCACGCGCGCGGCGCGGCGTCGTCCCGCGTCCCGCCGGCGAGGGACCTCACGGAAGGGGCGCGCCACGGCTGGGCGATCGCAGACCTGACCCCCTGGCGCTGTGCGATCGCAGACCTGACCCCCTGGCGCTGTGCGATCGCAGACCTGACCCCTCAGACGCTCAGCGACGCGTGCCGACGGTGAGCGTGGGACACGTTGCGTGCCGCACGACGTGCTCGGCCGTCGAGCCGAACAGCGTGCGATCGATCGGGCCCCGTCCGCGGACGCCGAGCACGATGAGGTCGGCGCCGTTGGCCGACGCCACCTTGAGAATCTCGCGATAGGCCTTGCCGCGCGGGATGACGATTTCCGGCCGGCACCGCTCGCGGGCGCCCTCGGGCAGCATCGCGTCGAGACGCTCGCGGGCTTCGCGCTCGAGTTCGTTGTCGATGCGCGGCACGTCCAGCGCCGCTGACGGCGGGGGCGGGCCTTCGGCCAGCCACTCGAGCACGTGAACGAGCACCAGGCGCGCCTGCGCCTCCTCGGCCACCAGCACCGCGTGCTCGAGGGCCGCCGCCGACGAATCGCTGAAATCGAGGGCGCAGACGATCGTGTTGAAGGCGACATCGGCGTCGACCGTGTCGGGATCCGGCTGTCTGGGAACGGTGAGGACAGGGCAAGGCGCCTTGCGCAGCACCTTCTCGGTGACCGAGCCGAGGATGAAGCGTTCGAAGCCGCCGAGGCCGTGCGTGCCGATCACGAGCAGATCGGCGGGCAGCTCCGTGGCCACACGGATGATCTCGGCCGCGGGCGAGCCCTCGACGATGGTCACGCGGGCCGGGGTCGAGCCGGCGGCGCCGGCGACAAAGGCGTGCACGGCCCGTTCGCCGGCGGCTCGCGCCTCGGGGGTCTCGGGAGGAAGGGCCAGCGGCGCGTCGAGCCAGCCTGCCCACGGCATGATCGCGGTTTCCTTGACGGAGAGCGCCGTCAGCTCGGCCCGATACCAGGCGGCGAGCGACGCCGCATAGCGCAGCGCGCGCGCGGAGAAGGGGGACGGATCGATCGGGCAGAGAATGCGCCGGACGGCGGCCATGACGCCTCCACGCGTCCCGCGATGCCGGGGGCCTGAACGGGCGGGACGTTCCGGGGCATTATGTCTCATGCCTCAGCTCTTCGACCCGTTCCCGCTTCGCGGCCTCACGCTTCCCAACCGCATCGTCGTCTCGCCGATGTGTCAGTACAGCAGCGTCGATGGTCTCGCCAACGACTGGCATTTCGTCCACCTCGGCTCGCGCGCGGTGGGCGGGGCGGGGCTGGTGCTGACAGAGGCCGCGGCGGTGACCCCCGAAGGTCGAATCAGTCCGCAGGACCTGGGCATCTGGGACGATGCGCACGTCGAGATGCTCGCCCGCATCGCGCGATTCGTCCACGAGCAGGGCTGCGCCTTCGGCATGCAGCTGGCCCACGCGGGACGGAAGGCGAGCACGGCGCCGCCCTGGCAGAAGGGCCGGAAGGTGGACGTCGCCGAGGGCGGCTGGACGCCGGTTGGTCCGAGCGCGGTGGCCTTCGACGAGGGATGGGCCGTCCCGCACGAAGCGACGAGATCGGAGATCGCCGGGATCGTGATGGCGTTTCGCGACGCGGCCGTCCGGGCGCTGGCGTCGGGGTGCGACCTCGTCGAGGTGCACGCCGCCCACGGGTACCTGCTGCACGAGTTCCTCTCGCCGCTGAGCAACCAGCGGCGCGATAAGTACGGCGGGTCGTTCGAGCATCGCGTGCGGCTGGTGCTCGAAGTCGTCGACGCGGTGCGTGCGGCGTGGCCGGAGCGGCTCCCGCTGTGGGTGCGCATCTCGACGACCGACTGGGTGGAAGGCGGGTGGGACGTGCCGCAGTCGGTGGAGCTCGCGCGCCGTCTGGCCGCGCGCGGCGTGGATCTCGTCGACTGCTCGTCGGGCGGGCTGCACCCCGCGGCGCGCATCCCCGCCGGTCCGGGGTATCAGGTGGAGGCTGCGGCGCGCATCAGACGCGAGGCGGGGGTCGCCACCGGCGCCGTCGGCCTCATCACCGCGCCGGCGCAGGCCGACAGCATCGTGCGCTCGGGGCAGGCCGACTGCGTGCTCCTGGCGCGTGAGCTGCTCCGCGACCCGTACTGGCCACTGCGCGCCGCCCGGGAGCTCGGTCATCCAGCCCCCTGGCCCGCGCAGTACCTGCGTGCCGCCCCGCCGGGGTCAGGTCTGTAACAGCACATTTTATGTGCTATCGCAGACCTGACCCCCCCGACCCCACCGCCAGATGTGCTATCGCAGACCTGACCCCACGTTGAGCAGGACGGAGACCGAATTGTCGAGGAAGTTGGTCACGGCGATATCGGGACGGCCATCGCCGTTGAAGTCGCCGAGGACGGCGGACTTGGGGTAGCTGTTCACCGGGATGTCGTGCCGCGGGGCGAACTCGCCCTGCCCGCGGCCGAGGAGCAGCGAGATCGACTTGTCGTGCGCGTTGGTGACGACGAGATCGACGAGGCCATCGCCATCGAGATCGCCGGCGACCACGTCGAGCGGGGCGGCGCCCGTCGCCACCTTGCGCGGCGGCTGGAAGGTCGCGTCGCCCCTGCCGGACAGCAGGTAGCAGACATGCTCCTCGAACCCGGTGACAGCCAGGTCGAGCCGGCCGTCCTCGTCAAGGTCGGCGACGGCGATTCCCGATGAACCGCGGCCCAGAAGGTACCGCGCGTGCGTCGCGAAGGTACCGTCGCCCTGTCCTCGCAGTATCGTCAGCGTGAACTGGTCGCCGCCCGCTCCGGCCGGCGGCGCCTCCTCGGTGTTCCCCACGACGAGATCGGGGATGCCGTCGGCGTCGAGGTCGGCCACGCGCACCTGGTACGGTGCCGACCCCACCGCCAGCGTGATGACCTCCGTGCGAGCGGTCGCGCCCGGGCGGATCGTCACCGTATTCGCCGCGGCGTCCGCCACCACGAAATCCGCCGCGCGGTCGGCATCGAGATCGTCGGCCGCCACCCCGCGCGGTCCCTCCCCGACCGGGCGATCGATTCGCGGGCGGAAGCTCCCGTCGCCGGCGCCGTGCAGCAGCGACAGGCTGTCGGATCCCCGATTGGCCGTGGCCGCGTCGAGTAGCCCGTCGCCGTTGAAGTCGCCCAAGACGACGCCGTCGGGCTTGATGCCGGTGGCCGATTCGGACGTCGGGTGGAAGCGGCCCGCGCCGTCGCCAAGCAGTGCGTGCAGCAGGTTCGTCCGGTACCCGGTCACGACGAGGTCGAGACGGCCGTCTCTGTCGAGATCCCCCGCGGCCAGCGAGTATGGGGAGGCCAGCGGGATGTCGTAGCGCTCAAAGCGTACGGTCGCGGCCGCGGATCCCGGGCGGGCCGTGTTCGCCATGGCGGCGGTGGACGCCGGGGCCGTGTCGCCGGTGGACGCCGGAGTCGGGTCGCCGGTGGCGCCGGGAGCCGGGTCGGCGGTGGCGCCGGGAATGGCCAGCCAGGCCGCCAGCGCCGTTGCCGCCAGCGCCACGAGGCTTGCCGCAGCCGCCAGGCGGAAGCGCCGTGGGGGCCACCTTCCCGCGCGGGAGCCGCCCGGGCGCGTGGATTCGGTCGCCTCGCCCGCGGCCGGGGAGGCCGCCGGCTCCGCCGACCGTGCGGCCGGTCCCGCCTGGCCCGAGAGCCAGGCGTCGATCTCCGAGGCACGCGCGAAGATGGCCTGGCGCTTGCCGCCGGGCAGCCGGTGGACGGGCAGACCCTTCTCCTTCTCCCAGCGGATGACGGTGCTGACATCGCGCCCGAGATAGGCGGCAATCGCCTTCCAGGAGTCGAGCCGGTCGTGATCCGGCGGCGTGCCTGCATTAACCACTATTTGCGTATTCCTGCGTGTTGCCGACTCTAGCAAAGCAGCTCAGGCTGGGGCAAGAAAGGACGGACCCCCAACATGCCCCTGAAAACCCTCGCGTGTGTGCTCCTCCTCGTGTCGCTCCCGGCCTCGCGCGCCGGGGCCGAACCCTTCCTCTCGCAGGCATTCAGCCTCAGCTTTGCCGCGTCGCAGTCGTTGTGGGAAGGCGGCCCCACCGCCGGCCTGGATGCGTCCGGCCGCACCTCGGGCAACGTCGGTCTCTACTACGAGGTACGCGCCAACTCCGGCACGGTCAACGCCGCCCAGGACGGCTGGCTGACCGCGAGCTACCCGTCCCAGGTCGCGCTCGGTTCTCAGGCCTCGATTGGACTCCAGTTCACCGGGCAGCCAAACGGCGGCCGCGTCGAGGCGCTCTTCGGCGCCTCGGCCGAGACCGGCGTCTTCCTCGACGTGAGCGGCTGCATCGGCGCGGTGGTGCTCGGCACCTGTGTCGGCGTTCCGTACAACGTGGACACCGACATTGCCGTCATCGACGAGGGGTTCTTCCTCGCGCCCACCACGGTGCACACGCCCGTCGTCGATATGACGCGCTCGGCGGGCGATGCCGACCAGGCGTTCGGGGTGGGCGCGGGTCCCAGCCTCGGCCCCTATCACCTCGGGCCCAGCATGAACCTCGATCTCGAGCAGCGCGTCTTCTTCACGCCGACGGGACTCGGCGGGATCGCGTGCTATCAGCATCGCGACACGGCCGACGGCGCCTGCGTGCCGTTCGACGTCGCGACGAGCGGGGTGTCGATGCTCGATCTGGCGCTCGGCCTGGGCACCTGGGACATCTCGTTCCTCGACCTCACGCTGCTCAACCGGTTTCGCAACGACATCGATCTGGAGCTTCGGCCGTCGTTCGACTACGGCGTCGGCAGCTGGCCTCCGGTCGGCCAGGAACTGTTCGCCTTCGGGCTCATCGACGAGACGTTCAGCCTCGACTTCAACCGCGTCGTGCGCGCCGGCGCCGTCACCATCACGGTCGTCGACCGCGTCGGCCACGTTCCCGAGCCCGCCATGCTGCTGCTCGTGGGAGCGGGCGTCCTGGCGGGCGCGTACCGCCGCCGCCGCGTTATGTGAGGGGGTCAGGTCTGCGATAGCACAATGGGGTCAGGTCTGGGATAGCACAGGTGCTATCCCAGACCTGACCCCTTGGCCTGTGCTATCGCAGACCTGACCCCTCTCAGGCGTGTTCGGCCTTGCCGTAGGCGGACGACACGGTCAGCGTCGGGCAGGTCGCCTTGCGGACGACGTGCTCGGCCGTCGAGCCGAAGAGCGTCCGGTCGATGACGCCGCGGCCCTGCACCCCGAGCACGATCAGGTCGGCGCTGCGTTCCCCGGCCACCCGCAGGATCTCGCGATACGCCTTGCCGTGGCCCACGACGATCTCGGGCTCGCACCAGGCGCGCGCGGCCTCCGGGATCATCGCCTCGAGCCGCTCACGTGCGTCGTGCTCGAGCGCCCGCCGGTACTCGGGCACGTTGAAGTGCGCGTTGATGCGGGGCTCGTCCTCGATGAAGTACTCGAGCACGTGCATCAGCACGAGACGGCCCTGGGCCTCCTGCGCGAGCGACAGCGCGTAGTGGAGCGCGCTCTGCGAGGCCTCTCCGAAGTCGACCGGGCATACGATCGCGCGGCACGTCACGTCCGCGTCGACCGTCTCGGGCGACGCCTCGCGCGGGACGGTGAGCACGGGACACGGCGCCTTGCGGAGCACGCGTTCGGTGACCGACCCGAGCAACAGGCGCTCGAACCCGCTCACCCCGTGCGTGCCCATCACGATCAGGTCGGCGGTCTGCTCTCGCGCCAGGCGCAGGATCTCGTCCACCACGGGGCCCTCGCTGAAGACGACCTCCACGGGACCGTCTCCCACGGCCTTCTCGACGAACGCGCGGACGGCGCGTTCGCCCGCGGCGCGCTCCTCCGGGGTCTCGAGCGGCAGGGGCAGCGGCGCGTCGATCCAACGCGCCGAGGGCATCAGCCCCGAGCGCACCGAGTGGGCGATGAGGCCGGCGTCGTACCAGGATGCCAACGCCGCGGCGTAGCGCAGCGCGCGCTGGGAAAACGGTGACGAGTCGATGGGGCAGAGGATCCGCTTGATGGTGATCATTGAGGCCTCCGTACGCACAGTGTGTCACGTTGCGAGGAGGCCGCCAAACAGACGCGAGCCGCGACGGACCGCGGCCGCAAACGCTTGCGCCCCGGCCTTCGCCGCGCCGCGTCCCCGCATCAGCGATCGTCGCGCTCGTCTCGTGGAACCAGGCGTGCGTCGCCGCGTCGGCCGAGCACTTCCGAACCGCGAGGCCGCAGACGCGTCGCCTCCGATCGGCGCACCCGCGACTGCCCCGTCGCGTAGGCGGCGCCCGCGTTGTGCACGTAGACCAGTTGTCCGCCGGCATGGCCCACACGAATCGCCGCCGTCGTGACGACAACGGCGCTCGTCAGCGTGACGGCGGCCACCAACCGCGCGGCCGCCGGCCTGGGGACCGCCAACACCAGCAACGCGACGGCCAGGGTCGCTGCCGCGGCCCAGACGAACTGGTCCGCGCGCTCCTCGTGCAACTCCAGGGCACTCCCGGGCACCTCCGGCTCGACCCGGTCTTCTTCGCGCTCGCCCGTCGTCTTCGCCGCCACCCCGGCACCCACGAGCAGCAACTGCAGGGCCACGACGGCCATCCAGCCGCGCCGGCCGATTCGACCCGTCCAGAGGGCCCACGTAAAGCCCAAGACGATGAGTGGCATGACGAATGCCAGGCCAAGCGGCAGGTGGACGATGGCGGGGTGCAGTGGTAAAGAGCTCACGGGGGCCTCCTTTGTCGGCCGGGTCCGGGCGCGCCGTGAACCGACGCCCGCTCGACCAGTCGACGTGCGAAGATACGCGCAGAAACGCCGGCCGTTCATCAGACGAATGTTCGGGGCCCGTTAACGCGTTGAAGGAGTCAGACTTCGTGAACTCGCATCGCACGGATGTGAGGCCCGGCCGGCTGCTGATCGGCGCCGGCCTCTTCGCGCTGATCGCGACGCTCGTCGCCGCCGATATCGCGTGGGACGCGCGCGCGGGAACACCGCCCTCGCACCTGGTCGCGGAGGCCCTGGTGATGGTGCTCGCTTTGGCGGGCGTGGCCGCGCTCTGGCAGGAGGGGCGATCGGCCCGGCACGACGCGGAGCGGCTGCGCATCGACCTCGAGGCGGCGCAAGAGGAGGCCCGGCGCTTCCGCAACGAAGCGCACGACGCGTTACGCGGCCTCGGTGAGGCCATCGATCGGCAGTTCGACCGCTGGCTGCTGACCGGGGCCGAGCGAGAGGTCGGCCTGCTGTTGCTGAAAGGCCTGAGCCACAAGGCGGTGGCCGAGGTGCGCCGCACGTCGGAAACGACCATCAGGCAGCAGGCGCTCGCGGTCTATCGCAAGGCCGGCCTGCGAGGCCGGTCGGAATTGTCCGCATTCTTCCTCGAAGATCTGCTGCTGCCGACGTCGCAGCGCTGAGCCCGCCCGTTCGTCCTCCGTCGGGACGGGGCTGCCGCGTCGATGGAGGTGGCGCGGCACCGGGTCAGTGGCGCCGGCGCGGCAGGCGGAAGGCCACGTCGAAGCCAGTGGCCTCCACCTGGCTCATCACCCGCCTCCAGCTGCGCGCGAGATCGCGGAGGGCCGATTCCTCGGCGAGTGCGGCATGGGTGAGCGACGGACACTCGCGCTCATCCTGGCTCGTGCAGCCTGCGTGCAGCCGCTCCTGCGCATCGAGCACCTCTCTCAAGCTCACCGGGAGCTGATCGCCGCACGCGTCACATGGCACCATGATGGACGCGTACTCGAGGATGTCGAACTCTGGGAACTCAATGGGCGTTCTCGGGGGAATCCCTGAAGCCATGGCCGCACCTCCTGTCGATGCCCCGAGTATGGGTCGGAGCCGACCGCCGCGTCTTTGCGGCAGCGCAAGCAAGGACCTGTATGATCGGCGCCATGCCGCCCAGTCTCGACGCGGCGCTGCTGACGCGCGTCACGCTCTTCAACGGCGTCGCGGCCAGTGCGCTCCCCGTCATTGCGGCCGAGGCCCGGCTGGTTCGACGCGCCCCCGGTCGTCCGTTCTTCACCGAGGGTGAAGCCGCCACGACGTTCTTCGTGATCGTGTCGGGCCGGGTGAAGCTCGTGCAGTTGACGCCGGAAGGCCACGAGGTGATCCTGCGGATCATCGGCCCCGGCGACGTCTTCGGCACCGTCTCGGCCTTCGCTGGCGACAAGGGTGTCTACCCCGTGTCGGTGGTGCCGGTGGGGCGCACCGAGGCGGCCGCCTGGGACGGCGCGGCGATGGCCCGGCTGATGGCCGCGCACCCGGTGATTGCCATGAACGCGCTCCGCACCGTCGCAAGCCGGCTGCACGATCTTCAGCGGCGTCACCGGGAGTTGATGACCGAACGCGTGGAACAGCGCATTGCGCGCGCCCTGCTGCGACTCGTCCAGCATGCCGGACGCCGCAGCGAGTCGGGCATCGAGATCGACTTCCCCTTGTCGAGGCAGGATCTGGCCGACATGACGGGCACTTCGCTGTTCACCGTGAGCCGAGTGGTGAGCGCCTGGCAGGCGCGTGGTCTCGTTGCGGCCGGCCGTCGCCGACTCACGATACGGCGCCCGCACGCGCTGGTGGTCATCGCCGAGGATCTGCCCGCCTGACCCTCAACGCGCGAGTCCCGACGTTCCGGCAACGGCGGTCCCCTTGGCGCCCCGTCCGCCCCACAGTCCACAGCGACCGTCGAGGTGCTGGTTGCGCTGGCGCAACGACACGCGCGGTGCCGGCGGTATGCTGGGTCATCACGCCAGGAGGGCAGCCATGATCGGATCGTGGTCATCCGATAATCGCAGACACGAGCTGGCGGGGCTCGAGGGTCCACGCGCTGGTCACGCACGCGACGTGGTGGACGAGTCCTCGGAAGAGTCGTTCCCCGCGAGCGACGCGCCTTCGTGGACGCCCGTCCTCGGCCCGGCCGGGATGCCCGCTGCCCCACGCGCGGAGGCGCCTCCGCCCGAAGCGCCCGCCTCCCGGCCGCCGCACTGAGTTTGCGCTCGCGCAACGACACGGCCTGCGCCGCGGGAGATGCTCCTTTCGAAGGCGGGAACTCGATGCCGCGGATCACCATGCAGACGACAATCGCCGACGCGCTGGCGGCGCATCCCCTCGCCGCCGCGGCGTTCGTGTCGCGCGCCATGGCCTGTCCCGGCTGCCCCCTGGCTCGCTTCGAGACGATTGCCGACGCCGTGCGCGAATACGCGGTGGATGGCGACACGCTTCTCGACGCACTGCGGTGTCCGCCCGTCGCCGCGCCGGCACGACCGAAGCGCCGCCGCTGACACGCGTGCCGACTCCGTGCCGGCCCTGCGGGCCGGGGGCAACATCGACTCCTGCCTTCCATTCATCCAGGAGTCGCCTCATGATCCCTCGTCCTTCCCTGATTGCCGTCCTGGCCGCGTCGCTTGCCGGTCTTCCGGGCGTCGTGCTTGCGGCCTCCTCGCCGGCGGGTGCCCCGCCGCCCCCGCCCCGCACCATCGCCATCCGCTCCGACGACGCGATGAAGTTCAGCGTCACCCGGATCGAAGCAGCCCCAGGCGAGCAACTGCGCATCACCCTGGTCGTGACCGGCACGATGCCGAAGAGCGTGATGGCCCATAACGTCGTCGTGCTGAAGAAGGGCACGAACGTCCAGGGATTCATCAACGCGTCGGCCACCGCGCGAACGACGGCGTACATCGCGCCGGCTTTCACCACATCGGTCATTGCGCACACGCCGATGGCCGGCCCCGGCGAGGTCGTGGCCGTCGTCTTCACCGCACCCGGCACCCGCGGGCGCTACGACTATGTCTGCTCGTTCCCCGGCCACTACGCCGCGGGAATGAAGGGCGTGCTGGTGGTGAAATGACGGCCCGGCGTGTCCTCATTGCCATCGTCGCCGGGTTCGGCCTCGCCGCCGCGCTGGCTGCAGCCCGGCAGGACAGCCCGGTCCTCGTGCATCCCGGCGAGTACGTCGTCGAGGGCCGGGTCTTCGGCATGCCGAGGGCGGAGGTCTTCACCGAAGACTACGACGGCCCGCCCGTGGTGGGTGACGCCGTCACCAAGCTGCCGGAACTGTCGCCGCTCGCGCCAGGCAACCACACGCACGACGTACGGATGGACATCGTGGCGCAGCGGATCGAGATTGCCCCCGGTGTGCGTTACGACGCGTGGACCTTCGGCGGCTCGGTGCCCGGTCCGGTGCTGCACGTGCGCGAAGGCGACCGGGTGCGGTTCACGATGAAGAACCGCTCGGCCGAGCGCGTCGCCGTGACGCCGCCGTCGACGGGCGCATCGCCGTTTCTGCAGGCGTTCGCCACGGCCGACCTGCAGCGGCCCGAGGCCGTGGCCGTGCCCATGCACCACTCTATCGACTTCCATGCCGCCACGGTGGCGGGCGACGACAAGTGGCAGATGATCCAGCCGGGCGAGAGCATCCGGTTCGAGTGGGTCGCCAACTACCCGGGCGTCTTCATCTACCACTGCGGTGTTCCGCCCGTGCTGCAGCATGTGGCCATGGGGCAGTACGGCGTGGTCGTCGTTTCGCCGCGGAACGGGTATCCCACCGACGGTCTGGTGGACCGTGAGTACGTCGTCGTGCAGTCGGAGTTCTACCTCACAGAGGGCGAGGACGGACTGTACGCCCTCGACTTCGAACGGGCCGCGCGCAAGGACCCGTCGCACGTGATCTTCAACGGACACCTGCTCGCGCTCACGACACATCCGCTCACGGCCGATGCCGGCGAACGCGTGCGGCTGTACCTCCACAACGTGGGGCCGAATGATCAGGCGAGCCACCACGTCATCGGGACCGTGCTGGATCGCGTGTACTATGAAGGCAATCCCGGCAACGACTGGCGCGGCCTCCAGACCGTGGTGCTCGGTGCGAGCAACGGGGCCGTCGTGGAGTTCATCGCGCCCGAGGAGGGCGACTACATCCTGCTCGACCACGAGCTGGCCGACGCGCAGAAGGGCGCCATTGCGCACATCCGCGTTCGATCGCGGACGGGAGAGGACACCGGCATCGTGACGTCGATGGGACACTGACACTGATGCGTCTGCTCGACCTCGTCGAGACGTCGCTCGCCGTGGCGGCCACGCGCCGCCGCGGTGACAAGATCGCGCGAATGGCGGCGCTCATCGCGCGGGCCGCGCCGCCCGAGGTGGAGACCGTCGTCGCCTACCTGTCGGGGACCGCACGGCAGGGACGCCTCGGCGTGGGCTGGGCACAACTGGCTGGCGCGAAGGACGTGGCCCCGGCGGCGGAGGCCAGCCTCGGCGTCGACGACGCCGACACTGCCCTGGCCAGGGTCGCGGCCACGAGCGGCCCCGGATCGACGGCGGCGCGTGTCGACACGCTGCGCGCGCTCTTTACGCGAGCCACGGCGCCCGAGCAGGAATTCCTCGTCCGCCTCCTCATGGGCGAGCTTCGGCAGGGCGCGCTCGAGGGCCTCGTCATCGACGCCGTGGCACGGGCCGCCGGGCTCGCGCCCGACCTCGTGCGGCGGGCGACGATGATGACAGGGAATCTCGGCCAGGTCGCCCGGGTCGCGCTCACCGAGGGCGCCCCCGCGCTGGCGCGACTCGGCGTCGAGGTCTTCAGACCCGTGCAGCCGATGCTCGCGGACACCGCCGAGAGCGCCGCCGACGCGCTCGCCGCACTCGGCGACGCGTCCCTCGAATACAAGCTCGACGGCGCACGCATCCAGGTGCACCGCGACGGCGACGACGTGCGGGTCTACTCGCGTGCGTTGAACGACGTCACGCCGGCCGTGCCGGAGATCGTCGATCTCGTGCGCGCCCTGCCCGCGCGACGCCTCGTGCTCGACGGCGAAGTGATCGCGCTCCGGCGCGATGGCACCCCGCACCCATTCCAGGTGACGATGCGCCGGTTCGGCCGCCGGCTCGACGTGGACGCCCTGCGTACCGAGCTGCCGCTGCAGGGATTCCTCTTCGATGCCCTGCTCGTCGACAACGACGTCCTGGTTGATGCGCCGCAGCATCGCCGGTTCGAGGCCCTCCGCGAGGTCGTGCCCGGCCCACCCGGCGCCGGGCCAGGCGCCGGTCCCGGTGCCGACGCGAGCGCCGGCCCCGGTGCCGACGCGGGCGCCGACGCGGGCGCCGACGCGGACGCCGATGCCTCGGCTTCGCGGCTGCTCGTCGTGCCGCACCTCGTCACGGCCTCTCCCGACGAGGCCGACGCGTTCATGCGGCGCGCGCTTGCGGCCGGCCACGAAGGCCTCGTGGCCAAGGCGCGCCAGTCGTCCTACGCGGCCGGCAGCCGCGGGGCGTCGTGGCTGAAGGTGAAGCAGGCGCAGACACTCGACCTCGTCGTGCTCGCCGCCGAGTGGGGAAACGGCCGCCGCCAGGGATGGCTCAGCAACCTGCACCTCGGCGCCCGCGACCCGGAGCTCGGGGCGTTCGTCATGCTCGGGAAGACCTTCAAGGGGCTGACCGACGCGATGCTCGCGTGGCAGACCGAACGGCTGCTCGCGCTCGAGATTGGCCGCGACCGCTACATCGTCCACGTACGCCCGGAGCTGGTGGTGGAGATCGCGTTCAACGACCTGCAGGTGAGCCCGAACTACCCTGGCGGCCTTGCCCTGCGCTTTGCGCGCGTCAAGCGCTATCGCACCGACAAGCCGGCGTCGGAGGCCGACACGATCGCGACGGTGCAGGGCATCTACCAGCGCATGACGGGAAGCCCGCCGCCGCCCCGCCGGTGAATCGGGACACCGCGGTGCCGGATCCCGTAGCCGGATCCCTACTCCGAGAGCACGACGACGGGGCTCGTGCGCGCCGCGCTGCGTGCCGGCACCAGGCAGGCGGCGAGCGCGACGAGGACGAGCACGGCGGCCACGCTCGCGATGA
>JAHDVQ010000290.1 GCA_023384595.1 Vicinamibacteraceae bacterium | reverse complement strand
ACGAAGAGCAGCATCTTCTCGCGCCGCTCCTGCGCGACCCCGTAGAGCACGATGACGATGTTCAGGATGATGAGCGCGCAGATGAGCGCCACGCCGCTCACGTAGCCGGTGAGCCGGCCAAGCGGCATCAGCGCCAGCGCGCCGGCCCCGGCCACGAGCGTCCCGGCAATCGGCCACCGCATCAGGAAGAGGTCCTTGCGCACGAGGCGCCCCACGGCGGAATGCGTCATCGCTGCTGCTCCTCACGCTGACTGGTGACGGTGGCGACGAAGATCTCCTCGAGGGTCAGCCGCTGCACGTCGCGCACCGTCACCCGCGCCCGCGCGCACATCTCCTCCACCGCCGGCGAGTACTCGCGCGTCGTCACCACCGCGGCACGGCCCGTCGTCGTCACCGACACCGCGCCCGGCAGCGCGGGCACAGCCGTCCCGGCGGGCAGATCCAGGAAGACGCGGCGCCATCGATCGACAAACGACTCCTTGTCGCGCGATTCGACGATGCGGCCGCGATCGAGAAAGGTGATGACGTCCGAGATCTGCTCGACGTCCTGGGTGTGGTGCGACGAGAACAGGATGGCGCGCCGATCGTCGCGCACGACGTCCATCAGTTCGACGAGCAATTCGTGCCGCGCGACCGGGTCGAGTCCGGTCGTGGGCTCGTCGAGCAGCAGCAGGCGGGGCCGCGGCGCGAGCGCGAGCAGGAGCATCGCCTTCACGCGCTCGCCGTGCGACAGTTCACGCACGCGCTGGTCGGGATGCAGGTTGAAATGGCACAGCAGGTGCGCCGCGTAGCCTTCGTCCCACGACGCGCGCATGTCGCGGACCAGCCGCATGTGCCAGCCGAGCGTCGCCTGGCCGTAGAGCCGCATCTCTTCGGAGGCAAAGCCGATGTCCTGCTTGGCGAGCGCCTGCCCTTCGGGGATGGGGTGGCCGAGCACGCGGACCTCGCCGCGGTCCTGACGCACCATCCCCATGAGCAGACGGATCATCGTCGTCTTGCCGGCACCGTTGGGGCCGACGAGGCCCATGACCTGTCCGGCCTCGAGGCGCAGGTGCACGTCGGTGAGGCTGAAGAACCGGTACGCCTTGCAGACGCCGGCAAGTTGGATCAGGGGCTCGTTCATGACTCTTCTTCGCTCCCCGCGGGCTCGTGGGGGTGGGCCTGATCCTCGAGTGCCTGCGCGAGACCGCGCAGGCGATCGGCGAGCGCGTCGGCCGACAGGCCAAGGCGCCGGCCGAGGTCGGCGGCGGCGGCCAGCTGCGTGTCCAGCTCCTGCCGGTGCAGCTCGAGGCTGAGCCCGGCGCGCTCGGCCACGAACGACCCCCGCCCCTGGCGGGTGACGATGACGCCCGCCCGCTCGAGCTCCAGGTAGGCGCGCTTGACGGTGATCACGCTGACGCGGGTCTCGGCGGCCAGGGCTCGAATCGACGGCAGCTCATGGCCGGGCGGCCAGTCGCCCACGGCAATCCGCTGCTGGATCTGCTCGATGATCTGCAGATACATCGGCCGGGCATCGGCGTGCGAGATCAGCAGGCCACTGTGCATATTCAATATGCACAGTATACACGGTTGTCGGAGGGACGCAAGCGATTACGATGGAGGGCCGCCCGCCAACCTGCCCCGATCGAGCGTGATCGTCCGGGCCGCGAATCCATAGAGCAGGAACACGGCAACGCTCATCATCAGGAGCCGCACCTGGAAGCCCCACAGCTCCAGGGTCTCGCGGGCGGCGACGAGCTCCTGGATGGATCGCCCGGCCGCATTTTCGGCCAGCAGCAATCGAATCTGCGGATAGACGAGCACGAACGTCATGACCTCGGCACCGAGCAACAGCAGGGTGCCGGCCATGAGCGCGTTCCTGACACGCCGGTGATGCCATGCCGCCGCCGTGGCGGCCGCGGCCGCCAGGATCGTCAGCGGCGCCAGCGCCTGGAAGAAGTCGCCCGGGGTGCGCACGGCGAGGAACGCGCGCGTCACCGCCAGCGACGCCGGCATGTCATGCACCCAGTTCGGGATGTAGACGGTCGTCTCGAGCGCGGCGCCGCCCATCACCAGCGTCCCTGCGGTGAAGGTCGCCCAGCAGAGCATCTCAGTGAGTCGTTCCCGCACGCTCCCCCCTCAGTGCGTCAGCGCTGCAATCGGATGTGCCGGCGATTCTACTGCAGCCCACCCACTCGGTCACCGATCGGCAGGGGCACGCGCGTCACCTGCACGTCTTCCTTGTTCGCCGTGTAGGTGACGTAGAGCCAGCCGCCGTGCACGAGGCTCTTCGGATAGTGATAGCCGGGCCGCTTGTAGCGCCCCTCGAAGCGCAAGGGCTGAAGGTCGCGCCCGCCGCGCAGCAGCAGGCTCCGATCGAACACGCGGCCGTCGGCGCTGAGGCTCACCGTGAGAGGCATGCGCTCGCGTGAGCCGTTCGGCGAGTGCACGAGAAACACCGTCCCGCCGGGCAGGTTGCCCGCGCTCTGCTTGGTGCGCGCATCCGGCATCGGCGTCGGCGTCGGGCGGCTCCACGTCTCGCCCCTGTCACAGCTCTCGGCCGCGAGCTGACGAAAGGTCGACGCCTGATCGCGCATCACCATGACCAGGCAGCCGTCGGGGCGCCGGAAGAGGCTCGGCTCCAGCTCCCGGCTCATGGGCGGCTCGGCCTCGAGGTTCTCCATCGCCCCCATCGTCCAGCCCGAGCGCCCGAGAGGATCGGTCGTGTAGAACGGCTTCAGGCGGATGCCCGGTCGGAGATGGAAGGCGGTATGGAGCCGCCCGTCGTAGACGTGGGGATCCTGCTCGATGACGCCGTTCACCGGCTGGCCGTCGGCGCCGGTGACGGGACGCGGCGCGCTCCACGTCTCGCCATCCGTGGACTGGCGATACTCCGTGACGCCGCCCGTGCGGCCGTGAAAGCCGTCGGGCCACACGTTGACGAAGGCGACGAGCGTCTCGCCATCCGTCGCCCAGCCGCCGCTCGTCGACATCGGTCCGCCCGCGCGCGGCCCGGCCAGCACGCGCGGCGCGCTCCACGAGATCCCGGCATCCGCGCTGACCGCGTAAGCCACCCAGGTGTCGTCCGAGTCCTCGTCCCTCGCCGAACTCTGCCACTGCACGTAGAGGCGGCCACGGAAGGCGGCGACGACGGCGCCGTTGCTGAACCTGTCGGTGTCCTCGTCCGGCGCGAACACGGTGAAGGTCTCCGCGCCGGGCGCGGGTGAGAGACCGAGGTCCGGTGCGGCCGCATCGAAGAGACCGGGAGCGGGCGCATAGAGCGGCAGCGGCGCGCCCGCGGGCGTGG
>JAHDVQ010000289.1 GCA_023384595.1 Vicinamibacteraceae bacterium | reverse complement strand
CCAAGGCCCAAGGCCCAAGGCCCAAGGCCCAAGGCCCAAGGCCCAAGGCCCAAGGCCCGGTTAACCTTTCCTCGCCACGCGCGTATCACCGGGTAAAGGAGCTGTCCT
The DNA here is from genome assembly GCA_023384595.1 of Vicinamibacteraceae bacterium. GTDB lineage: Bacteria > Acidobacteriota > Vicinamibacteria > Vicinamibacterales > JAFNAJ01 > JAHDVQ01. Next base: position 3,178 of record JAHDVQ010000289.1, on the reverse strand, counting down.
CCATGCGCCCGATGCGACTCGCCCTCGTTCCCGCCGTCCTGCTCGCCGTCATCCTTCCCTTCGTGCCCGTCACGGCCTTCGCGCAGGCCGCCGCGCAGCCGGCCGCGCCGCGGTCCTCCGTCGAGCCGGGCGCGCCCGCGCAGCCGGCAGGTCAGGTGCCAGCGCTCGTCAGCGATCCCGATGCCGAGAGCACACGCCAGGCCCTGATGCAGATGCTCGAGAAGTACCCGCCCTCGCTCGGCCGGGTGCTGCGTCTCGATCCGACGCTGCTTCGCGACGCGGGCTACCTGACCACGTATCCCGAACTCGCACAGTTTCTCGCGCAGCATCCGGAGATCGCGCGCAACCCCGACTACTATCTCGGGCACGTACGCGGTCTGAACAGTTGGGAGCCCACCGACGCGCGCAGCCAGGCCATCGCCGTCTGGAACAACATGATCGAGTCCGCGGCCGTCCTGCTGGGCATCGCGCTGTTCATCGGCGCGTTCATCTTCCTGTTCCGGTCGCTCATCGACTACCGGCGCTGGTCGCGGCTCTCGAAGGTGCAGACCGACGTGCACACGAAGATCCTCGACCGCTTCTCGTCGAATGAGGACCTGCTGGCCTACATCCGGACCCCGGCCGGCAGCCGTTTCCTCGAGTCGGCGCCCATTTCGCTCGACACGGCAGGACCGACCCCCGCGCCGCCGCTGAACCGGATCCTGTGGTCGGTGCAGGCGGGGATCGTGCTGGGCGCCCTCGGCCTCGGCATCCTGTTCATGGCCGGCCGTGCGCCAGAGGAGGTCGCCCAGGGCATCCTCGCCGCGGGTGTGCTGGCCATCGCGATCGGCCTTGGCTTCATCGCTGCGGCAGGCGTGTCCTACGTGCTGTCGCAGAAGCTCGGATTGCTGGAATCGACGCGCCTCGCGGTGCCCAACGGCCGGGAGCCGCGGTCGTGATTGCGCCGTGGGCGAGGCGAGCCGACAATGGTCTCCGTGTTCCCGCGTGAGCTGACCGTGGCCGACCTCCAGAGCCTCGCCGCGCGTGCGAACGAGGCCGGGGTGGTGCTGGAGATGGACGAAGAGGCGTTCCGGGGCTTCTACGAACGCACGTCGCGTCCGCTCTGGGCTTACCTTGCGCGGGTGACGGGCGATCGCGCGGCCGCCGACGACCTGCTGCAGGAGGCGTACTACCGCTTCCTGCGCGCGCGCTCCGAGTACGAGGGCGAGGCGCACCGGCGGAACGCCCTCTTCCGCATCGCCACCAACCTCGTGACCGACAGGCACCGCCGCGCGAGGCCGTGGGTGGGAGGCGAGGCGGCCGACGCCATCATCGAGCGCCGCGCCGACGGCGCCGCGGCCGGCCGTGCCGAGGCCAGGGTCGATCTGCACCGCGCCATGGCCAGGCTGCGCGTCCGCGATCGCATGCTGCTGTGGCTCGCCTACGCCGAGGGCGCGTCGCACCGCGAGATCGCCGAGACCGTCGGCGTGAAGACATCGAGCGTCAAGCTGCTGCTCTACCGCGCCCGCCACAGGCTGGCCGGGCTTCTCGAGGAGCGAACGCCGTGACCGCCCCCAAGGTCCAAGGCCCAAGGCCCGAGGTCCAAGGCCCAAGGCCCGAGGCCCCCTGCCCGTCCCTTCCCCTGGTCGACGACGCGCTGCGCGCCGGCGGCTGGCCGCACGGGGTGGAGACCGACCTCCTCGATCACGTCGAGCAGTGCGCCGACTGCCAGGCGCTCGTCACCGTGACGCGTGCGCTCATGGCCGAATGGGACGCCACGCGGCGCGAGGCGACAGTGCCCCAGGCCGACGTGGTGTGGTGGAAGGCACAGCTGCGGGCGCGCCAGGAAGCGGCGCGGCTGGCGGCACTGCCCGTGCAGGTGGCGCTCGGCGTGGCGCTCGCGACGGTGTGCGGGCTGCTGGCGGCATTCGGCAACCAGGTGCTCGCGTGGCTGGCGGGCCGCGTGTCGGCCCTGGGCACCAGCCTCGTCGTCGACGCGGTGGCGCGCGAGACGTCACGCGTCGCGTCCATCTCGCCGTTCACGGTCGGCGCCATCCTCCTCGCGATCGTCGCGGCGGCCGTGCTCGCGCCCGTGGCGGTCTATGTGGCGGGGGAGCGGGACTGATGACTGACTGCGCGTGCGTCAGAAGAGGATGACCTCGACCTCCGTGTCGCGTTCCACGGCATCGACCCCCACGGGCACTTCGAAATAGCCATCCGCCTCCGACAGGCTCGTGATGTCGCCGGAGCCCTTGAACGCAGGGTGCGCCACGCCGCCCTCGAGCCGCACGGTGTAGAACTGGTGGCGATCGACGACCGAGGTCACCCGCCGCGCGAGGCGCGCGCGCCGCCGCTCGGGACGATGCTCGGGAAGCCGCGCGAGCCGGCGCAGCAGGGGCACCAGCAGGATGTAGGCGTTCGACAGGCACGAGGCCGGGTTGCCCGGGAGCCCCAGCACGAGGCGCGGCGGCGCCGGCCGATCTGTGGCGTCCAGCGCGGAGGCGGCCGCGTCGATGCGCGCCAGCAGCGTCGGCTTCCCCGGTTTCACGGCGATGCCGTGGAAGATGACATGGCCCCCGGCGGCCGCGATGGCGTCGACCACGAGGTCGCGTTCGCCGACGGAGCTGCCGCCCGTGAGCACGACGAGATCCGCATCCGAGTCCAGGGCGGCGGCAATCGCTGCCACGTCGTCCGCAATCCGCCGGTTCTCGACGACGAGCCCGCCGTTGGCGTGAACGACCGGTGGGAGCGTCGCGGCGTTCACGTCGTAGATGGCCCCTGCGCGCAGCGGGGCGCCGGGGGCGACGACTTCATTGCCCGTCGAGAAGAGCGCGACGCGCGGACGTTCGTAGACCGTCACGTGCGTGGCGCCCGTGGCGGCGAGCGCGCCGAGGCGGCCCGGCGTGAGGGGTGCGCCGGGCACGAGGACCGTGCCGCCCGAGGCGATGTCGCTGCCGCGCGGTCCGATGTTGCGGCCCGGAGCGACCGGCTCGTGCACGAGGATGCGCCCGCCGATGTGTGCGCCCTCGCTAGCCGGCTCTTGCGTGGTGCGCTCGACCATGACCACCGCGTCGGCGCCGTCCGGGACGGGCGCGCCGGTGGCGATTTCCATGCACTCGCCCATCCCGACAGCGCGCGCCGGCCACTCGCCGGTGAAGACGGCGCCGACGAGGGTCAGCGCGGCGGGTGCGGCCGCCGA
>JAHDVQ010000288.1 GCA_023384595.1 Vicinamibacteraceae bacterium | reverse complement strand
CCGAGAGCCGCGGCGGCCACTACCGCGACGACTGCCCGTCGCGCGACGACGAGCGGTGGCGCGTGCACGTGGTCGATCAGTTGGCGAGTGGGAGTTATCGGTAGTCCGGAGCCTGGAGCCCGCAGCCTGGAGCCTCGAGCCCTTTTCTTGTGTAGCCCGTTCTTATGTCGCAGACAGATCTCGTCACCGAAATCACGAAGCAGAGCGAGGACTTCTCGCGCTGGTACCTCGACGTCGTCCGCCGCGCGGAGCTTGCGGATTACTCGCCCGTCAAGGGCTGCATGGTCATCCGGCCGTACGGGTATGCCATCTGGGAGCTCATTCAGCGAGAGCTCGACGATCGTTTCAAGGCCACGGGCCACGTGAACGCGTACTTCCCGCTCTTCATCCCCGAGTCGCTGCTCATGCGCGAGGCCGAGCACGTCGAGGGTTTCGCGCCGCAGGTGGCCTGGGTCACCAAGGGCGGCGACGAGGTGCTCGAGGAGAAGCTCATCGTCCGGCCGACCTCCGAGGTCATCATCGGCACGATGTACGCGAAGTGGATCAAGTCGTGGCGCGACCTGCCGGTGCTCATCAACCAGTGGGCCAACGTCGTCCGCTGGGAGAAGGTGACGCGGCCGTTCCTGCGCACGACCGAGTTCCTCTGGCAGGAGGGGCACACCGCGCACGAGACCGAGGCCGAGGCGCACGAGGAGACGCTGCGCATCCTCGCCTTGTACAAAGAGTTCTGCGAGACGGTGCTCGCGATGCCCGTGGTCGATGGGCAGAAGAGCGAGAGCGAGAAGTTCGCGGGCGCGTCGAGGACCTATTCGATCGAGGCGCTGATGGGCGACGGCCGCGCGCTGCAGGCCGGCACCTCGCACGACCTCGGGCAGAACTTCGCGAAGGCCTTCGAGATCCAGTTCCAGGGGCGCGACAAGTCGCTGCAGCACGCGTGGACGACGTCGTGGGGCGTGTCGACTCGGCTCATCGGGGGCGTCATCATGACGCACGGCGACGACTCCGGGCTCATCCTGCCCCCGCGCGTGGCGCCCTACCAGGTGGTCGTCGTGCCCATCTCGCGCGGCAACTGGCGCGAGACGGTGCTGCCACGGGCGCAGGAGATCCGCGGCGAGCTGCAGCGCGCGGGCGTGCGCGTCATGCTCGACGACCGCGACAGCCAGACGCCCGGCTGGAAGTTCGCCGAGTGGGAGATGCGGGGCGTGCCGCTGCGTCTCGAGATCGGCCCGAAGGACATCGAGAAGTCGCAGGTGGTGCTCGCGCGTCGCGACACGCGCGAGAAGGCGTTCGTGCCGATGGAGGCGCTCGTGGGCGCGGTGACGATGCGGCTCGACGAGATCCAGGCGGCGCTGCTCGCGCGCGCGCGGGCGTTCCGCGAGGAGCACACGTCGGCGACCAACGACTACGAGGAGTTCAAGCGGATGATGGAGGGCCGTCCCGGGTTCATCATCGCGCCGTGGTGCGGCAGTCACGAGTGCGAGGCCGCGATCAAGGCCGAGACGCAGGCGACCATCCGCAACATCCCGTTCGACTCGCCCGCGCCGACGGCGCCGTGCTTGAAGTGCGGCCAGCCGGCGGACGTGTCGGCGTGGTTCGCGAAGGCGTATTGATCGGGCGCTAGGCGCTGGGCGCTGGGCGCTGGGCGTTGGTTCCCGGCAAGGGGTCAGGTCTGCGATCGCACATGTGCACTTGCAGACCTGACCCCCTTGTCCATGTGCGATCGCAGACCTGACCCCAATCAAATGCACCCTCAGCTGCTACAGGTCGACGGCGAACTGCGCGAGGCCACGGCGCGACTGCATCGGCTGGCCGGCGTGTTTCCACTGGAGCGGTGGCGCGAGCGGCCCGGGCCGGAACGCTGGTCGGTGGCCGAGGGCGTCGCGCACCTCAACCTCACGAGCCAGGCGTTCCTGCCGCTCATCGAGCGCGGGCTCGACGAGGCGCGGGCGCTCGGCCGCCGCGCGCCCCGGCGCTATCGCACCGGCTTCATCGGGGGCATCCTGCTTCGTCTGCTCGCGCCGCCCGTCAGATTCCGCGTGAAGACCGGGGCCGCGTTCGTGCCGGGCGCCGATGCCACGTCCGCCGACATCCTGCGGGAGTTCCAGACCCTGCAGGACCGGCTCCTGGCGCTCGTCGCCGCGTCCGACGGCCTCCCCATCGACCGCGTCCGCGTCGTGTCGCCCTTCGACGGCCGCGTCAGCTACAACCTCTTCGCGAGCTTCGCCATCATCGCCGTACATCAGCACCGGCACCTGTGGCAGGCGGAACAGGGGATCGGGGGATCAGCGGATCCGGGGCTGAACCGGGATCAAGGGATCAGCTGATCGGGCCGATCGGGGCGTGCGTCCCTTCTCGCTGACGCTCGCTGCAGCGTTCCTGAGCCGAGTGCCCTGAGCCCAGTGCCCAGCGCCGAGCGCCCGCGCCGAGCGCCGAGCGCCCAGCGCCCAGCGCCCAACGCCTTGGGCGCCGGAGCGCAGAGCGCGAAGGCGGCCCAACGCCCAGTCCGTCAGTCGAGCAGCGCGCCGGCCCGCGCCTCGAGGCGCTTGAGGAGGGCGCTGCGCCGCGTAAGGCGCTCGCGCCTGATGATGGCCGCCGCGGCCTCGCGGAGCCGTTCGCGTTGCCACGCGTCGGTGACGCGCGCGAAGGCCGTCGCGATCGGGTCGAGGCACGACTGATCGCCGAGGCGTTCGAGCGCCGCGAGCATGCCGACCGGCAACGGGTCGGTGTCGCGCTCGAGCGACTCGCGCAGGTCGTAGAGCGCGACGCGGCTTCCTCGATCGCCCAGCACCTGGTGGGCGGCGCCGCGTACCGCGCGCCATGCCCCGCGTGCCGCGGCATCCGATTCGGCGCGCTCCCGCGCGGCGAGCGCGACCACCAGCCGATGGAGCCGCGAGAGTGGCGCCTCCTCGCCCTCGCGCCCGAGCGCCTCGCGAACAGGTCCGGGATCTGCGGGGAGCCCCGCGTCGGCCGCGGCCAGCGTCCATGCCCCTTCGGCCGAAGCAGGTGCGGGCGCTTTGTCGCGGGCGGGCCGCGTCGTCTCGACGCGATCAGCGGCGTCGACCTCGCCCCGTCGCCGGCCCCGCGGGCCGCGCACGGACGCGGTCGAAGACGGCACGTTGGGTGAAGCGGCGCCACGCGCGCGCGTCGCCGCAGCCGGCGTGCCGGCCCCCCCTCGCCTCGCGGTGTCGTCGGGCCCGTCCGCCGGCACGACATGTCCCGCGCGGTGCCGCACCAGGCGGCTTCCGTCGTGCTGCAGGCGATCGAGCAGCGGTTCGACGACGGCGGGCGGCAGATCGTG
>JAHDVQ010000287.1 GCA_023384595.1 Vicinamibacteraceae bacterium | reverse complement strand
ACCGTGCCGGAGTGCTGAGGAAAGCGAGCCCCTGCCTTCCCGAGCACGATGGGAAAGATGCTCGCGAGGGCGGCGGCCGTCACGAGGACGCCTGCCCCGGCGAGTGCCGCTGACGGTGAGACGGCCACCACGAGGGCGCCGAGCGCCGCGCAGAGCGCGCTGGCACCCAGCACGCGGTCGGCGTCGAAGGTGAGGAGGAGGCGGCTCACGACGCCGCGCGCCACCATCAGCGCTCCCCAGTACCCGGCCAGGATGTAGGAGGCCGCCTCGATCGACACGGCGTGTTCGCGTGTCAGGAACGTGGCGACATATCCGCCGAGCACGAACTCGTTGCCCGACTGCAGGAACAGAAGCGCGCCGGCAAGCAGCACGAAGGGCACCCGCAGGAACCGGGACATCTCGCGAAGCGGAACGCCGTGGGCCTGCTTCGCGGGCGGAAAGCGCAGGACGACGGCCAGCAGGCCGGTGGCCGCCGCCAGCACGGCCGCCGCGGCGAGGAGCGCCGCGAGACCGAAGCGCGCCGTCAGGGCACCGATCGTGAACGGCAGGAAGAGCGCGCCGAAGCCGAAGAACACCCCGAGGCGGTTGAGGGCGGCCGCCTTGCGCGCCGGGTCGTCGTGGAGGTCGGCGACGAGCGTGTTGGTGCCGCCGTTCAGGGCGGCGCCGCCGACGCCGAGCAGGGCGACCGCGGGCAGCAGATCGCGCAGCGTCTCGGCCGAGGCCACGAGGCCCACGCCCCCCGCCACCAGCCACGCCCCCGCCGCGAGCGCGGGCTTCATGCCGAAGCGGTCCATCGCGAGGCCGAGCACCAGGCTGCCCGACAGCATGAAGGCGTTCATCACGAGGAACAGCGTGCCGATGTCCGCGACGGTGAACCCGAGCCGCGCCGAGAGCGAGGGCATCACGGCGCCGATGAGCGCCATGACGATGCCGAAGACGAACATGCCGGCCCGCGCCAGGCCCTCGAGGACGGCGATCGGCGCGCTCATCGCACGACCGGTCCCGGCCCGCGCGCGAACCAGCGCCGGGCATACTCGTCGAAGACCCGGAGGTTGTGGTCCTTCGCGACGCCCGGCACGTTGGGCGAGACGAACGTGGTGAGCGGGTGGTCGCGAGCCGCGAGCCGTGCCCCGACCTCGGCCACGAGCGACATGGCGATGAACACGCTCGCCACGGTCGATCCGGCCGCCACCTTCTCGGGCCTGCCCACGTCCACCTGCGCGTCCTCTGGCGCCACGCCATTGTCGAGGGCGATGTCGGCGAGGTCCGACAGCGCCGCGCCGCTCGAGTGCGACCGCGCCGCCGCCTTCGCGTTCTCGAGCGACGACACCGAGATGACGTACGTCCCCCGCGCCTTCGCGTACTGCGCCGCCTCGATGGGCGCCGCGTTCAGGCCGCCGTGCGAGAAGACGATGAGCGCATCGCCGGCATCCATCGGATACGACTGCAGGAACTGCTCGATGTAGCCCTCCCGCCGCTCGATCCACAGCAGCTCGCGCGCGCCATTCGGGCCCACGACGTTCGACCACATCAGCCGCGGGTCGTAGAGCGGGTAGAACCCGACGAAGCTGCCGTAGCGCGGGAACACGTCCATCACCGGGATGACCGAGTGGCCGCTGCCGAAGAGGTACGCGCGCCCGCCCGCCGCGATGACGTCGGCGAGCCGCGCGCCTGCGCGCTCGATGGCCGCGCCCTGCATGGTGTGGATGCGAGCGAGGAGGTCGGAAATGTGCTGGTAGTAGCGTTCGGCAGACATGAGGTCACTCCACGAGCAGATCGAGCGCGAGCCTGGCGGCGCCGAGCAGCCCGGCCCGGCCGCCGAGTTCCGAGAGTTCGATGCGGCAGCGGCGAGCGGAGATGGGCTGCGCCCACCGTGGCACCTCGCGCCGGAGCGGCTCGAGCAGGAGGTCGCCGGCGCCCTCGGCGAATCCTCCCCCGAGCACCACGACCTCGGGGTCGAGCACGCTGACGAGGTTCGCGATGCCCATCGCGCTGTAGGCGGCCGCGCGGTCGATGGCGGCCCGGGCCGCGGCGTCGCCGGCGCGTGCACGCTCGACGGCTTCGTGCGCGTCGGCGGTGCCCGCGTGTCTGGCCACGCCAGGGCCGGCGGCCAGGGCCTCCCAGCATCCCGTCTGCGCCCACTCCTCACGCCACCGCGGGTCGAGGGCGAACCATCCGGCCGCCCCGGCAATGCCGCGCGCCCCGCGGATGACGCGCCCGTCCGACAGGATGCCGACGCCGATGCCGGTGCCGAGCGCGACGAACACGGCGTCGCGAGCGCCGCGGGCGGCGCCGAGCCACGCCTCGCCGAGCACGTACCCGGTGCGATCGGCATCGATGGCCACCGGCACGCGGAGGCGCGCGGCCAGCGCGTCGCGAAGCGGCACGTGCGCATCGCCCCAGAGATTCGGGCACCACGCCAGCCCCGACGCGACGTCGTAGATGCCCGGCACCACGATGCCGACGGCCTCGACATCCGCGGCCGCGTCCACGATGGGGTCGAGGCTGGCCTCGAGTGACCGCGCTGCCGGGACGACATGGTGGGTCGTCGCCTCGCCTTCCCGCGACACGCGGGCGAGGGCCGTCTTGGTGCCGCCGAGGTCGATGGCGAGGACGATCATCAGTTATCAGTTTTCAGTTTTCAGTTTCCAGTTCACGGTCAGGGCGCGGACGAGATCGAGCACGCGGTTGACGACGATGTCGACGGCGAGGCCGGTGGTATCGATGACGTGGGCGTCGGGAGCCACGGCGAGGGGCGAAGCCGCGCGCGTGCGGTCGGCACGGTCGCGTGCCTCGAGCTCGTTGGCGACCACCGCCACGCCCGAGGCGCCGCCGGTGTGCCTGGCGTCGCTGGCGCGGCGGCGGGCGCGTTCCTCGGGCGAGGCATCGAGGTAGACCTTCAGGTCCGCGTCCGGAAACACGGCGGTCCCGATGTCGCGGCCTTCCATGACGATGCCGCCGCCCTCCCCCATCGCGCGCTGGCGCGTGACGAGCGCCGCGCGGACCGCGGGAAGCCGCGCCACGGCCGCGGCCGAGCGATCGGCCTCCGGGGTACGAATGGCCTCGCTCACGTCGTGACCGTCGATGACCACCCGCTCGCCCACCTCGAGGCTGGCGCCGGCGGCAATCGCCGCGATCGCGGCTTCCTGATCGAGGGCGAGGCCGTCGTGCACGGCCTTCCACCCGACGGCCCGATACATCGAGCCTGTGTCCACGTGCCGGTACCCGAGGGCCCGCGCCACCGCGCGCGCCACCGTGCCCTTCCCGGCCCCGGAAGGACCGTCGATTGCGATGATCAGTGCCATG
>JAHDVQ010000038.1:12500-30607 GCA_023384595.1 Vicinamibacteraceae bacterium | reverse complement strand
CTCCCAACCCTTGTCCCATATACTTCCCCGGATGCGTCCCGTCGAGGCCATTCGCCGGAAGCGCGACGGCGAGGCCCTCGCCGCCGGCGACATTCGCGCGTTCGTCGAGGGCGTCACCGCGGGACGCTGGAGCGATGCCCAGGCGGCGGCCATGCTCATGGCCATCGTCCTGCGTGGCATGAGCGACGAGGAGACCGCCGCGCTGGTCGTGGCGATGGCCGACTCGGGGACGCGCCTCGCGTGGCCCGCCGCGGACGCGCGTCCCTGCGACAAGCACAGCACCGGCGGCGTGGGCGACAAGACCTCGTTCGTCGTGGCGCCCGTCGTCGCGGCGTGCGGCGGGCGCGTGCCCATGATGTCGGGGCGCGGTCTCGGCCACACGGGCGGCACGCTCGACAAGCTCGAGGCCATCCCCGGCCTCACGACCGGGCTCTCGACGCGCGCCTTTCTGGATGTCGTCGAGCGCGTGGGCTGCGCGATCGTCGGCCAGACCGAGGAGATCGCGCCGGCCGACCGGCGACTCTACGCGCTGCGCGACGTCACGGCCACCGTCGAGAGCGTGCCGCTCATCTGCGCGTCGATTCTGAGCAAGAAGATCGCCGAGGGCGCCTTGGCGCTCGTGCTCGACGTGAAGTGCGGGCGCGGGGCGTTCATGGCCACCGATGACGAGGCCCGGGGACTGGCGGCGGCGCTCGTGCGCCACGGCGCGGCGGCGGGCCTCGCCGTCGAAGCGGTCGTCTCGGACATGGACGCGCCGCTGGGCGCGGCCTGCGGCAACGCGCTCGAGGTCGCCGAGGCCCTCGATGTGCTGGGCGGAGGCGGACCCGACGATGTGCGCCTCCTGTCACTGTTGCTCGCCGCGCGAATGCTGGTCCTCTCGGGGGCGGCCGGCGGCGAGGAAGTGGCCATGGCGATGGCGGCCGAGGCCCTCGACGGCGGCCGCGCGCGCGAGCGGTTCGCGGCGATGGTGGCGGCGCAGGGAGGCGACGCGCGCGTGGTCGACGACCCGCACCGCTTGCCTCGCGCCCCCGAATGTCTGATGCTGGTGAGCCCGCGCGCGGGCGTCGTCTCGACGGTCGATGCGCGGGCCGTGGGCGAGGCCGTCGTCGTGCTCGGCGCCGGCCGGCAGCGCGCGGGCGACCCGGTGGATCCGGCCGTCGGCGTGCGCGTGCTCGTCAAGCCGGGCGATCGGGTCGAGCGGGGGACGCCGCTGGCGGAGGTCCACGCGCGCGGCGCGGCCGCGGCGCAGCGGGCCGAGGCGGCGCTCACCGCCGCGATGCGCATCGGCGACGAGGCCCCGGCGACGCGGCCGCTCGTCCATGCCGTCATCACGACGCCCGATGGCGTGACCTCCGGCGAGGTTCCATGACCGAATCCCTTCGACCTCCATCCCCGGCCCGTTCCGACCGCATGCTGCGGCTGCTGGCCATCGGCGTCGCGCTGGCCGCCCTCGGCATCGCGTGGCTCCTGCACGACGGCGGCGGCACGCGCTATCAGGCGGTGCTCGGCATCGTCTGCTTCCTCGCGGTCGTCGTCTCGTTCTCGAGCGACATCCGCGCCATCCGCTGGCGGACGGTGGCGTGGGGCATGGCGCTGCAGCTCGGGCTGGCGCTCTTCATCCTGAAGTTCGCCATCGGCGACTGGCGGCCCGGCTACGCCCTGTTCGCGGGCGCGGCCGAGATCGTGAAGAAGTTCCTCGAGTTCTCGAACGCCGGCTCGCTGTTCGTCTTCGGCGGCCTCGCCGACCCCGAGGCCATGTCGAAGGTGTTCCCGGGCGGCTTCGTCTTCGCGTTCACGGCGCTGCCGACCATCATCTTCGTCTCGGCCTTCTTCACGGTGCTCTACTACTTCGGCGTGCTGCAGTTCATCGTGCGGGTGGCCGCGAAGGCCATGATGCACGTGATGGGCACGAGCGGCGCCGAGACGCTCTCGGCCGCGGCCAACGTCTTCATGGGCCAGACCGAGGCCCCGCTCATCGTCAAGCCGTACGTGCCGTCGATGACGCAGTCGGAGCTGCTGGCGCTCATGGTGGGCGGCATGGCGACGATTGCCGGCGGCGTCATGGCCGTCTACATCGCGCTCGGGGCCGATGCCATCGCGATTCTGACCACCAGCGTCATGGCCGCGCCGTGCGGCCTGTACCTGGCGAAGATTCTGGTGCCCGAGACCGGGCAGCCGATGACGCGCGGCGATGCGACGGTCAAGATCGAGCGACGTCACGTGAACATGGTCGACGCCCTGTCGGGCGGCGCGAGCGACGGGCTGAGCCTGGCGCTGAACGTGGCGGCGATGCTCATCGCCTTTCTCGCCGCCATCGCGCTCGTCGACTACGTCCTCGGCCTCGCGTGGACCGGGCTCTCGCTCGCGAAGGTCTTCTCGTGGGTGTTCGCGCCGGTGGCGGTGCTCATGGGCGTGCCGGCGGCCGACATCCCGGCCGTCGCCGACCTGCTCGGCACGAAGCTCGTCGCCAACGAGTTCGTCGCCTACGTGAAGCTCACCACCGAGTACCGCGACATCGACCCCCGCTCGTACTCGCTGGCCACCTACGCGCTCACGGGCTTTGCGAACTTCGGCTCGATCGGCATCCAGCTCGGGGGCATCGGCGGGCTTGCGCCCGAGCGCCGGCACGACCTGGCGCGCCTCGGGATGCGGGCGCTCCTCGGAGGCTTCCTGGCGACGCTCATCAACGCGTCGATTGCGTCGCTGCTGCTGTGAAACCGCGCCGTGGACTGCGCCCGGCGCTCCATCCTCCGGACCTCCCGTGACCATGACGCTCCATGAACACGTTCAGCAGGCCGCCGCGGAGCTCGAGGCCCGCGCCGGCGCCGCGCCCGACCTCGCCATCGTGCTCGGGTCGGGGCTCGGCGAGTTCGCCGACACGCTCGCCTCGCCGGCGGTGGTGCCGTACGGCGCGATTCCGCACTGGCCGGAGGCGGCCGTGGTCGGCCACGCGGGCAAGCTCGTGGCGGGCGCGAGCGGGCGACGACGGGTGGCGGCGCTCGCGGGGCGCGTGCACTTCTACGAGGGGTACTCGATGGACCGGGTCACCTTCGGCGTGCGCACCCTGGCGATGTGGGGCGTGAAGCGCCTCGTGCTGACCAACGCGGCCGGCGGCATCAACACGTCGTTTGCCGAGGGGGCGCTCATGGTGATCGACGACCACCTGAACCTGTTCGGCACCAACCCCCTCGTCGGGCCGAACGACGAGCGGTTCGGCCCCCGCTTCCCGGACATGAGCGAGGTCTACTCGAAGCGCCTCCGCGCGATGGCCGACGAGGCGGCTGCCGGCCTCGGCGTCACGCTGGCGCACGGCGTCTATGCGGGGCTCCATGGTCCCAGCTACGAGACGCCGGCGGAGATCCGGATGCTGCGCACGCTCGGGGCCGACGCCGTCGGCATGTCCACGGTGCCCGAGGCCATCGTCGCGCGGCACATGGGCCTCGAGGTGCTCGGCATCTCGTGCATCACCAACATGGCGGCGGGCGTGCTCGATCGGCCGCTCGATCACCGCGAGGTGATGGAGACGGCCGCCCGCGTGAAGGCGACCTTCATCGGGCTGGTGGAGGGCATCATCGCCCGCGTGCCGGCGGGAGGAGACTGACGCGATGCCCGGACCCTCCGTCGGCCAGCTCATCGAGGCGGCGCGCGCCGTCCGCCTGCGCGCCCGCGCCCAGTATTCGGGCTTCCGCGTCGGGGCCGCGCTCGAGACCGCGTCCGGCGAGGTCGTCACCGGCTGCAACATCGAGAACGCCAGCTACGGGTTGACGCTGTGCGCCGAGCGCGTCGCGCTCGTGAAGGCGCTCTCCGAGGGGCAGGATCGCTTCACGCGCATCGTCGTCGCCGCCGATGCCGACACGCCGACCTCGCCGTGCGGGCCGTGCCGCCAGCTGCTCTGGGAGTACTGTGGTGACATCGAGGTCGTGCTGGTGAACCTCGAGCGCGAGACGGCGCGGTACCGGCTGAGCGAGCTGTTTCCCGTGCCGTTCGACGGGCGGCAGCTGAAATAGGGGTCGGGAGTATTTTCAGTTTTTGCCACGTACGCAAAAACTGAAAATACTCCCGACCCCGTGTCGGCCTACCGCCACTGCTCGCTCAGCACGTCTCCCGTCGCGCCCACCACCTGGACGTGCAGCGCCATCCGGCCGAGCGCGTGGGTCGAGCACGAGAGGCACGGGTCGAAGCAGCGGATGCCCGCCTCGATCCGGTTCAGGAGCCCCTCCGTGATCTCGGCCCCGTCGAGGTGCCGCATCGCGAGCTGGCGCACCGTGCGGTTCATCGCCAGGTTGTTCTGCGACGTGGCAATCAGCATGTTGACGGCCTTCAGGACGCCGTTCTCGTCCACCGTGTAGTGGTGGAAGAGCGTGCCCCGCGGAGCCTCGCAGGCCCCGACGCCCTCGGTGCGGTTGATCATCGCCTTGGCGCGCACGTGCGTGCCGAGCAGCGCCGGGTCGGCCAGCAGCTGCTCCGTCTTCTCGATGGCGAAGACCACCTCGATGAGCCGCGCGTAGTGGTAGTAGAACGAGTTGTTCACCACCTCGGCGTCGCCGCCGAGCGCCTTGAACGCCTGCCGCTCGGCCTCGGCGAGCGGCGTGTCGATGTAGTCGCACACGTTGAGCCGCGAGAGCGGGCCCACGCGGTAGATCCCCTGCGGGTACCCGAGGGGTTTGTAGTACGGGAACTTCAGGTACGACCACGGCTCGCTCACCTCGCCGAAGATCTCGGCGTAGTGGCGCGGGTCGATCCGGTCGGCCACCGTGTTGCCGTCGCCGTCCCGCACGCGCAGCGCGCCGCCGTAGTATTCGAGCGCCCCGTCGCGCGAGACGAGCCCCACGTGCAGCGACCGGAAGTTGCCGAAGCTCGGAATCTCGTGGCGGTGGCGATCGAGGGCGTCCTTGAGCGTCCGGAGGGCGATCGCCGCCGTCTCCTTCACCTCGGGAATCCAGGCGAGCAGCCGATCGCGCCGTGCCGCATCGAACGGTTCCCGCACGCCGCCGGCGACGGCCCACGGCGTGTGGATCTTCCGCCCGCCGAGCAGTTCGATCACCTCCTGGCCGAATTTCCGCAGGCGGATGCCGCGGCGGGCCAGATCGCCGTGCTCGGCGATGAGGCCGAACACGTTGCGCGTCGACGGATCGCCGTCGAAGCCGAGCAGCAGGTCGGGCGAGGACAGGTGGAAGAAGCTGAGGGCGTGCGACTGGATCCACTGGGCCAGCGTCATCAGCCGGCGCAGCTTCTCGGCCGTCTCCGGGATGCCGATGGCGAGGATGTCGTCGCCGGCCTTGGCCGACGCCACCAGGTGGCTCGCCGGGCAGATGCCGCAGATGCGCGAGGTGATGCCGGGCATCTCCCACATCAGGCGGCCCTCGCAGAACTTCTCGAAGCCGCGGAACTCGTTGACGTGGAAGCGGGCATCGCGCACCGTGCCCTGCTCGTCGAGCTCAATCGTGATCTTGGCGTGGCCCTCGATGCGGGTCACCGGATCGATCGTGACGGTTCGTGACATGGAAGCCTCGGCTAGCCGTAACGCTGGTACACGTTGGGCAGCTCGGGAATGCGTCCCTCGACGAGGCTGCTCACCGCCAGCCAGATCTCGTCGGCCGTGGGCGGGCATCCGTGCAGGAAGGCGTCGACGCGGACGAACTCGTGCAGCGGCCGGGCCTTCGGCAGCAGCTTGGCGATCGTGGTGAACTCCGACGGCACGGTCGGATCGCCGTCGGCCAGCTCGACGTAGGCGCGGTGCAGGATCTCGTCCGGGCTGAACCGGTTCCGCATGGCGGTCACGTTGCCCGTCGTCGCGCAGTCGCCGAACGAGACGACGAAGCGGGATCGGCGGCGGATCAGGCTGGCCATCTCCTCGTGCTCGACGGTGCTGACGGCTCCCTCGACCAGCGTCACGTCGACATCGGCGGGGAACGTCTTGACGTCGGCGATCGGCGAGAACACCACCTCCACCTTCGAGGCCAGCTCGATCAGCCGCTCGTCCATGTCGAGAAACGACATGTGGCAGCCCGAGCACCCACCCAGCCAGACGGTGGCCAATCTGGGTTTCATACCTGTCTCCACCTCGCCGCCCTCATTCCTCGTGCAGGAGATCCGGATTCCACTCGCGCCGTTGCCGCGCGTTCACGATGTACCGGAGGAACTCCGTGCGCTTCTCCATCTCCGCCACCGTCGCGCCCTTCTCGAAGAGCGCGCCCGTCGGGCACACCAGCACGCACTTGCCGCACGAGGTGCAGGTGGTCGACTGGCCCCAGGGCTGCTTCAGGTCCGAGATGATCTCGCACCCGATGCCGCGGCCCGCGATGTCCCACGTGTGCGCGCCCTCCACCTCGTGGCACACGCGCACGCACCGCGAGCACAGGATGCAGCGGTCGCGGTCGATGACGAAGTCCTTGTGCGTCGCGTCCAGCGTCTTCGCGGGATAGAGGTACGGCACCCGGACGTACTGCAGTCCCACCGTGTACGCGAGATCCTGCAGCTCGCAGTGGTTGTTCGAGACGCACACCGCGCAGTGGTGATTGCCCTCCGAGGCGAGCATCTCGACAATCGTGCGGCGATACCGCTGCAGCCGCTCGGTGTTGGTCCGCACGACCATGCCTTCCTGCAGGCGCGTCGTGCACGCCGGCTGGAGCCGCGACGCCCCCTCGATCTCCACCAGGCACAGCCGGCAGGCGCCCACGTCGGTGAGGCCGTCGAGGTGGCAGAGCGTCGGAATCTCGATGCCGTGCTGGCGCGCGACCTCGAGCAGCGTCTCGGTCTCGGTGCCGCTGACCGGCTGGTCGTCGATGGTGAGCGTGAGGATGGCCATGGGTTCACGAGCCCCCGGGACCGCGTCCCCGGGCGAGCGGGTTCGACGGGGTGAAGACCTCCACCGGCCCGAGCAGCGCGTCGTACTCCGCGCGGAAGAACCGGAGGGTGGAGAGGACCGGGTTCGGCGCCGACTGGCCGAGGCCGCAGAGGCTCGTCTCCTTCACGGTCTCGCACAACTCCTCGAGCAGCGCCACGTCGTCGGCCGTGGCCCGGCCGCGCGCGATCTTCCGCAGCAGGTCGTGCATGTGGACGGTGCCCACGCGGCACGGCGCGCACTTGCCGCACGACTCGTCACGGCTGAACTCCATGAAGAAGCGCGCGACGTCGACCATGTTCGAGGTCGAGTCCATCACGATGAGCCCGCCGCTGCCCATGATGGAGCCCACCGTCGCCAGGGCCTCGTAGTCGACGGGGAGATCGAGGTGCTCGGCGGGGATGCAGCCGCCCGACGGGCCGCCGGTCTGCGCGGCCTTGAACTCGGTGCCCTCCGGCGTGCCGCCGCCGATCTCGAAGATGATCCGGCGCAGCGGGATGCCCATGGGCACCTCGATGAGCCCGGTGCGGCGGATCTTGCCGGCCAGCGCGAACACCTTGGTCCCGGGGCTGCGCGGCGTGCCGAGCGCGGCGAACCACGCGCTGCCGTGGCGCAGGATCGGCGCGATGTTGGCCAGCGTCTCCACGTTGTTGATGACCGTCGGCGCGCCGAAGAGGCCCCGCTCCGACGGGTAGGGCGGGCGCGGCTGCGGACGCCCCCGCCGTCCCTGGATGGAGCGGATGAGCGCCGTCTCCTCGCCGCACACGAACGCCCCGGCGCCGATGCGCAGGTCGATGCGGAAGTGGAACCCCGACTCGAAGATGCGCGACCCGAGCACGCCGTGCCGCTCCGCCTGCCGGATGGCCAGCTTCAGCCGCTCGATGGCGAGCGGATACTCGGCCCTCACGTAGATGTAGCCCTGGCTGGCGCCGATCGCGTAGCCGGCGATGGCCATGCCCTCGAGCACGCGATGAGGGTCGCCCTCGAGGACGCTGCGATCCATGAACGCGCCGGGATCGCCCTCGTCGGCGTTGCAGATGACGTACTTCTGTTCGGCCGGCGCCTTGCGCGCGATGTCCCACTTGAGCCCGGTCGGGTAGCCGGCGCCGCCGCGGCCCCGCAGGCCGCTCTTGCGCACCTCCTCGACGACCTCCTGGGGCTTCAGCTCCGCGACGGCCCGCGCGAGCGCCTCGTAGCCGCCGACGGCGATGTACTCCTCGATGCGCGTCGCGTCGATCCGCCCGCAGTTCTCGAGGACGATCTTCACCTGCGACGCGAAGAACGGCGACGCCGCGTCGAGCTGATGCTCGGCCACCGGCCGTCCTTCCACCAGGTGCTCGTCGACGATGCGATGGGCGAGCCCGGCGTCGACGCGTTCGTAGAGCACGCCGTCGTCGTGGATCTTCACCAGCGGGCCCTGGCCGCAGAGGCCCATGCAGCCCGTGCCGACCACTTCGCTCTCGGTGAGCCCCCGGCGCGTGAACGCCGCCTTGAACGCGTCCCGCGTGGCGTGGCTGCCGCACGAGACGCAGCCCGCGGCCGAGCAGTACAGCACGCGATGGCGGACGCCGGCCTGTCGCTCGCGCTCGCGATCGGCGAGTTCGTGGAGTTCCTCGACCGTCATGCGCCGACCCCTTCCGTGGCCGCGTCCCAGGCGTCGATGCGGGCCACCGCCTCGTCTTCCGTCAGCCGCGCGGCCACCGTCTCGTCGAGGACCGCCACTGGCGCGAGGCCACACGACCCGACGCAGCGCGCCGCCACGAGCGAGACGGCCCCGTCGGGCGTCGTCTCGCCGAACGCCACGCCGCAGCGGTGCTCGATCGCGCGCTGGATCCGGTCGGCGCCCTTCACGTAGCAGGCCGTGCCGGTGCAGAGCACGAACGTGTGCCGCCCGGCCGGCTTGAGACGGAAGAAGTTGTAGAAGGTGGCGACCCCGTAGACCTGACTGAGCGGCCGCTTCAGCGCGCGGGCGATGTAGATGAGCAGGTCGTCTTCGAGATAGCCGAAGATGCCCTGCGCCGCGTGCATCACCTCGATCAGGGCGCTGCCGCTGGCATGATGGGTGTTGATGGCGCGATCGAGCAGCTTGAACCGGTTGTCGCCGCTCGGGTGGGTGGTGGTGGCGTCTCTGGGCACCGCGACTGGGCCCCCCTCGACGGCTAACGTTATCACGGGGATCGCAGGGCAGAGGGGTCGGGAGTATTTTCAGTATTTGCGTGCGGAAAATCCTGGGGTCGGGAGTCATTACTCGTCTGAGTTGTACGCGAGAAATAACTCCCGACCCCGATTTTCCGCCGCTACGTACCAGTACGCAAATACTGAAAATACTCCCGACCCCGTGTCGGCACACCGGCAGGGCGTCAGTTATGATCGGGCGATGCTCCCGACGATTGCGTGGCAGGATGACGCCATCGTGATGGTGGACCAGCGGAAGCTGCCCCGCGACGAGGTCTACGTCACCTGCCGGACCGCCAACGACGTGGCCAGGGCCATCAAGACCATGGTGATCCGCGGGGCGCCGGCCATCGGCGTGGCCGCGGCCATGGGCATCGCGATGGCGATGCAGCGCAACGGCGCCAGGGGCACGAAGCAGTTCACGACCGATTTCCAGAGGACCTGCGACCTCATGGCGGGGACGCGGCCGACCGCCGTGAACCTGTTCTGGGCCATCGACCGGATGAAGCGCGCGTTTGCCGAGGAAGCGCACGCCGGCGCGTCGGTCGCCGAGATCCAGCAGCGGCTCGTGCGCGAGGCGCAGGCCATTCACGACGAGGACGTCGAGAGCTGCCGCGCCATCGGCCGGCACGGCGCCGCGCTCGTGCCCGACGAGGCGCGCATCCTCACGCACTGCAACGCCGGCGCGCTCGCCACGGCCGGCTACGGCACCGCGCTCGGCGTCGTGCGCGGCGCGATCGAGGCCGGCAAGCACGTCGCCGTCATCGCCGACGAGACGCGCCCGTTCCTGCAGGGGGCGAGGCTCACCGCGTGGGAACTGGTGCGCGACGGCATCGAGACGACCGTCATCACCGACAACATGGCCGGCTCGCTGATGCGCCAGGGCCAGGTCAACCTCGTCGTGGTCGGCGCCGATCGCATCGCGGCCAATGGTGATGCGGCCAACAAGGTCGGCACCTATCCGCTGGCCATCCTCGCCCGCGAGCACGGCATCCCGTTCTACGTCGCGGCGCCGCGCTCGACCATCGACCTGGCCACCCCGAACGGCGAGGGCATTCCCATCGAGGAGCGCGACGCCCGCGAGGTGACTCACGTCGGCGCGACGCAGGTCGCCCCCGCCGGAGCGCGCGTGCGCAACCCCTCGTTCGACGTGACGCCCGCCCGGCTCATCACCGGCATCATCACGGAATGCGGCGTGGCCCGCGCGCCTTACGAGGCATCGCTGCGGGCCCTCTTCCACGAGGGCGGGTAGCCTGGAGCCCGGAGCCTGGAGCCCGGAGCCGTGCTCGTATTAGCCATCGAAAGCTCGTGCGACGAGACGGCCGCCGCCGTCGTCGAGGAGACAACCGGTGCGGCGCGTCCCTGGCGCGTGCGCTCGAGCATCGTCGCCTCGCAGGTCGATATTCACCGGGAGTGGGGCGGCGTGGTGCCGGAGATCGCCTCGCGCCAGCACCTGCGCGACATCTGCGGCGTCGTGGAACGCGCCATGGACGAGGGCGGCGTCGTCTGGCGCGACCTCGACGCGGTCGCGGTGACGCAGGGCCCGGGTCTGATTGGCTCGCTCCTCGTCGGCGTCGCCTTCGCCAAGTCGATTGCCGCCGTCCACGGGCTGCCCCTCGTGCCCGTGCACCACCTGGCCGGCCACATCGAATCCCTGTGGCTCGAGCACGGGCCCCTGCCGCTGCCGGCCGTCGTCCTCGTCGTGAGCGGCGGGCACACCAGCCTGTACTACGTGCCGAGCGAGGGCGACTACCGCCTGGTCGGCCGCACGAGAGACGATGCGGCGGGGGAGGCGTACGACAAGGTCGCGAAGCTGCTGGGGCTCGGGTACCCAGGAGGGCCGATCGTCGACCGGCTCGCGGCCAGCGGCAACGATCAGGCCATTCGCTTCCCGGTCGCGCGCCTCACGCACGCCGACCGCACGGCGGGACCCGCGACGCACCTGCCGCCGCCCTTTGCCAGCAGCCTCCGGCTCAAGGCCGACTTCAGCTTCAGCGGTCTCAAGACGGCCGTGCTCCGCCACGTCCGCGAGCGGCAGCAGGCCCGCGGGGCCTCGCGCGAGGCCCCGCCCCGCGACATCTTCACCGACGACGAGATCCGGGATCTCTGCGCGAGCTTCCAGCGGGCCGTCACCACCGCGCTCGTCGATCGCACCTTCGATGCGGCGCGCTGGTTCAACGCGCAGAGCGTCGGCATCGCCGGCGGCGTTTCGGCCAACAGCCGGCTCCGTCGCGACGCCGAGGCCCGCGGCGCCCAGGCCGGCATCCCCGTTTACCTCCCGAGCCTTTCGCTCTCGACCGACAACGCGGCGATGATCGGCGCGGCGGGTCTGCGCCGGTTCCACCAGGGGGTGCGCGCGGACCTCGAGCTGAACGCCCTCGCCAGTCTCCCGCTATGACGCGAATCACCGGCTGTCCGGACGCCGGCTGTCCGGAGGCCGGATGCCGGATGCCGGATGCCGAATGCCGGATGCCGGAAAGGAGCCTCCGTGAAGACCCACACCGACTACCTCTGGTTCAACACCCGGCAGCGTCAGGAGTTCATTCGCATCACCGACGAGGTGCGGCGCATCGTCGACGCCAGCGGCGTCGGCGAAGGCATGGTGCTCGTGTCGGCCATGCACATCACCGCCGGGGTCTACGTGAACGACTGGGAGGACGGCCTCATCGGCGACTTCCAGGCGTGGCTCGAGAAGCTCGCCCCGGCCGGCCTCCCGTACCGACACCACCAGACCGGCGAGGACAACGCCGATGCGCACCTGAAGCGCACGATCATGGGGCACCAGGTGCTCTTGCCCATCACCAATGGCGACCTCGACCTCGGCCCATGGGAGCAGGTCTTCTACGCCGAGTTCGATGGACGCCGCAAGAAGCGGGTCGTCGTAAAGGTCATGGGCGAGTAGCTGGTCTGTTCCCGACACCGCCGACTGTTCCTGTGAATTGCAATCGTGCGGTCTGTCAATTTATGTATTGAAAGAGTTCACCCAGTCGCCGCGCCCACCTCCGCCTAAGTCGCTGATTCTGAAGAGTTGAGCGATCTGGCACTCCCGTTGCCTCTTACCACCGCAATACGTGACAACGTCTGGGTTGGACGGCGTCCGAGTGGACGGCGTCCGAGTCGGGGAGGAACTGGAGATGTGGACCTACTTCGTCAAGGGCGGACCCGTGATGTGGCCGTTGATGCTGCTGTCGGTGCTCGGCGTGGCCGTGGCGATCTGGCGGTGGCAGGTGTTGCGGCGGGCGTCGGTCGATGCCGCCCGGCTGGTTTCCGATCTGCGTCAGCGTCTCCAGGACGGCGACATCGAGGGGGCCATCGCGGCGTGCGACGCGCACGCTGGACCGGTGGCCTCGGTCGTCCGCGCGGGGCTGGTGAAGTTCGGCCGTCCCAAGGACGAGATCGAACTCGGGCTGCAGGACGCGTCGGCGCACGAAGTCGCGCTGCTCGAACGCGGCCTGCCCGTGCTGGCGACCATCGCGATGGTGGCGCCGCTGCTCGGGTTCCTCGGCACGGTCACGGGCATGATCAACTCGTTCGATGCCCTCGCCTCGGTGGGGCTCAACAACCCGGCCGCGGTGGCGTCCGGCATTTCCGAAGCCCTCATCACGACGGCGGCGGGTCTCATCATCGCCATCCCGATCCAGATGGCCTACAACTACTTCGTCACCCAGGTCAACGGCACCGTCCGCCGGATGGAGTCGGCGGCCAACCTGGTGATGGAGGTGGCAGGCGACGCCTCACAGTCCACGCCGCACGTGCACCTCGAACAGCCGGCCGTGACGCGGCTCGCTCCCGGGTCGGCGCCCGCCTTGTCGTAGCGCCAAGAGGACGGAGGCCCAGCATGCACGTCCCGCGTCCACGTCAGTCGCTCGCGTCGGTCATCCCGACGGCGACCATGGCCGACATCGCGTTCCTGCTGATCGTCTTCTTCATGGTGACGACGGCCTACAGCCTCGACCGGACGCCGATGGAGTTGCCGGCGACGCGTGAGCAGCAGCAGACGGCGAAGGGTTCGGCGCTCATCGCGATCACGGCCGACGAGACGATTCGCTTCTCGGAGGGGGAGGCCGACACGACGACGGTGGACGGACTCGACGGCCTCGACGCGGCCATTCGCACCGTGACCGCGCGCAACCGTCTGCACCCCTTCGTCATCAAGGCCGACCGGCGCGTGAAGTATCGCCTGATCGATGCGGTCCTCGAGCGTCTGCGCCTCGCCGGCGCGGAGAACGTGACGCTGCTGTCACAGGGAGAAGGCGCATGAAGCTCCGGCGTCGCGACGTCCCGGCGGAGATCCCGACCTCGTCGATGGCCGACGTGGCGTTTCTCCTCATCATCTTCTTCCTCGTCGCGTCGTTCTACAGCGTGACGCGCGGCATCCAGTTCTCGCTGCCCCGGCACGACGAGGCCGCGCTGGTGGCCGAGCCCGAGGCGGCCGTGCTCATCGAGATCGACGACGCCGGGTCGCTCGCCGTGGATCGCCGGCCGATGGCGCTCGACGGTCTCCGGGGCTACCTCGAGCCTCGCCTGGCGCGAAATCCCGGGAAGCCCGTCATCCTCCGGACCTCGCTCGAGGCGCCCTACCGCGCCATGACCGACGTGTTCGACGAACTGCGTCAGGTGGGCGTCACCAACGTGGTCATTCCCACCACGGCGGAGCTCGCGCAGTACGGGCTCGAGGGGGGCTCATGAAGAAGGTACCCCCCGCGTTGGCAGCCGCCTTCGAGCGCGCGGAGCGCTACATGGCGCCGTCGCGGCTCGATCGCGCGGCACTCCGCCGGGCGTTCGTCATCGCCGCCGTGCTGCACCTCGCCGTGCTGTTTGCCAGCCTCCCGGCGTTCGGGCCCGATCCCGTGCGCGTCGAGGCGCCGCAGCAGCAGGAGATGAAGGTGCAGTTCCTGAAGCCGCCGCCGCCCCCACCGAAGGTCCGGAAGCCGCCGGTCGAGCCCGTGAAGAAGAAGGTCCCGCGTCCGGACCCCACACCCGACGAGCCCGAGCCCGAGATCGAGCCCGCACCGCCCGAGGTCGTCGAGGAAGCGCCGCCCGCGCCCGTCACCGCGCCGGCGCCCGTGGCGACCGGACCGGTGAGGGTGGCGCCAGGCCAGGGACCGGGTCTCATCAAGCGGGTCGAGCCGCACTATCCGCCGGCGGCCCAGGCGGCGCGGCTCGAGGGTGTCGTCGTCCTCGATGCGATCATCGACAAGGAGGGGCGCGTCGTGGACATCAAGGTCCTGCGTGAAGCCCACCCGATGTTCACGCAGTCGGCCGTCGCCGCGCTGCGGCAGTGGCGGTATTCACCCGGCCCGCAGGACGTCATCCTCACCGTGACGGTGACGTTCACGATGAGGAGATAGGCCACCGGCGCCCGGCATCCGGCGTCCGATCAGGCGTCCGGCTTCGGCGCCCGGGAAGGGCCGACGCGCGTCAGGTCCGCTTGCGCCCGTGCCACCAGTAGTACACGGGCAGGCCGATGAGGACGATGACGAACCCGGGCCAGACGGTGGCGGGCCGGTACACGAACAGCACGGCCAGCACGGCGCCGGCGCCCAGGATGTAGAGCGCGGGGACGACGGGGTACCCCACGGCGCGATACGGCCGTTCGGCGTCGGGCCGCGTGCGCCGCAGGCGGAAGATGCCGGCGATCGTCAGGATGTAGAAGAGCAGCGCCGCCGAGATCACGTAATCGAGCAGGTTGCCGTACAGGTTCCCGTACGAGCCGGTGGCGGGGTCGTAGGTGCGCGGCAGCACGAGCACCGACGACCAGACCCCCTGCATGACGAGGCCCGCCGCGGGCACCTTGGCCGCGTTCAGCCGCCCGGCGGCGCGGAAGAACAGCCCGTCGCGCGCCATGGCGTAGTAAGCGCGCGCGCCCGCCAGGATGAGCCCGTTGTTGCATCCGAAGGTCGAGACCATGATCGCCACCGCCATCAGCGCCGCCCCGAGGCCCGGGAAGATGGCGTCGAGCGTGGCCGTGCCGACCCGGTCCGACGGCGCGGTCTGGATGGCGTCGAGCGGCAGCGTCACGAGGTAGGCCACGTTGGCCATCAGGTAGATGACGGTCACGATGAGCGTGCCGAGCCCGAGCGCGAGCGGCAGGTTGCGCCGCGGATCCTTCACCTCGCCGGCCGTGAACGTGATGTTGTGCCACGAGTCCGACGAGAAGAGCGACCCGGTCTGCGCCACCGCGATGGCGACGAACAGGCCGAAGGCGGTGGCCGCCGAGAGCCCGGGCACGATGTCGACCTCGCCGCGCGGCGACCAGAGGTCGCCGAAGTTGGCCGAGACGGCGCCGCTGTTCCAGCCGACGACGAGGCCCACCGCGATGAGCGCCAGCAGCGCCCCGGTCTTCGCCGTCGTGAACACGTTCTGCACGACGCGCCCGTACTCGAGGCCGCGCGTGTTGTTCCACGTGAGCAGCGCGATGAGCGCGATGCCCACGGCCTGCGCCGTCGACAGCGACACCGCGTAGCCCTCGCTGATGTGGATGGGCGCGACGAGGTAGTTCGACTCGGACACCCACGGCACGATGACGCCGGTGAAGCGCGCGAAGGCCACGGCCACCGCCGCGATCGTGCCCGCCATGATGACGTTGAAGAGCGTCCACCCGTAGAGGAAGCCCATGAGCGGCGAGTAGGCCTCGCGCAGGTACACGTACATGCCGCCGGCGCGCGGCATCATCGCCGCCAGCTCCCCGTAGGAGAGCGCGGCCGCCACGGTCAGCACGCCCGTGATGGCCCAGGCTGCCAGCAGCCACCCCGGGCTGCCGATGAGCCGCGCCATGTCGGCCGAGACGATGAAGATGCCCGAGCCGATCATCGATCCGACGACCACCATCGTCGCGTCGAAGAGGCCGAGGCCCCGGTTGAATTCGGTGTCGAGCGTCGTGGCCGCCGGCGCCGCCCGGTTCGCGGCCGGGACGCCGGCGGGGGAGGCGACGGACGATCGGGTTGCGTCGAGCATGCGGGCGAACCTCACGCGTGAAGCCAGTCGAGCCTGAGCGAGCCGGAACGAGCTTGAGCGGGTTGTGCCGTCGAGCTTCGGGAATATATCATGCGCGGATTCCGGAGACGCATGCCCGCGCTCACACTCACGCTCGACATGATACAGACGCTGGCGCTCGCGGCCGTCGTCCTGTTCGTCGGCTACGGCGTCCGGCGCCGCGTGGCCGTGCTCGACCGCTACAACATCCCGGCCCCCGTCGTCGGGGGGTTCCTGTTTGCGGCCGTGGCGACCGTGCTGCGCCTGCAGGGCGTGCTCGCCCTCGAGTTCAACACGACGCTCCAGACGCCGCTGATGATCGCGTTCTTCACGACCATCGGACTCGGCGCGAGCTTCGGGCTGCTCAAGATTGGCGGGCCGCAGGTGCTGCTCTTCTGGGTGCTCGCCAGCACCCTGGCCATCCTCCAGAACATCGTCGGATCCAGCCTCGCCTGGGCGCTCGACGTCGATCCGTTGCTCGGCCTCATTGCCGGCTCCATCACCATGACGGGCGGCCACGGCACCGGCGCGGCGTTCGGCAAGCTGATGGAGGATCAGTACGGGTTCACGGGAGGGGTGACGCTGGCCATGGCGGCCGCCACGTTCGGCCTCGTGAGCGGCGGCATCATTGGAGGACCGATTGCCACCCGGCTCGTCAAGGGTCGCCGGCTGCTCCCGGGACGTCGCGCCGCGCGCGGCGACGAGCCGGCTCCCAGCGCGGGCGCCACGGCCGGCGCCGCCTCCGGCGCCACGTCCAGCGCCGCCGCCGGCGCCACGCCCGCGGGTGGTGCGGTGGAACCTGGCGCGAGCCCCGTCCCCGGGCCTGCTGCGGTGCCGATGCCCGACGTATCGGCCCTCGGCCTCGACACCGAGATCGACACGGAGCTGCCCGGCGCGGCCCCCACGGCCTACACGCTGCTCAAGGTGACGACCATCGTGCTCGTCGCCATGTGGGCCGGCTCGCTCATCAGCGCCTGGATCGGGCAGTACTTCACGCTCCCGGCCTACATCGGCGCCATGCTGGCCGCGGCGATCATGCGCAATGGCGCCGATCTCTCGGGACACCTGCGGATCGAGTCGCGCGTGGTCGACGATGTGGGAACCATCGCGCTGTCGCTGTTCCTGTCGATGGCGCTCATGTCGCTCAAGCTGTGGGAGCTGCTCGACCTGGCGCTGCCGATGCTCGTCATCCTCACCGTGCAGGTGACGATGATGGGGGCGTTCGCCTACTTCGTCACCTTCCACGTCATGGGGCGCGATTACGACGCGGCGGTGATGGCGGGCGGGCACTGCGGCTTCGGCCTCGGCGCGACGCCGAACGCCGTCGCCAACATGGAGGCCATCGTCGAGCGCTTCGGCCCGGCGCCGCGGGCGTTCCTGGTGCTGCCGATGGTCGGGGCGTTCTTCATCGATTTCACCAACGCGCTCGTGATCACGGCGTTCATCAATCTTGTAAGGTAGAAGCCCGGAGCCCGGAGCCTGGGGCCGCGACACGGCCGGGAGCCGGTAGTCGGTAGCCGGAAGCCTGCTCATGATTCTCAATCACGACACGGCCTGGAATCTCGTGACCGAGTTCACGGCGAGCGAGAGCCTCAGGAAGCACATGCTGGGCGTCGAGGCGGCGCTGGCCGGCTACGCGCGGCTGTTCGGCGAGGACGAGGACGTGTGGCGGTTCGTGGGGCTGGTGCACGACTTCGACTACGAGCAGTGGCCCGACGCCGAGCACCATCCTTTCGAGGGCGTGAAGATCCTGCGCGAGCGCGGGTGTCCCGAGGTGGTGCTGCGGGCGATTCTGTCGCACGCCGACTACACGGGCGTTGCGCGGGAGAGCCGGCTCGAGAAGGCGCTCTATGCCTGCGACGAGCTGAGCGGGTTCATCACGGCGGCCTCGCTCGTGCGGCCGTCGAAGTCGATTCTCGACCTCGAGGCTTCGTCGGTGAAGAAGCGGATGAAGGACAAGGCGTTCGCGCGGGCGGTGAACCGCGACGACATCGTGCGCGGCGCCGCGGAGCTGGGCCTCCCGCTCGACGAGCACATTGCCAACGTCATCGGCTTCATGCGCGCCGAGGCGGATGCGCTCGGGCTGAGGGGGACACTGTAGGGGCTGACGCTT
>JAHDVQ010000038.1:8371-12400 GCA_023384595.1 Vicinamibacteraceae bacterium | reverse complement strand
GCGCGCCGAGGCGGATGCGCTCGGGCTGAGGGGGACACTGTAGGGGCTGACGCTTGTCAGTTGTCAGTTATCAGTTGTCAGTTATCAGTTGTCAGTTATCAGTTATCAGTTATCAGTTGTCAGTCAGGCTCCAGGCTTCGGGCTCCGGGCTCCAGGCTTCTGTCCATCGGAGGCCGGACGCCGGATGCCGGATGCCGGTGTGATGAACCGTCCCAACCCCGGGTCCGTATATCAGCTCAGGTAACTCCGCCCGGCCTGTAGCCCGGCCTGTAGCCCGGCCCGTAGCCCGTAGCCTGTAGCCTATAGCCCGTATGATCACCGCCAGCCCGCCCACGGAAGGTCCCGTCATCTCGCTCGATCGGGTGAGCGTGCGCTACGGCAGGCAGCGCGCCCTGGCCGGCGTGACCGCCGGGTTCGCCCCGGGCGCCGTGGGCCTGCTCGGCCCGAACGGCGCGGGCAAGAGCACCATGCTCAAGGCGCTCCTCGGGTTCATCAAGCCCGAGGAGGGGACGATGCGGGTGCTCGGCCTCGACGTGGCCGAGAAGCCCATCGAGATTCGTGCGCGGATCGGGTACATGCCCGAGTCGGATTCGCACATCCCCGGCATGAACGCGGTGAGCTTCGTCGCCTATTGCGGGCAGCTCTCGGGCCTGCCGGCCGTCGAAGCCATGCAGCGCGCCCACGAGGTGCTCTATTACGTGGGCCTCGGCGAGGCACGCTACCGGAACGTGGAAACCTACTCGACCGGCATGAAGCAGCGGCTGAAGCTCGCGCAGGCGCTCGTGCACGATCCGGATCTGCTGTTTCTCGACGAGCCCACCAACGGCATGGATCCGAAGGGCCGCGACGAGATCCTGGAGCTGATTCGCGACCTCGGCCACCACAAGCGCGTCAACCTGATTCTGTCGTCGCACCTGCTGCCCGACGTCGAGTACACCTGCGACAGCGTCATCGTCATGGACAAGGGCGCCGTGGCCGCGCAGGGACCCATCGCCGAGCTCAAGGGCCCGGCCGGCCGCGTCTTCGAGCTGAGGGTGAAGGGCGATCTGCCGGCCTTTCTCGGCGTGCTCGAACGCCGCGGGATCCAGTCGACGGCGACCGACGAGGACATCCTCCGCATCTTCGTGCCCGACGGGATGGACGCGCGCGACGTGTTCGCGCTCGCGCGCGATTCGGCGACCCAGGTCCGGCACCTGCGGCCGAGCATCCCGTCGCTCGAGGATGTCTTCGCCCGCGCGCTCGGGGAGCAGTAGCCCATGCCCATCCACGATCAGAGTTACCGCCGCTACGGCGGCCGCCGCGAAGACGTGCGGCGCGCGTGGACGGTCATCGCCCAGAGCGGCATCATGACGCTGCTCAAGCGCCGCGCGTTCCTCGGCCTGCTGCTCGTCGCGTGGCTGCCGTTCATCGTCCGCGCCGTGCAGATCTTCATCGCCGCGAACTTCCCGCAGGCCAGCATCCTCGCGATGCGCGCCGAGCAGTACCGCGCCTTCTTCGACCAGCAGGGCATCTTCGTGTTCTTCGTGACGGTCTACGTGGGCGCCGGCCTCATCGCCAACGATCGGCGCGCCAACGCCCTGCAGCTCTATCTGGCCCGGCCCATCACCCGCGCCGAGTACGTCGCCGGCAAGATGGCGATCCTCGTCACGTTCCTGCTCGCGGTGACGCTCCTGCCCGGCCTGCTCCTCTTCCTGCTGCAGGCGGCCTTTGCCGGCAGCTTCGCCTTCGCGCGCGAGAACATCTACCTCGTGCCGGCCATGACGATCTTCTCGCTCGTCGAGGTGTTCGTCGCCGCCTTCACGATGCTGGCGCTCTCGTCGATGTCGAACTCCAACCGCTTCGTGGGAATCATGTACACGGGCATCGTGCTCTTCACCGACGCGATGTACGCCGCGCTGCGCGGCATCACGGGCAGTTCGGCCGTCGCGTGGATGTCGTTCCCCGCCAACCTCGCGCAGATCGGCGATCTCATCTTCCGGCAGCCGCTGCGCCACGACGTGCCGGTGGCCGTGTCGCTCATCGTGATCGCCGCGCTGCTCGCCGTCTCGCTCTCGGTCCTCGAGCGCAAGGTGCGGGGCGTGGAGGTGGTGACATGAGTGCCGGGCCCGTCGTCGCGGCCGAGAAGCTCTCGAAGTGGTACGGCCAGGTCATCGGCCTGAACGACGTCACGGTGTCGGTGCCGCCGGGCATCACGGGCCTGCTCGGCCCGAACGGCGCCGGCAAGAGCACGTTCATGAAGCTCATGACCGGTCAGCTCAAGCCGAGCATGGGCGCCATCCGCGTGCTCGACGAGCCGATCTGGGCCAACCACGCCCTCTACTTCCGCATCGGGTTCTGCCCCGAGCAGGACGCCTTCTACGAGCGGATGACCGGCCTCGAGTGGGTGACGGCGCTCTGCCGGCTCCACGGGCTCGACGAGGCGCAGGCGCGGGCCATGGCCACGCACGCCCTCGAGCAGGTGGAGCTGATGGACGCCGCCGGGAAGAAGATCGGCGCCTACAGCAAGGGCATGCGCCAGCGCGTGAAGCTCGCGCAGGCCATCGCGCACGATCCCGAGCTGCTCATCCTCGACGAGCCGCTCGCGGGCATGGACCCGCTGGCGCGCCGCAAGACCATCCGCCTGATCCGGGACTGGGCCCGCGCCGGGCGCAGCGTGATCGTCTCGAGCCACATCCTGCACGAGATCGAGGCGATGACGTCGAACATCCTCCTCATCAACAACGGCCGGATCCTGGCCGAAGGCGACGTGCATCAGATCCGGGAGCTCATCGACGAGCACCCGCACACGGTCCACGTCAAGGCCGAGGCCCCGCGCGAGCTGGCGCGCGAGCTGCTCCGCTACGACAACGTGCTCAGTCTGAAGCTCGACGGCGACGCCGTCGTGGTGCAGACCTCGAAGCCCGACGAGTTCTACACGATGCTCACGGCGCTCGCGGCCAGCCGCGACGCCGGCCAGATCGACGAGGTCACGTCGCCGGACGACAACCTCCAGGCGGTCTTCCAGTACCTGGTGAAGTAGGCGAGGCCCTCATGTCCACCCCCGCCGTTCCCGTGCCCCCGGCCGCTCGAGCCGGGCGTCCGGCCGCGCCCCCGTCGCTCATGGCCTCGGCCTTCCGCATCTTCGACCTCTCGCTCGGGCAGATGCTCTGGTCGCGGCGCACGGTGTTCATGGCGCTGCTCGTCGTCGGTCCGGTGCTGCTCGCGCTGTTCATCCGGATGTTCGTCGTCTCGAGCTTCACCGGGTCGCTGCGCATCAACAACGTGCCGGTGCAGGGGACGAACATCTTCGGCGTGATGATGTGGTTCTTCTACCTGCGTTTCACGGTGCCCGTGCTGGCGCTCTTCTACGGGACGGCGCTCATCGCCGACGAGGTCGAGGACAAGACCATCACGTACCTCTTCACCCGGCCCGTGCCGCGCGGGGCCGTCGTCCTGGGCAAGTACCTGGCCTACCTGGCGTGCACGCTCATGGTGCTGCTGCCGTCGGTGGTCATCGTTTTCTTCCTGACGGTGCCGTCGGGCACGGGCGTGGCCTCCGGCTTCCCGCTGCTCGTGAAGGATCTCGGGGTCATCGGCGTGGGGCTGGTCGTCTACGGCGCCTTCTTCGCCTGGCTCGGCGCGCGCATCAAGCGCCCGCTCATCGCGGGGCTGTTGTTCCTGTTCGGGTGGGAGCAGGCGGTGCTGGCGTTCCCGGGCTACCTGAAGCGGCTCTCGATCGGCTACTACCTGCAGTCGCTCGCACCGCACGCCATGCCGCAGGACAGCGCCCTGAGCCTCCTGCAGTCGGTCTTCCGGGAGTCGCCCTCGCTGCCGGTCGCGGCCGTGGCCCTGACGGCCATTTTCGTGGGCTTCCTATGGCTGTCGATGCGGCTGGTGACGCGACGGGAGTACGTGCTGGAGCAGTGAATTGGGCGTTGGGCGTTGGGCGTTGGGCCTTGGGCTTCGGGGCTTCGAGTCGTGACGCGGGCCGCGGACAAGACCCAAGGGGTGGGGTCGTCTTCGACCTGTCGCCCCAACCCCCTGAGGCCC
>JAHDVQ010000038.1:2527-8271 GCA_023384595.1 Vicinamibacteraceae bacterium | reverse complement strand
CAAGACCCAAGGGGTGGGGTCGTCTTCGACCTGTCGCCCCAACCCCCTGAGGCCCAAGGCCCAAGGGCCAAGGCCCGCCGGGAACCTTCGCCCTGCATCCTTCGTTATGATCAGGTAGGAAGGGCAGTGACCTCCATGACCACCCGTACCCGCTATTTCATGCTCGGTTCCTTCGCGGTCCTCATTGCCGGCCTCTGCTCCGGTCTGGTGGCGTACTACGGCGGCTTCCCGACGGGGCTCATGGCCCAGGCCGGGCCGAACGAGCTGGCCTATGTGCCGGCCAACGCCACGGTCGTCGCCTTTGCCGACGTGCAGGACGTGATGTCGTCGGAGCTGCGCCGGCAGTTGAAGCAGGTGCTGCCGACCGAGGACACCAGGGGCCAGCAGGAGCTGAAGGAGAAGACCGGCATCGACCTCGAGCGCGACATCGACCACGTGGTGGCGGCCATGCTGCCGCTCGAGGGCGCCGAGACGGGCGACGCGTTCAAGGGGACGGGGTTCGTGGCGTTCCGCGGCCGGTTCGACGCGGTCCGGCTCGAATCGCTCGCCCGCCAGCACGAGGCCGAGGTGGTCGAGTACAAGGGCAAGCGGATCGTCAGGCTGCCCGAGAAGGCGCGGGAGCATCACGGAGGCCGCGTGCCGGTCCTGGCTTTCGTGGAACCCGGGCTCGTGATGTTCGGCGAGGAGCGTGCCGTGCACCTGGCCATCGACACGGCCGAAGGCGGGCAGAGCGTGGCGTCGAACGGCGAGCTGATGTCGATTGTGAAGGACGTCGCCGGCGACTCCAACGCGTGGGCCGTGGGGCGCTTCGACGTGCTGGCCAACCAGGCGAAGCTGCCCGAGGGCGTCTCGTCGCGGCTGCCGGCGGTGCGGTGGTTCGCCGCGTCGGGCCGCGTGAACGGCGGCATCTC
Organism: Vicinamibacteraceae bacterium; assembly: GCA_023384595.1. GTDB lineage: Bacteria > Acidobacteriota > Vicinamibacteria > Vicinamibacterales > JAFNAJ01 > JAHDVQ01. The sequence continues at coordinate 7,360 of JAHDVQ010000038.1, read as the reverse complement.
GGCCACGCTCCGCGCCGAGGCGCGCGACGAGCAGGCCGCGCAGAACCTGCGCGACATGGTCAACGGCGCCCTCGCCCTGGCGCGCATGCAGTCGGACTCCCGCAAGGACATCCAGGCCATCATGCAGTCGGTGCACCTCGCGGGCACCGGCAAGACCGTCGAGTTGAGCTTCGCGCTGCCGACCGAGGTCATCAACCACGCCATTGCCGCCGGCCAGCGCGCCAAGCAGGCGCACGAAGGGCCGCGCAAGATCGATTGAGGCGCGCAGCCAGGGCGCTTCGCACGACGTCCCGAACTGCACGCGGGGGCGCGATTCCATCAGGAGCCGCGCCCCTTGTCGTGTTTCGGCCCAGGGCTGTTGACGCGGCTCCGACCCTCTCCTACACTTGACTCTCACACACCAGCACGCGTGTAGTGGCCGGTCGTGATCGCCGCCCGTACGCGAGGCTGCGGCGCGTGATCGTCGAGTGGACCGCTCGCGGCGGTCCGAAGTGGCGCCGCGCGCGTGTCCTGGTCCGAACACCCCCGAGTCCGCATCCCGCGCCCGCCGAGCCCCCGGCGGAGCGGACCGCACGGGGAGGAGTCCCACGGTCGTGTCCGACTATGCGTTCTTCTACGGCACGCTGATGACGGGGTTCGATCGCCGCCGCCGAGCCGGGATCGAGGGCAAGCTCACGTACGTCGGGCGGGGCACCATCGGCGCCGCGCTCTTCGATCTCGGCATCTACCCCGCCGCCGTGCCCGCGACCGACTCGCAGGTGGTGGGCGAGGTCTACCAGATGACCGATCCCGCCCACGTGCTGGATGTGCTCGACGACATCGAGGGCTACTCGACCGACGATCCGGACCACAGCCTCTACACGCGCGCGCTCGTCCCGGCCAGGCTCGACGACGGGCGGACCGTGGAGGTATGGGTGTATTTCTACAACGCGCCGCTCGGGCGGGCGCCCCTGATCCAGTCGGGCGACTACCTCGAACACGTCAAGGTGCGCTAGGCCCACGCCATGCCCTACGACCGCCGCCGCCGCACACGACAACCGGTTGCCGACGATGCCACGGGGGCGGTCAGCCTGGTCCAGCCGGTCCGCATCCTCGAGCTGTCGGAGCTCGGCGCGCGCATCGAGGTCGCGCTGCCGCTGCAGATTGAATCGCTCCACGACTTCCGCCTGGAGCTCTTCGACAGCACGGTGGTCGTGAAGGGACGCGTGGCGCACTGCGAGCTCGTCGAGATTGGCGACAGCCACACGCTCTACCGCGCGGGGATCGAGTTCGTCGACACGCCCGACCACGTGCTGGCCGCCGTCGCGGGCTACCTCGTCGAATCGCGCCAGGGGCGGACCATTCATTGAAGCCTGGAGCCTCGAGCCTGGAGCCTGGAGCCCCTGTCTTCCTCGTGTCGGCTGCCCGGACGCCCATCGGGCGATTCGGCGGAGCCCTGAGACGCGTGCACCCGGCCGCGCTCGGGGCCGTTGCCGCGCGGCGCGCGCTCGACGAGGCGGGGGCGGTGGCGGCCGAGGTGGGCGAAGTGTGGATGGGCCACGGCCGCCAGGCCGGATCCGGTCCGAACCCCGCGCGGCAGGTCGCGCGCCTGGCCGGCCTCGCCGATGAGATCCCCGCCCAGACCATCAACAAGGCGTGCGCCTCGGGCCTCGAGGCCATCGTGTCGGCGGCGCGGCAGATCGCGCTCGGCGAGGTCGAGGCGGCGCTCGCGGGCGGCATCGAGTCGATGAGCCGGATGCCCTTCCTCGTCGACAGCGAGCCCGCACGCTGGGGCCACCGGCTCGGGCACCTGCCGCTCGAGGACGCGATGTACCGCGACGGCTTCTTCTGTCCGCTCGCGAACCTGATCATGGGTGAGACGGCGGAGTTGCTGGCACGACGGTATGGCATCACGCGCGAGGCGTCGGACGCCTTCGCGTACGAGAGCCAGCGCAAGGCGGCCGCGGCGATGGCGGGCGGCCGCTTCGCGCGCGAGATCGTGCCCGTCGACCTCGACGAGGACGCGCGCCGCGGCCGCGTCGTCGTGGACGCCGACGAGCACCCGCGTCCGGCGACCACGCTCGAGGGGCTGGCGGCGCTGCCGCCGGTCTTCCCCGACGTGGACGGCGTGCCGGGGATCATCACGGCGGGCTCGGCCTCGGGTATCACCGACGCGGGGGCGGCGCTCGTCCTCGCGAACGAGGACCTCGTGGCACGCAGCGGCGCCACCCCGCTGGCGCGGCTCGCGGGGTGGACGACGGTGGGCGTCGATCCGCGCTACATGGGCATCGGGCCGGTGCCCGCGGTCCGTCGGCTGCTGCCGAAGATCGGGTGGTCGCTCGACTCGATCGACCTCGTCGAGATCAACGAGGCCTTCGCGCCCCAGGTGCTCGCGGTGCTCGCCGATCTGCCCGTCGACCCGGCGCGCCTCAACGTCAACGGCGGCGCCATCGCCCTCGGCCACCCGATTGGCTGCACGGGCGCGCGGATCGTGGTGACGCTGCTGCACGAGATGCGGCGGCGCGGCGCGCGGCGCGGCCTGGCGACGCTGTGCGTGAGCGGCGGCATGGGCATGGCGGTGGCGCTGGAGGGGGTCTGACGTGCGCGTGGCGACACTCGGCGGCGACGGCATCGGCCCGGAGGTCGTTCGCGAGGCGGTGGCCGTGCTCGAGCGCGTGGCGTCGATCTACGGCCTCCCGCTCGAACTGCACGCGCTGCCCTGGGGCGCGGACCATTACCTCGCGACCGGCGTCACGGTGCCGGCCGACGGCTTCGCGATGCTCGCCCGCGAGTTCGACGCGGTGCTCACGGGTGCGCTCGGCGATCCGCGGATCCCCGACAACCGGCACGCGCGCGACATCCTGCTCGGCATGCGCGCGGAGCTCGATCTCTACGTGAACTACCGTCCGATCCGGCTCCTGGATGCGCGTCTCTGTCCGCTGCGCGGCCGCGGGCCGGCCGACGTCGACTTCGTCGTCTTCCGCGAGAACACCGAGGGCCTCTACGTGAACGCCGGCGGCCGGCTGAGGCCCGGGACCGAGGACGAAGTCGCCATTCAGGAGGAGATCAACACGTGGAAGGGCGTGCACCGCATCGTGCGCCACGCCTTCGAGTTCGCGCGGGCCCGCGGCCGCCGCCGCGTCGTCATGAGCGACAAGAGCAACGCGCTCACGCACGGGCACGCGCTGTGGCAGCGGGTCTTCCGCGAGGTCGCGGCCGACTACCCGGACATCGAGGCGCGGCACCTGTATGTCGATGCCCTGGCCTACTTCCTCGTCACCGACCCGGCGCAATTCGACGTGGTCGTGACGAACAACCTGTTTGGCGATATCGTGACCGATGTCGGGGCGGCCCTGCAGGGCGGCCTCGGGATGGCGGCCTCGGGGAACCTGCACCCCGGCCGCACGTCGATGTTCGAGCCCGTGCACGGATCGGCGCCCCCGCTGGCGGGGACGAACGCGGCCAACCCGATTGGCGCCGTGCTGTCGGCCGCGCTCCTCCTGGAGTCGCTCGGCGCCACCGAGGCGGCGGCGGCCGTGGAGCGCGCCGTCGCGACCGTCGTGGCCGCCGGCCAGGTGACGCGCGACATCGGCGGCACGCTCGGCACGCGTGAGGCCGGTGCCGCCATCGTGGACGCGCTGAGTGAACTATAGGCCTTGGGCCTTGGGCCTTGGGCCTTGGACCTTGGCCGTAGCCTGTAGCCTGTAGCCTGTAGCCTATTCCCATGCCTACCCGTGTCTACATCGTCGGTGGCGTCCGGACGCCAATGGGATCGTTTGTCGGACCGCTCAAGGATCTGTCGGCCAACGAGCTCGGTGCGCTCGCGGCGAAGGCCGCGCTCGAACGCACCGGGGTGCGGCCGGAGCAGATCGAGCAGGTCGTTTTCGGCAACGTCGTGCAGACCAGTGCCGACGCCATCTACTGCGCCCGCCACATCGGCCTCAAGGCGGGCATTCCCGTCGAGGTGCCGGCACTCACGGTGAACCGCTTGTGCGGGTCGGGCATCGAGTCGGCCGTCGTGGCCGGGCACCTCATTCAGCTCGGCGAGGCGCACCTCGCCCTTGTGGGCGGCACCGAGAGCATGAGCCAGGCCCCGCACGTCGTGCGTGGCGCGCGGACGGGGCTCAGGCTGGGCCAGGGGCGACTCGAGGACATGCTGTGGGAGGCCCTGACCGACAGCTACTGCGGGTGTCCCATGGCCATCACCGCCGAGAACTGCGCGGCACACTACGGCATCTCGCGCGAGGCGCAGGACGAGTACGCCCTGCGCAGCCAGCAGCGGGCCGCGAGCGCCTGGGACGAAGGCCGCCTGGCCGAGGAGGTCGTGCCCGTGCAGGTGAGGGGCCGGAAGGGACCGGAGACCTTCGCCCGCGACGATCACATGCGGCCCGACGCCACGCTCGAAGGGCTGGCGAAGCTTCCGCCGGTTTTCAAGAAGGACGGCGGCGTGACGGCGGGCAACGCCTCGGGCATCGTGGATGGCGCCGCGGCACTGGTGCTCGCCTCCTCGCACGCCGTCGAGGGAAGCGGGCTGCGTCCGTGGGGGAGCCTCGTGGCGTCGGTCTCGGTCGGGGTGGAGCCCTCCATGATGGGGATGGGGCCCGCACCGGCCATCCGTGCACTGCTCAGGAAGACCGGCCTCACGCTCGACGACATCGATCTCTTCGAGATCAACGAGGCGTTTGCGGCGCAGTACCTTGCGGTCGAGAAGGAACTGGGGCTCGACCGCGACAAGGTGAACGTCAACGGCGGCGCCATCGCCCTCGGTCACCCGCTCGGCATGAGCGGGACCCGTCTGCTGCTCACGCTGCTGCTCGAGATGCGCCGGCGCGGCGCGCAGCGCGGCATCGCCGC
>JAHDVQ010000038.1:0-2427 GCA_023384595.1 Vicinamibacteraceae bacterium | reverse complement strand
GGGAGAGCGAGCAGCGTCTCGAGCGCCGTCCGCGCGTCGGCCGTGCGGCCCATGGCCTCGAGCGTCTCGGCGAGGAAGAAGTAGCTCACCGTGTTCTGCGGGTTCTTCTCGATGGACCGGCGCAGGTGTTCGAGCGACTTGTCGCGGCTCCCGCCGAAGAGCCGCGGCACCTTGAAGTACCACCGGCCGAGCGCGCGATCGGCCGACCAGCCCTGGTACGACGGGTCGATGGCGAGCACGCGTTCGAGCGCCTCGCGAATCGGCTTGCGGTACTTCAGCCCCTGCCGCAGTCCGAACGACTCGGCGAGCGTCCCCATCGTGGCGGCGAACCAGAAGTGGCCCTCGGGCGCGTTCGGGCGCAGCCGCGCCGCAATCCGCCCGGCAGCGACCCCTTCTTCGAGCACCCTCCGACGCTCGGCGTCCGGGCCCTGCGTGCCGAGGTAGTAGGCGGCGCGCGCGAGCTTCCAGGCGGACTCGAAGTCCTCGTCGTTCGAGGCGCGCAGGCGTGCAGACCAGATGTCGGCGGCGGCCCTGGCCTTCGCCGGGTCGGCCCGTTCGCCGTAGAGCGCGTCGGGATCGCCGGCCGGGACGGAGGTGCTCGCCGCTCCCGCGTCGCGTCCAGCCGGAGACTGTCGCGTGCCCGGCGAGTCCACGCGGCGCGCGCCCGCTTCGCCCCCGATCGCGGCGGCGGCCGCACTGGCCGGGCCGGAAAGGGCCGCGAATCCGAAGTACAATGCCATGATGCAAGACCTCGTGAGCCGCATTCTGACGGAACTCGGGGAGGACCCGGCGCGCGAGGGCCTCCTCAGGACGCCCGCGCGCGTGGAGCAGTCGCTGCGGTTCCTGACGAGCGGGTACCGGGAAGACATCGACCAGGTCATCAACGGGGCGCTGTTCACAGTGGATTACAGCGAGATGGTGATCGTCAAGGACATCGACTTCTACAGTCTCTGCGAGCACCACCTCCTGCCGTTCTTCGGCAAGTGCCATGTCGCCTACCTGCCGCAGGGCCAGGTCATCGGCCTCAGCAAGATCCCGCGCATCGTCGACATGTTCGCGCGCCGCCTGCAGGTCCAGGAACGCCTCACCAACGAGATCGCCGAGACCATCCAGGCCAAGATCAACCCCCTCGGCGTCGCCGTCGTCATGGAGGGCACGCACCTCTGCATGGCCATGCGGGGCGTCGAGAAGCAGAACTCCTTCTGCGTGACGTCGGCCATGCTGGGGGGCTTCCGCAAGGACGCGCGGACCCGCTCGGAGTTCCTCGAGCTGATCAAGCACAAGAGCGCGCTGCCCACCGCCGCGAGCAGCCTGCCGGTGGGCGCGGGGGTCATCGACCCCGACTGACGCGCGCGGCGGACCTTCCGATTCCGAGTCGGGCGTGGTTGCCGGCCTCATCTTCCTCGCCACCTACCTGGTGCTGGCCCTCGGCCGGCTGCCGCCCCTGCGCATCGACCGGACGGGCGCCGCCATCATCGGCGCCGTCCTGATGATCGAGGTGGGCGGCCTGGCGTTCGCCGACGCCTTCGCGGCCGTCGACTACCGCACGCTCGTGCTGCTGTTCGGGATGATGGTGCTCATCGCGCAGCTGCGCCTGGCGCGCTTCTTCCGCACGCTGGCGCGCGTCATCGCCGTGCACGTCCACCACCCGGCGCTGCTGCTCGTCGCGGTGGTCTTCGCCAGCGGCCTCCTCTCGGCCCTCTTCGTGAACGACACGATCTGCCTGGTGTTCACGCCGATCCTCATCGAGGTGGCGCGGGCGCGCGGACACCGGCCGCTGCCGTACCTCCTCGGGCTCGCCACCGCCTCGAACATCGGGAGCGTGGCCACGATCACGGGCAACCCCCAGAACATGCTGATTGGCAGCGTGTCGCGCATTCCCTACACCGACTTCGCGGCGGCGCTCGCGCCGGTGGCCGTGGCGGGCCTGGCCATCGACGCCGCGCTCATCTGGTACCTGTTCCGGGGCGAGCTGCGCGCAGGCCCGCACGAGGACGCCGGCCGCGGTCCGCGGCCGGTGCACCGCATCATGATGACCAAGGGCCTGCTCGTCGCCGGCGGCGTGCTCGCAGGCTTCCTCGCCGGCTGGGACCCCGCGAAGGTCGCGGCGGCGGGTGCCGCCATCCTCCTCGTCACGCGTCGCGTGAAGCCCGAGAAGATCTATCGCCAGATCGACTGGGACCTCCTCGTGCTCTTCATCGGCCTCTTCGTGGTCGTCGCGGGCGTCGATCGGGCGGGGCTCGACGAGCGCGTCTTCGCGTGGCTCTCGCCGATTGGCATCGACACGGTCTGGGGGATGAGCCTCGTGGCGGCGATCCTGTCGAATGCCATCAGCAACGTGCCCGCCGTCATGGTCTTCACGAAGCTCGTCCCGCAGCTGGCCGATCCCACGGCGGCCTGGCTCGCGCTGGCCATGTCGAGCACGCT
>JAHDVQ010000286.1 GCA_023384595.1 Vicinamibacteraceae bacterium | reverse complement strand
TGCCGGCCCGCGTGCCTGAGGGCACGGTCGTCCACGTCCCTTACCGCACGCTCCTCAAGGCCGACGGCACGCCCAAGGCCGCGAAAGACATCTGGAACACCCTGAGCAAGGCCGGCATCTCGCGGTACGCGGAACTGATCTGCTTCTCCGACGATCCGGGCGAGGCGGCCGCGAACCACTTCGTCTTGAAGCTGATGGGGTTCCCCGACGTGAAGGTGCTGGTGATGTGACGCGCGTCACTTCACAGGGACCAGCATGAACTGGCCGGCGATGCCGGTATCGACGTCCAGCCGGACCAGGCTCTCGCCCGACGGCCCGAGGTGCCCGTTGAGCACCGGCGGATCGCCCTTCTTGACGCCGAAGACCTTGTCGATGGCCGCGGGACGTTGCGTCGCGACCATGTAACTCGCGCTCACCCCGACCGGCATGCCGACGCGCACGCGGCCGCTGCCGGGCGACTCGAGGCGCACGTGCCGCAGCGTCGGACCGCGCTGTTCCTTCGCGATCACCGCATCGATGCTGCCGAGCAGGCCGACCCCCGCGTGAATCGTGCCCGGCCCGCCCCCGTCGTGGACGAGGACGTTGCCCTTGCCCGCGTAGAAGCGGAGGTTGCCCGTGATGCCCTGTGACTTCAAGTCGCCCTCGCCGATGGTCGCCTTCACGTGCACGCCAGCCGGCACGCGGATCCTGAGGCGGACGCGCGACAGATCCTTGGGCTTGCCGGTGGCCAGCGGGGTCTTGCCGTCGGCCGAGCACGCGGTGGCCTTCTTCGGATCGGTTGACGCGTAGAGGGTGCACAGCGTCAGACCTTCGGGCGTCGTGAGCGCCACCACCTTGACGTCTGCCGGCACGTCGCGGGCGTACTCGACGACGACCTCGTTGCCACCGTCTCCCAGGAACGTCGCCTCGCCGTTCACAGCCCGCACCTCGATCGTCGCGCCGGCGGCGATCGGCAGGCTGGCCTTCCGTTCGAGTTCCACGGCCCCCGACTGTTCCACGGCAGGCGACTGCGCGGCGCCGCCGCTCGCCGTCGCGGCCATCACCAACCACGTCCCGAGCACCAGGCGAACACTGCGGCGCGCGTCGATCATGCTCGTCTCCCGTCGTGGCCCACGACCCACGAGGCCGTGGCCCATGGGCTGCGGCCTGAACCGGCGGATTCCGTTGAGCGGTGGCAGCATCCTGCGCGAACCCCGCGGTCGCCGTCAAGCGCGGGGAACGACAGCCACAATACCGCCTGCTCGCAGAAGCCGTTCAGGAGGTTGCCGGATGGTGCGCGATCGGCGGCCGGTGCGCCGGTATACTTGCTGGGTGACGGCCAAACTGCGGCGCGGTGTCACGGTGCGGCGATTCTCGTCGAATGCCGAGGCCGACCGGCACGATCTCGACTACTGGAAGCAGATCCCGCCGGCCGATCGCGTGCGGCTCGCGTGGACCCTTTCCGTAGAGCAATGGCAGCTCGCCGGACGGCAGCCCGATGAACCAGGACTTTGTCGATCTGTTGCGCGCGTTCATCGCCGCTGACGTGCGCTTCCTCGTGGTGGGCGCCTATGCGCTCGCGCATCACGGGCGGCCGCGCGCGACAGGCGACCTCGACGTGTGGGTGGACCCCACGCCCGTCAATGCCCCGCGGGTCGTCCGGGCGCTCGCCCTGTTTGGCGCACCAATGGCGGACATCGACGAGGACGATTTCTCCAGGCCAGGCGTCGTCTTCCAGGTGGGAGTGCCGCCCGGCCGCATCGACATCCTGACCGAGCTCACCGGACTGGCCTTCGACGAGGCGTGGGCCGGCCGCGACGCAGGCCAGTTCGGTGACGTGACGGTCGACTTCATCGGACGCGAGGCGTTCATCCGCAACAAGCGCGCGATTGGCCGCATGAAGGACCTGGGAGACATCGAGGGCCTCTAGCCAGGCGCCCGGAGGGCGTCGTCGACCCTCCGGGACGGGTCGCCTCAAAGGCGTGACCGCAAGACGTGATCGGACTGGCGCCGCGACGGTGCCACTCGTACACTCGTCGCCATGAGCCGATCAGGGCCAACGCCCCCACGCCTGCCTCGTCGCGAGTTCCTGTTGACGTCCGCCGCCCTGCTCGCGGCGGCCGCGCCGCGCGCGCGCGGCCACGCGCGGTCGACCGGAGCGCCGCAGCGCGGCACAGATCCCACCCAGGGCACGCCCGCCTCGCCGCCGACGCTTCTCGTCCTCGGCGGCACGGGCTTCATCGGCCCGCACCTCGTGCGGCTGGCCGTGGCCCGCGGGCACCGCGTCTCCGTCTTCACGCGCGGGCGGAGGCAGGCCGACCTGCCCGCGTCGGTCGAGCACCTCGTCGGCGACCGGAACGGCAAGCTCGAGGCGCTGGCGGGCCGGCGATGGGATGCCGTCGTCGACAACTCCGCTACCAACCCGGACTGGGTACGGCAATCGACCGGGCGGCTCGCCACGTCGGGCCGCTACCTCTTCACCTCGTCGACCGGCGTCTACTACCCCTACCTTCGCCACGGCCTGACCGAGACCGACCCGGTGCACACCGAGGCGGAGCATCCCGACGACCCCTCGGAGAGCTACGGCACGCGCAAGGCCTCCTGCGAAGCCATCGTCCAGCGCACGTTCGGCGAACGCGGCCTGGTCGTCCGCCCCACGTACATCGTCGGCCCCGGCGATCCGACGGATCGCTTCACCTACTGGCCGGTGCGGCTCGCGGAGGGCGGCGACGTGCTCGCCCCCGGCAGGAAGACCGACCCCGTGCAGTTTGTGGACGTCCGCGATCTCGCGGCGTTCATGCTGAAGCTCGTGGAAGATGGCGCCTCGGGCCTCTTCAACGCGATCGGCCCGGCCGCGCCGATGACCATCGAGACGTTCCTCGCCGAGGCCACCGCCGCGCTGGGCGTCTCGCCACGACTCGTCTGGGTGGACGATGACGAAACGCTGAAGGCGCGGGGTATCGACGGGATGGTGCCCTGGATCCTGGCGCGCGGCAACGACCTGGGCCACACCACGATTCGGACGACCCGCTCCCTCGACGCCGGCCTCACCCATCGGCCGGTCGCCGACACGGTGCGCGACACGCTGCAGTGGTTCTCGGGCCTTCCGGCCGACCGGCGGGCGGCCGCGAAGTGGGCCGTCTCGCGCGAGACCGAGCGCGAGATCCTGGCGGCCTGGTCGGCGCGCTAGCCCCCGCGCTCGCCGTGCGCTCTGCGTTCAGCCGCCGCCGCTACGCCCGCGCCGTTCGCCGCACCTGCGCGATGCGGCAGTCGCCGTCGAGTTCCATGATGGCGAGGTTGGGAAAGTTGAACAAGTACAGACGCCTCGTCTCGTCGTACTGGTAGTCGAAGT
>JAHDVQ010000285.1 GCA_023384595.1 Vicinamibacteraceae bacterium | reverse complement strand
ACCAGGCTGCGCTACATCCCGTCAGGGCCGATCTTAGCACGGCGGCTCGCCAGGTAGACTCGCTCGCCGCGGTGCGGCGGTGGCCGCCGTGCCTGGGGCGCCTGGCCGCCTCAGGCCGGATGCCCGACCCCGCCGGTAGCCGGAAGCCGGATGCCGGATACCGCCTGACAGCGCCGGTAGCCGGATGCCGGTCGCCGGTCGCCTGTCTGCGTCAGTTCCCCAGCAGCCCGGGATAGGCCACCATCGAGCCCTCGAGGCGTGCGAAGGGTGTGAGCTCGTGCGGCGCCAGCGTCGCCTCGCCCATGATGTGCCAGACCTCGACGCCACGGGCCACGAGCGCGTCGGCGATGAGCCGGCGGTGACACTGCCACCAGAGCGCCTCGGCGCACATGATCGCCGTCACGCCGGTCGCCGCCTCCTCCAGCAGGACCTCGAGCGCGCTCCTGAACGGCTCCGTCTCCATGTGATCGGCGTAGCCGCGAAACGCCTCATGGCGCCACGCCGTGTGCCGTGAATCGGGCCGGGCGCGCCGCCTGCCGCCGAGGTCGCGCACGTGACGATAGTGGACGCCGGCCGCATCGAGGGCCGCCCCGAGCGCCTCGCGGCCGAACTGCGGGTCGCGCCGCGACCCCGGGTACGAGCGGACGTCAACCAGGCGCTCGACGCCGTGCGCGTCGAGCAGCGCGAGGAACGCGTCGATGGTGCGGTTCGAGTGACCGATCGTCAGCACGCGCATGGGTACGATTCAATCACGCCGGGCACGCCCCGATCCCCTGATCCGCCGATCGGCCGATCCGCCGATCTCCGGATACAATGCGCCTAGGCCACGCCCATGACCACTCCAGATGGCTTCGATTTCGACGCCCTCGCCCAGGCCGTCATCGACGGCCAGGCCGAGACGGCTGGCGACCTCACCCGTAGGGCCCTCGACGCGGGCATCGCCCCAGCCGACATTCTCGAGCGCGGCCTCATCGCCGGCATGAGGGTCGTCGGCGTGCGGTTCCGCGACAACATCATCTTCGTGCCGGAGGTGCTCATCGCCGCACGCGCGATGAAGGCCGGCATGGCGCACCTCGAGCCCATCCTGGCCGCCTGCGGGATCGAGCCGATCGGCACGGTCGTCATCGGGACGGTGAAGGGCGACATCCACGACATCGGCAAGAACCTGGTCGGCATGATGCTGCGCGGGGCTGGCTTCCGCGTCGTCGACCTCGGCGTGAACGTCGCGCTTCCGAAGTTTCTCGCCGCCATCGACGAGCACCAGCCGCAGATTGTCGGCATGTCGGCGCTGCTGACGACGACGATGGGGCAGATGAAGACCAACATCGACGCCTTCCGCGAGCGCGGACTCGATCGCCGGCTTCGGGTGATGGTCGGCGGCGCCCCCGTCTCGGAGGAATACGCACGCACCATCGGCGCCGACGGCTACGGCAAGGACGCCTCGTCGGCGGTGCAGCGGGCGCAGGCATTGCTCGACGAACTGAAGGCCGTGCGGCCGTAGGCTCGCGCTCACGTCATGGCCTACTCCATCCGCTTCCTGCCCGACGACCGCATCGCGCGGCTGACCGAACCGACGGAGCTGTTTCTGGCGGCGCTCGCCTGCGAGATCTGGATCGAGCAGCCGTGCGGGCAGAAGACCATCTGCGGCAAGTGCCGGGTGCGCATCGTCGAGGGCGAGGTGCCGCCGACCGACGCCGACCGGCGCGTGCTCGGCGAGGCCGACATCGCCGATGGATGGCGCCTTGGCTGTCAGGTGAAGCTCGAGGCGCCTGCCACGATCGAGATCCCGCGCATAGCCCGCAACGTCGCCGCCAAGTCGTTCGGCGACGAGCACCTCGTCGCGCCGGGATTCGCGCCGCGGTGGCCCGACGCCACCGGCTTCTTCGGCGTGGCGGCCGATATCGGCTCGACGACCGTCGCCGCCGCGCTCGTCGAGCTCGCGACGGGACGCGTCCGCGCCTCCGTGTCGACGCTCAACCCGCAGGTGCGGTTCGGCGCCGACGTCATCTCGCGCATCCACTTCGCCCAGGAGCACCAGGAGGGCTCACGCGCGCTGCACGATGCCGTCCTTCACGCCCTGCACGTGTCGCTCGCGGAGTTGTGCCGGGCCGCCGACGTCTCGCCCGATGCCATCGTCGAGGTGCTCTGCGCGGGAAACGCGACGATGACTCACGCCACGGTCGGCGAGGACGTCACGTCGCTCGGCGAGGCCCCGTTCGAGGGCCACTTCGTCGAGTCGCGGATGGTCGCCACGCGCGAGACCGCGCTGGCGCTCGGCGCCGACGCGCCGCTGCGCACGCTGCCGATGATTCGCAGCCACGTCGGAGGCGACACGGTGGCGGCGGTGCTCGCCGAGAACCTCGATCGCGCGAGCGGGTGGACGTTGCTGGTAGACCTCGGGACCAACTCCGAGGTCGTGCTGGCCGGACCGGGCCGCCTCCTGGCGTGCTCGACGGCCGCGGGGCCGGCCTTCGAGGGCGCGAACATCTACCAGGGCATGCGCGCCGCGCCCGGCGCCATCGACGCCGTGCAGATCCTCGGCGACGGCCGCATCGCCGTGCACACCATCGGGCAGCAGCCGGCCGAAGGGCTGTGCGGCAGCGGTCTCGTCGACGCCTGCGCCGAGTTCGTGCGGACGGGCATCATCGCCCCCTCCGGCTACATGCGCGCCCCGACGGAGTGTCCGGATCTGCTCGACGCGCTCTACCTCCGGATGCTCACCCTCGACGACGGGCAGCGCGCGGTGGGCCTGGTGCGGGGCGTCGTGCTCACGGCGCAGGACGTGCGCCAGCTTCAGCTCGTGAAGGGGTCGATCCGCGCGGGCATGACCGTGTTGATGCAGCATGCGGGCATCACCCCGGACGACCTCGACGAGGTGCTCATCGCCGGCGCCTTCGGCAACTTCCTGCGGAAGACCTCGGCACTCGCCATCGGCCTGGTGCCGGCCGTCGATCCCGAGCGCGTGCGGTTCGTGGGCAACGCGGCCGGTGCGGGGGCGCGCCTCGCGCTCGTCGATCGCGCGGCGTGGGAGCGCGCCGAGCGCGTGTCGCAGACGGCGGAGTACGTGGAACTGGCCGGTCACCCCGACTACGAACAGGCCTTCTGCGACGCGATACCGTTTCCGGCGCCGTCACCGGCAGGCCCGTCATGAACGAGCGCCTCGCGCAGGCGATGACCACGCTGGCCGACGTGTTCGACGACATCGGCCGGACGCTCACGAACCACGCGGGCGAGCGCTGCCCGTATCGCACGGCGCGCGACGCGTGCACGTTCAGCGGAGGCTGCCAGAACCAGCGCCGGACGGCGCGCGGGACGGAGCCGATCGCCTGCGGTGGCGACGGTCAGCTGCAGTG
>JAHDVQ010000284.1 GCA_023384595.1 Vicinamibacteraceae bacterium | reverse complement strand
GTGGCGTCGCTGTTGTGGACGCGACGGGTCGAGGCGCCTCACCCCGCGCCCACCGCCGCCGCCGCCGAAGCCCGCGACGCGTCAGCGCCGCCGCCCGTGCACGCCGACGATGGTGGGGCATCGGAGGGGGACGCGGCCACCACCGTCGACGAGGCCGTCGTGAGGGCCGCGGAGAGCCTGGCGGCGAAAGACTACCGCGCGGCCCTCGCCCAGGCGGGTCAGGCGCTGGACGTGGCTCCCGATCACGTCGAGGCGCGGCGCATCCGCGAGGAGGCGCGGCGCGTGATCGACCGCGCGGAGCGGGGCATGGCCGAAGCGCGCCGGCTGCTTCGCGAAGGCAACACGCGGGCGGCGGCGCGCGCGCTCGAGAACGCGCGCCGGCTCGATCCCCTGGCCCCTGGCGTGGCCGAACTCGCGCGACTGGTAGCGGACGACTACGCCTCGCAGGCCGAACGCGCACGGCGCGCCATCGAGCAGACGCAGGCCGCGCGGGGAAGCGGTCCGGCCGCGCCGGCGCGACCGGCGCCCACCCCTGTGCCGGAAGGGCCGCGAGAGGACGCGCTCCGTCCGCCGCAGAATGCCGTCACGCCCGTTCCCGCGTCGCCTCGTGAGGAGAAGCCCGCCGTGGTGGCGCCGCCACCCGCCGCGACGCCGTCCCCAAAGCCCGTTCCGCCGCCGGTGACGCGCGCGGAGCCGGCCGTCGAACCGCCGGCCCCGCCGGCACGTCCCGAACGTGCCGATCCGCCGGCGCCGTCTCCGGCCGACGACGAGGCGGCCATCCGTCGCGCTGTGGCGACCTACGCGCGGGCGATCGAGACGAAGGACCTCGCGCTCTTCAGGTCGGTGAAGCCGAACCTGACGCGCGACGAGGAGCAGCGGATCGAAGCCGGCTTCCGCGCGGTGACGTCGCAGCGCGTGAACGTCACGATTCTCTCGATCGACAGGAAGAACGGGCAGGCGAGGGTGACGCTGCGGCGCCGCGACACCATCGAGGCCGGCGGCCGCCGGCAGACGGCGGACAGCCGGCAGACGCTCACCCTCGTGCGCTCACCGGCGGGCGCCTGGACCATCGTCGACATCGGGCGATAGTCGGAGAGACCAGCAAGTCCATGCGGCCCCCGCGCGGGGCCAGGGAGGCATCGACGTGAAACGACTGGCCGTGGCCGTGGCGTGCCTGCTGGCGACGAGCGCGGGCGCGTGGGCGCAGGAACCCTTCAACGTGGCCGTCCCGGTGACGAATCTTGCCACGCTCTTCACCGGCCTCTACGGCCCGAGTGGGCTCATCGTCGACAGCCTCGCGACGCTCCCGGGCGAGCAGCCGCACACCGCCCACTTCACGAGCGCCTTCCAGGCCGACTTCACGCAGTTCAACACCGCGCTCGTCGGGCAGCTCGTCACCTTGCCGCGGCCCTCGCCGGCCTCGGGGTTCACGTTCCATTTCGATCCCACGCTCGGCGTCTTCGAGCGGAGCACGGAGAGCTTCGGTCCCATTCTGGCGGAACGTGCCGATACCATCGGCGCGGGGCGGTTGTCGTTCGGGTTCGCCTTCCAGCGCTTCTCGTTCGACTCGATTGAAGGGCTCGACATGGGCCGCATCCCCGCCGTCTTCACGCACGACGACGCGGCGCTGCGCGGCGGGCGCGAGGACGTGGTGACGACGGTGAACGCCATCGACGCGCAGGTGAGCCAGTTCACCACGTTCGTCACGGTGGGCGTGACCGACTGGTTCGACATCGCGCTGGCGGTGCCGGTGGTGTCGACGAGCATCACCGTCGTCTCCGACGCGACGATCAAGCGCATTGGCACGGTGAACGAGCTGACGCACTTCTTCCGCCAGGCGACCGGAGAAGTCGGGAACCGGCGGCTCTTCACGGCCGAGGGCAGCGCCAGCGGTCTCGGCGATCTCGTCATCCGCGCCAAGGCGACGGTGAGCCGCCGCGCGCATTCAGGGATCGGCGTGGGCGTCGACGTGCGGCTCCCGACCGGGCGCGAGATGGACCTGCTGGGGACGGGCGCCGCGGGCGTGCAGCCATTCGCCGTGTGGTCGGGCACCTTCGGACGGATCTCCCCTCACGTGAACGCCGGCTACCAGTGGAACGGGTCGAGCGTACTGGCGGGGGATCCCGCGGCGGGCGTGGCCGAGGATCTTCCCGACCAGGTGACGTGGGTGGCCGGCGCCGACGTGCACGTCAACCGCAGGCTCACTGTGGCCTTCGACGTGCTGGGGCGCTACATGATCGACACGCGGCGGCTGGCGCGCCAGGACTTCCACGCGCTCGACGGGAAGACCGTGTTCCCGAACATCGGGTTCACGACCGACTCCTTCAGCGCGTGGAGCGGCGCGGCCGGACTCAAGTTCAACCCCTTCGGTCAGGTCCTCGTGGACCTCAACCTGCTCTTCAAGCTCGATGAGCGCGGGCTGCGCGACAAGGTCACGCCGCTCATCGGGGTGGAGTATGCGTTCTAGCGGGGGAGCGGTACTGCATGACCATCTGTGACGTGCATTGTCATTTCTTCTCGAGCCGATTCCTCGAGGCGTTGGGGCGAGAGAAGTACGGCCCGGAGGCGGGCGTCGAGCCGGCGCGGCTCGCGCAGGAGCTCGGGTGGGATCCGCCGGGGACGCCGGCGGAACTCGCCGACCGCTGGGTCCGCGAGATGTCGCGTCACGAGATTTCGCGCCTCGCGCTCATCTCGAGCACGGCCGGCGACGAGGAGTCGGTCGCCGCGGCCGTCGCGCGGTATCCCGACCGCCTCGTCGGGTTCTTCATGCTGAACGCGTCGGCGCCCGATGCCGCGGCTCGCGCCGAGCGTGCGTTCACGGAGCTGGGCCTGCGTTGCGCGTGTCTCTTCCCGGCCATGCACCGCTATGCGATCGACGACGAGCGAGTAGGGAAGGTGTTCGAGGTCGCGGCCGCGCACGGGGCGGCCGTCTTCGTGCACTGCGGGTACCTGTCGGTGGGGGCACGCGTGAAGCTGGGGCTTCCGAGCCTGTTCGACTTGCGGCTCGGCGATCCCCTCGGCGTGGGCGCGATGGCCGTGCGCTATCCGACCGTCCCCGTCATCATCCCGCACTTTGGCGCGGGGTTCTTCCGCGAGGCGCTGATGGCGGCGGAGGTGAGTCCGAACATCTACCTCGACACGTCGAGCTCGAACGGGTGGGTGAAGTACGAGCCGGGGCTCACGCTGGCCGACGTGTTCCGCCGGGCGCTGACGGTGCTGGGTCCCGACCGGCTGATCTTCGGCACCGACTCGTCGTTCTTCCCGCGCGGCTGGCACCGGGTGATTTACGGCGCGCAGCGGACGGCGCTGGACGAGCTGGGCGTGGAGCCCGAGGCGGCGGCGAAGATCTTCGGGGGGAACTTCGCGCGG
>JAHDVQ010000037.1:25401-31220 GCA_023384595.1 Vicinamibacteraceae bacterium | reverse complement strand
ATCGCCGAGGAACGCGCCACGAATCCCTTCGTGGCCGACGGGGTGTAGCCGGCCTGCTTCAGACCGCCCGGACGCCGGAAGCCGGACGCCGGAAGCCGGACGCCTGTCCTAGTCCGCCGTCAACTCGTCGACGTCGTCGTATTCGTCGATGGACTCGGGTTCGGCCTCGGGCGAGGTGCTGTGCGAGACGACCAGCTCGACCCGTCCGACGCGAAGGCGATCGCCGGGGACGAGCGCGGCGTGCTGCACGCGCCGGTCGTTCACGAAGGTGCCGTTCGTGCTCCCGAGGTCCTCGACCTTCAGCCTGCCGTCGCGCGCCGCCGAGAGCCGGCAGTGGAACCGCGACACGAGCGCAGCATCGACGATGAAGTCGGCTCGGATGGCACGGCCGATGGTCTTGATGGCGCCGGGGCTCACCCGGAAGGTGAACGCCCCGGCCTCGGGGGTGGCGGGGGAATGCAGAATCCACATTGAGGTCGACGCACCTCGTGTTGAAGGAAACGATCAGGCGCCCACGGGCGCCGGGAGCCCCATCGCCTCGCGGACGCGCGGGTGCACCACCTCGCCGTCGCGCGTGACCAGGGTATCGCGCACCACCTCGTCGTCCATGTCGAGCACGACCTGGCCCTCCTTGACGATCGAGAGCAGGAACGTCGCCACGTTCTTGCCGTACATCTGGCTCGCGTGGTGCGGAACGGTCGACGCGAGGTTGGTCGGGCCGAGAATCGTGACGCCGTGCTCGACGACCACCTCGTCGGCGCGCGTCAGCTCGCAGTTCCCGCCGCGCTCGGCGGCGAGGTCGACGATGACCGAGCCGGGCGGCATCGAGGCCACCATCTCGCGCGTGACGAGCACCGGCGATCGCTTTCCGGGGACCGCGGCCGTCGTGATCACGACGTCGCTCGCCGCGACGACGCGCCCGAGCAGCTCGCGCTGCCGCTGATAGAACGTCTCGTCCTGCGCGGTGGCGTAGCCGCCCTTGTCCTCGGCGCCCGCCGTCTCGAGCGGCAGTTCGACGAACTTCGCGCCGAGACTGTGGATCTGCTCCTTCACCGCGGGGCGCACGTCGTAGGCCTCGACCTTCGCGCCAAGACGACGCGCGGTCGCGATGGCCTGCAATCCCGCCACGCCGGCCCCAATCACGAACACGCGCGAGGGGGCGACGGTGCCGGCGGCGGTCATCAGCATCGGGAACATGCGCGAGACGTGCGTGGCGGCCACGAGCACGGCCTTGTAGCCGGCGATGGTGGCCATCGACGACAGCACGTCCATGCTCTGCGCGCGCGTGATGCGCGGCAGCAGCTCGAGCGCGAACGTCGTGACGCCCCTCTTCGCCATGGCGCCGAGCGCCTCGCCGCCGCCGAGAGGATCCTGCAGGCCGATCACGATCTGCCCGGGCCGCATCAACTCGAGGTCGGGGAGCGTCGACGGGGCCGCGCCGCCCCCCCGCACCTGCAGCACGACGTCGGCGGCGCCGAGCAGGTCGGCCCGCTCCGGGACGATCGTGGCGCCCTTGTCGGCGTATTCCTCGTCGCGGAAGCCGGCTTCGAGGCCGGCTCCGGCCTCCACGCCAATGTCGAGCCCCGCCTTGACGAGCGACGGGACGAGGGCGGGAACGATCGCGACGCGCCGTTCACCGGGGAAGAGTTCTCGTGGGATGGCAATACGCATAGGTCGTGGTCCAGGCGGGTGCCATTGTATCCCTTGACTTCCTCGCTCGTCGCCGGCCCGGTGGCGGGCCGCTGCGGGCCGCGCGCGGGGCCCGTGGCCTGGCGCACGCCGAACGTCCGTCCCTGTCCGGGACCGGCTCGTCCCTGTCGCGTCGCCGCCGCCGTCGAACCCGCCGCCCGCGAGTTCCGTCAAAAGGGACGACCGGCCAGGCATCGCGGAGAGGCGTGCGGCCGCGGAGGCTCGCGATGAAGATCAGGAAGTCAGGCAGACGGAAGCTGATATACGGGGGAATTGGCGTCATCCTGCTGGCCGGCGGCGTGTACGCCGCGTCGAGCATGAACAGCGCCGGCGCCGCCTTCGATCCCTCCCGGCTCGCCACCGTCGAGAAGGGCACGATGGTGAAGTCGGTGGTCGCCACCGGCAAGATCGAGCCCATCTCGAAGGTCGAAATCAAGTCGAAGGCCAACGGCATCATCGAGCGGCTGAGCGTCGAGGTGGGCGACGTCGTGTCGCCTGGCACGGTGCTCGCCGAGCTCGACAAGGAGCTGCTCGTGGCCCGCCTGCGCGAGGAAGAGGCCAACCTCTCGGCGGCCCTCGCGGCGCTCACGGCGTCCGAAGCGCAGCTCAGGAAGAACGTCATCGAGGCCGAGGGTCCCGACGTCGAGTTCGCGCGCCGCGCGCTCGAGCGCACCGACAACCTGTCCAAGCAGGAGCTGGTCGCGCAGTCGGCGCTCGACGAGGCCCGGAGCAATTACGAGGTTGCCATCAACCGGCAGCGCTCGGCCCGCGGCCAGCTGGGGGTCGCCGAGGCGCGGGTGAGCGAGGCGCGGGCCAAGGTGGCGCAGAGCCGCGCAGCGGTGGCGCGCGCGCAGGAAGACCTGCGCAACGCGACCCTGCGGTCGCCGATCCAGGGCATCGTGCTCTCGCGCGACGTCGAGATCGGCAGCCCCGTCTCGTCCATCCTGAATCTCGGGGCCAACGCGACGCTGGTCTTCACGCTGGGCGACATCGAACGCGTGTTCGTGCGCGGGAAGGTCGACGAGAGCGACATCGGCCGCGTCAAGCTGGGACAGCCCGCGAAAATCCGCGTCGAGACCTTCAAGGACCGCACCTTCGACGGCAAGGTCACGTTGATCTCGCCAATCGGCGTCGAGAAGGACAACGTCACCACCTTCCAGGTCGAGGTCAGCATCGACAACCCGGGGAGCGAGCTGAAGGCCAACATGACGGCCAACGCCGAGATCATCCTCGAGGAGCATCCCGACTCGCTGCTCATCCCCGAGTCGGCCGTCACCTACGACGCCGCGAAGAAGGCGTTCGTGGACGTGCCGGCCGCCTCCGAGCCCAACGGGCGCCGCAAGATCGAGGTGACGCTGGGCGTGGGCAACGGCACCAAGACGCAGGTGCTCTCGGGGCTGAAGCCTGGCGACAAGGTCATCCTGCCGTCGTAGGGGCCGTCGCGTTGCTGCCGGGTGAGCCGCTGCCATGCGTGAAGCCATCGTTCAGTCGTTCGACAACCTCCGCGCCAACAAGCTGCGGAGCTTCCTCACGATGTTCGGCATCCTGTGGGGCATCGTGTCGATTGTCGTGCTGTCGGCGATGGGCGAGGGGTTCCGGCGCGGCAACGACAAGGTGCTGAACGAGTTCGGCAAGAACGTCGGCATCATCTGGGGAGGACGCACGAGCATGCAGGCGGGCGGCGAGCGCGCGGGGCGGCAGCTGTTTCTGACGCTCGAGGACGCTCGCACCATCGAGCGCGAGTCGACGCGCGTGCGTCTCATCAGCCCCGAGATCAACCGCGGGGGCATCCAGGCGAAGAGCCGTTACAACGCCGCCTCGGCGGGTCTGCACGGGTTCGAGCCGCCGTACCAGGAGATCCGCACGATCGAGCTCGACGCCGGCCGCCTCCTCAACTGGGAGGACGAGCGCCAGCGGCATCGCGTGGCGCTGGTCGGCTCCGACATGGCCAAGCAGCTGTTCGGAACGCGGTATCCCATCGGCGAGACGATCCTGCTCAACGGCCTCAGCTACACCGTCGTCGGACGGCTGCGCGAGAAGAACCAGGACAGCTCGTACAGCGGCCCCGACAACACCAAGATCTTCGTGCCCTTCGCGACGATGGCGCGCGACTTCCCCCGGACCGACCGCGATCCGGGCACGCTGTCGCAGATCCTCGTGTCGCCCCACGACTGGGTCGTCGCCGAGCTTCCCTCGGTGATGGCCGCACGGACGGGGCGGCTCGAGGACGTGGACTGGCCGCTCGAGCGCGAGATCAGGCACATCCTCGCCCCGCGCATGGGATTCGACCCCGAGGATCGCGAAGCGCTCGCGATGTGGGACACCTCGTTGAGCACGCTGGTCTTCGGACGCATCGTGGGCAACATGCGCGACTTCTTCACGCTGGTGGGCATCGTCACGCTGGCGCTCGGCGGCGTGGGGGTGATGAACATCATGCTCATCGCGGTGAAGGATCGCACCCGCGAGATCGGCGTGCGCAAGGCGCTCGGGGCGACGACGCGCGCCATCCAGCGCCAGTTCTTCCTCGAAGGGTTCTTCCTGACGGCGATGAGCGGGGGCGCCGGGCTGCTCATCGGCTACGGGTTCTGCGCCCTCATCAACCTCGCGCCGTTCCCCGACCGGTTCGCCGGCATGATCATCACCCCCTCGACGCTGGCCGTGGCGATGAGCACGCTGCTCGTGATTGGCGTGGCCACGTCGATGCTGCCGGCGCGCCGCGCCGCGCAGCTCCCGCCCACCGAAGCGCTGCGCTACGAGATGTGAGGCCGTCATGACCACCGCCGAACGCACGATGAACGACGGCTTCGAGGCGCCGCGCGCCTCGGTGGCCGTCCGCCGGCGTCCCCGGCGCGCCGGAGCGCGCTGGGCGCTCGCGCGAGAAATCGTGCGCGAGGCCTTCTACGGCATCGCGCGCAACCGGATGCGCGCCGGCCTGTCGATGCTGGGCATCTCCTGGGGCATCGTGTCGGTGGTCACGCTCATGGCCTACGGCAACGGCTTCCAGGGCGCCATCATGAGCGGCTTCCGCGGCGCGTTCAGCAACGGCGTGGTCGTCATCTGGCCGGGGCAGACCAGCATGCAGGCGGGCGGCGAGCGCTCGGGCCGCCGGATTCCGCTGGAGCTGCCCGACGTCGAGACCATCAGGCAGCTCCCGACCGTGGCCTTCGCCAGCCCCGAGTACGTGTACAGGACGTCGATCACCTTCGGCGACCGCGTCGTGCAGCAGCCGGTCCGCGGCGTGAACGTCGAGTACGGGCGCATGCGCAACGAGCGGCCCGCGCAGGACATGGGCCGCTGGCTGAACGGCGAGGACCTCGTGCAGCGCCGCCGCGTGGCGTTCATCGGCGCCGAGATTCACCGGAAGCTCTTCGACGGGCGCAACCCGGTGGGGCAGACCATCCGCATCGGCGGACTGCCGTTCGAGGTCATCGGCGTGCTGGCCGAGAAGGTGCAGATGTCGGCCTACTTCGCGCCGGATCGCTACTGCGTGTTCATCCCGTACACGGTGATGAACCAGCTGCGCGACGGGCGCTACCTGTCGGTGCTGGTCTTCCAGACGCGCGATCCGATGCAGCAGGACAAGGCGCTCGCGCAGGTGCGCGAGACGATGGGGCGCATCAAGGGCTTCAACCCCGCCGACGAGCGCGCCCTGAACCTGATGGACTCGGTCGAGTTCACCAACTCGATTGGCGGCATCACGAACGGGCTCAAGTTCATCCTGACGCTCATCGGGGTGCTCACGCTGGCCATCGGCGGCGTCGGGATCATGAACATCATGTTCGTCTCGGTCACCGAGCGCACGCGCGAAATCGGGATCCGCAAGGCGCTCGGCGCGCGGCGCAAGGCCATCCTCTTCCAGTTCCTGCTCGAAGGGCTGGTCGTGACCTTCTGCGGCGGGCTGGTCGGAGTCGTCGCGAGCGCGGGCCTCGTCTGGGCCATCAGCCCGCGTCCGTTCCTCGCCGAGCTGCTCGACGACGTGACGCGCCAGAGCGACATCCACCTGATGCTGTCGGTGGAGCTGCTCGCCACCTGCACCCTCATCCTGATGCTCGTCGGCATCGTCGCGGGGTTCCTGCCGGCGCTGCGCGCCTCGCGGCTCGATCCCATCGAGTCGCTCAGGTACGAGTAGG
>JAHDVQ010000037.1:0-25301 GCA_023384595.1 Vicinamibacteraceae bacterium | reverse complement strand
CGTCTTCCCGAGCCAGTCGACGATCGTCTTCGCCAGATCGGGTGTGATCTGCCGCGCCGTGAGCGACGCGTACTCCGAGACCTCGCCGGTCGTCGCCGGCACGAAGAGGTGATTCACGCCCTCGAGCGTCACCAGGTCCGACGGCGGCGCGTTCTTCCGCGCGCGGGCCAGCGCGAGGAGTTTCTCGCCATGGTGCGGGGGCACCTGCGTATCGAGGGCCGCCGAGACGACGAGCACCGGCGTCTTCACCTTCGACATCACCTTCGACGGATCGAAACCGAGGAAGCTGGCGAACCACGGCGTGTCGGCCGCCTTGCGGAGCTCGTCGGGCACGCCCTCCCAGCCCTCGCCCGAGAGCACGGCCTTCTGAATCCTCTGCTGGAGCGCGATCTTCTCCTGCCTGGCGGCCTCGGTGTCCTTCGACTGCGCGAGCAGGTGACGCTGTTGCTCGAGCACCAGGTCGGCGCCCGTGGTGCCCGGGCCGGCCATCAGCACGAGCCGCGTGATCTTCTTCTCGCGCGTGGCGGCGAGCATGGCCACCAACGCGCCCTCGCTGTGCCCAACGGCCGTGATGCGCTTCGGGTCGACGTCCCGGCGCTTCTCGAGCCACCGCACGGCCGCCCGCAGATCGTCCGCATAGTCGGAGAGCGTCGCCGACTCCTCGCGCCCGCCGCTCTGGCCCACCCCGCGCTTGTCGTAGCGAAGCACCAGATGGCCCGCGTCGGCCAGCGCACCGGCGAGCTGTCCGAAGATGGGGATGCCGGCGACGAGCTCGTCGCGGTCCACGGGCCCCGAGCCGCCGACGAGGACGATGGCGGGGAGCCGAAGACGCGCGGGAACGGTGCCGTCCTTGGGCTTCGAGACGGTGCCCGCGATGGAGAAGCCGTTGCCCGGGATGCGGACGTCCTCGTCGTTGTCGCGGGCGGTCCGCGTCTCGCGCGCCGCGACCGACGCGAGGTCTTCACGAATCACGTCGAGCGCGGCGGCCGGGATGGCCACGCGCATGAGCCGCGCGCTCCCGACCTCGGCCCAGACGTCGATGGCGACCGTCGCCGCCGGGTTCGCGACGAGCACGCGCGTGCGGCGGCCGTCGAAGCTGCGCCCCACGGTCTGGAAGCGGGTGACCTCGACCTCGTCCACCGTCGCGGTCGTCTGCGCCTGAGGAGCGATGTAGACCGGGACCGTCGCGCCCTTCTCGAGCCTGGCGAGCCGCACGGCGAGCGCGGCGTACGAGGCGTAGACGTTGTTGGGGAGGGCGACGGTATCGGCCGACACCGCGTCCTGCTTGGTGACCATCTGGCCCTGGTGCAGCACGCTCGACTGCGCCGTCTCGCCCTCGAAGCGCGTCTTGAAGTCGATCTTCTGCGCGCGGAACGAGCCGTCGACCGACACCGCGCGCGGCCGCCATTGTGCGTCGTACCGGATCTCGGCCCGGCGGATGGTCAGATCGAGCGGCTGCTCCAGCCGGCTGCTGCCGATGATGAACCAGCCGTCCGGCTCCTGGAGCACGGTGATCTGCTCGGTCCCGAGCGGAATGCCGCGCACGATGACCCGGAAGGCCGCATCCTGCGCCGGGCTCGCCGTCGGGCCGGCGGCCGGGGCCGGCTGCCCGGCCGCGCTCCGGCCCGAGGTCTGGGCAGGTTCCGGCACGGCGGCCGCCGCGAACGCGGCCGGGCCCAGCGACAGGGTGAGCAGTGCGACAATACGAGGCAACGCGCTCATGACCGACCAGAATAGCACCGCCGGTCTCTCTCTTTCCGCTTACACGGCGGCCCGTGAGTCGGCCGCCTGGTTCGATCGTTCCGACGAAGGCCGGCTCTGGATGGCCGGCGCCGACCTGATCCCGTGGCTGCAGGGGCTCCTCACCAACGAGGTGGCCGGACGCCAGCCCGGCGAGGGCTTCTACGCCGCCTGCCTCACGCCGCAGGGCCGCATGGTGAGCGATTTGCGCGTGCTCCTCCTCGAGCACGGAGCCCTCGCCGACGTCGCCGCGCACGTGACGCGCGCCCTCCTCGCCCGGCTGGAGATGTTCGTCATCACCGAGGACGTGGCGCTTCGGGACGTCTCCGGCGAGATGCACCGGCTCGCGATCGTGGGCCCCGAGTCGCCGTCCTTCGTCGCCAGGCTGCTCGCCGCGGCCGGCGTCGCCGGTGCGTCCGGCGAGGGGGAACCGTCGCTGGCGGCGAGGCTGGCCGACCTTGGCGAGCACGCGCACCTTGCGATCGGCGGGGCCGGGCCGGCGGGGGACGGCCGGCTCTCGACCGGGACGTGTATCGTCGCGGCCTCACACGAGGCCGG
Organism: Vicinamibacteraceae bacterium; assembly: GCA_023384595.1. GTDB lineage: Bacteria > Acidobacteriota > Vicinamibacteria > Vicinamibacterales > JAFNAJ01 > JAHDVQ01. The sequence goes on along the minus strand of JAHDVQ010000037.1, from coordinate 23,003 downwards.
ATCTCCCGGCTTCGATGTCTATGCCGACGGCGTCACACACGATCGGCTCGTGGCCGCGACGAGACAGCTCGGCGTTCCCGCGCTCGACGCGCCGACGTGGGAGGTACTCCGCGTCGAGGAGGGCCGTCCGCGCTTCGGGCGGGACCTGTTCGAAGACACGATACCGACCGAAGCCGGGCTCGACGAGCGCGCGGTGAGCTACACCAAGGGTTGCTTCGTCGGTCAGGAGATCCTCGTGCGCATGCGCGACATCGGGCACGGCCGCGTGGCCCGCCGTCTGGTCGAATTGCGCCCCGCTGACGCGCCGGCCGCTTCCTCCGCCGCCTCCGACGCCGTGATCATCCCGCCGGGCGCCGAGCTCCATGCCGGCGAGCGCCGCGTGGGGCACGTCACGACCAGCGTCTGGTCGCCGCGCGAGAACGGGCCGCTCGCCTTCGGCTACGTGCACCGCGACAGCCTGGCCCCCGGCACCCGCCTCGACGCGCTCGACGCCGGCACGCGCTTCGCCGTCATCGTCGGCCATCCGGTTGGCGTGGCTCGATGAGCACCATCGAGGTGGTGGCGGCCGTGGTCGCCCGCAACGGCGCCTGGCTGGTGACCCGTCGGCTCGAGGGGACCCACCTTGCCGGGCACTGGGAGTTCCCGGGAGGCAAGGTGGAGCCAGGCGAGCACGACGACGAGGCGCTTCGCCGCGAACTGCTCGAGGAACTGGGCGTACAGGCCGAGGTGGGGGATCTCGTGTTCGAGACCGTGCACGCGTACAGGGAGCGGCAAGTGGCGCTCCGCTTCTATGCGTGCACCATCCGCGGCGAACCTCGCGCGGTGCTCGGGCAGGAGATGCGCTGGGTCACCCCGGACGAACTCGCCGGGCTCGATCTGCCGGAGGCCGACGCCGGTCTGGTGGCGCGCCTCGCCGGGCGGTGACAAGGGACGCGTCGGGGTGCCGCGCGCGCCACGCGCAGGATCGGGCCAGTGGGCAGATCGCGCAGCGCGGACGGCGGGCCGTGCAGACGAGGGCGCCGAGGTCCATCAGGGCCTGGTTGAAGTCGAAGACGTGGCGATGCGGCAGCACCGCGCGCGAGACGTCCCACAGGTGCCGCGTCATCCGCTTCGGATCGCCGGCCGCCACGAAGACGCGCCACAGGACGCGGGCCACGTTCGTGTCGAGGATGGCGGCCCGCTCGCGGAAGGCGAAGGCGCGGACGGCGCCGGCCGTGTACGCGCCGATGCCCTTGAACGACCGCAGGGTCGATTCGTCGCTGGGCAGCCGGCCGTCGAAGCGCGCGACGGCCTCGCGCGCGATCGAGTGCAGGCGGCGCGGCCGGATGTTGTAGCCCAGCGGGTACCACGTCCTGACGACCTCGTCCTCGTCGGCAGCCGCGAGCGCCGCGAAGCTCGGATACTTCGAAAGCCATTCCTCGTACTTCGGACGCACGCGATCGACCTGCGTCTGCTGCAGCATGATCTCCGAGACGAGGATGTGATACGGGTCGCCCGTGCGACGCCAGGGCAGGTCGCGGCCGTGGCGGCGGTACCAGCGCAGCACGCCGGCCCGGAAGCGGCGCCGCGCCGCGCTGTCGGGAAGCCACGCCGCAGGCCCGCGTGGCCGGGCGTGCCGTGCGCGCGCCACTACCGCGACCCCCTGACGGCGGGCCATCGCCACGCGCGCCACAGCAGACCCGGCACGTCGAGCGCGCCGAGCCGCGGCCTCGTCGCCACCGGGTCGTAGCCGTTCGCGGCGAGCTTGTCGAGCACCGCGCAGCCGCCGAGCCACGTCACACGCAGCTCGTAGCCGAGGCGCCCCCGTACCGTCGTGCACACCTCGCGTCCGCGGTCGAACCAGTCGCGCGTCGTGCCGGCCGCGCGCGCCAGCGCCGCCTTCCACTCGTGCGGAAGTGTGCAGCGATCGAGGTCCCGCTCGGCGCCGCCGGTGGCGTCCCACACCTCGCGTGGCAGGTACAGCCGGCCGCGCTCCCAGTCGGTCCGGAAGTCCTGCCAGAAGTTGGTCAGCTGCAGCGCCGTACACAGGGCGTCGGACGAGGCGTCGAGCGCCGCGTCCCGGTATCCCCCGATGCGGAGCACGAGGCGCCCCACGGGGTTGGCCGACCGGCGGCAGTAGTCGAACAGTTCGTCCCACGTCGCGTAGCGCCGCACCGTCACATCCTGCGCGAACGCGCTGAGCAGGTCATGGAAGAGCGCGATGGGAAGGTCCCGCGACACGATCGTGTGACCAAGCGCGGGCAGCCACGCCGGATCACCCTCGCGCGGCGGGCCGCCGCCTCCTGCGCGGACCACGCGGTCGCGCCAGGCGTCGAGGGCGGCCAGCCGCTCCGCCGCGGGAGCCGCCCCCTCGTCGGCGATGTCGTCGGCCGTCCGCGCGAAGGCATAGAGCGCGGCCACGTGCGGCCGGAGCGGCGCCGGCAGCAGGCGTGACGCGACAGGGAAGTTCTCGTAGTGCGCGCGCGCCAGCGCGAGGCACTCCGCGTACGCGCCGGCGAGCGCCGCCGGCACGCTCTCCTCGCGCGCGCGTCTCACCACTCCGTGTCGGCCACGCCCGCGCGGTGGTTGACCGCGCGGGCCATGGTGAAGAGCAGATCCGAGAGGCGGTTGACGTAGGTGACGATTACGGGATCGGCCTCGCCCTCGCCGAGGGCGACGATGCGGCGCTCGGCGCGCCGGCAGACGGTCCGCGCCACGTGCAGGCTCGCCGCGGCGGGGGTGCCGCCGGGCAGGATGAAACGCCGGAGCGGCGGCAGCTCCTCGTCGAAGCGGTCGATGGCCGCCTCGAGCCGCTCCACCGCGCCCGCGTCGAGCACGGCCTTCTCGACGCGCGCCGCAATCCGGTGCCGCGGGTCCGCGAGCCGCGCGCCCACGGCGTGCAGGTCGCGCTGGATGGCGTGGACGAGCGCCGCCGTTTCGGCGTCCACGCCGGCGGCCACCACGACGCCGAGCACGGCGTTCAGCTCGTCGATCTCGCCGTAGGCGTCGACACGGGCATCGGCCTTCGACACGCGCGTGCCGTCGAACAGCGACGTCGCCCCCTGATCGCCCGTGCGCGTGTAGATCTTCACCCGACGATTATACTGGCGGGAGCCGAGGCGCTCCCGCCAGACTCATGGCCCGCAACACCAGCTTCTACTACTCGTTTCTCGCCCTTCCCGCGCTCGAACGACGAGCCATTGTCGCCGTGTGGGACTTCTGCCGGGCGGTCGACGATGCGGTGGACGAAGCGGCGGGCACGCCCCGCGAGCGTCTGGCCGCGGCGCTGGAGTTCTGGAGGAAGGAGATCGAGCATCTCTTCGGCGGCGGCGAGCCAGAGACGCCCGAGGGGCGACGGCTGGCGCCGTTCGTCGAGCGCTTCGCGCTCGAGCGCGCGCCGTTCGACGCGCTCGTCGACGGCGTGGCGATGGACATCGGCTGCTGCCGGTTCGACACCTTCGACCAGCTGCGCGCGTACTGCTACCGCGTCGCCTCCACCGTCGGCCTCATCTGCCTGCGCATCTTCGGCGTCTCCGACACCGAAGGGCGCGCGTATGCCGAGAATTTGGGCATTGCGCTGCAGTTGACCAACATCCTGCGCGATCTCCGCGCCGACCTCGCGCGCGGCCGGCTCTACGTGCCGCTCGACGAGCTCGCCGCCTTCGGCTGCACCGAGCACGATCTGCGGGCGGGCCGTCTGACGCCCCCCGTGCGGGCGCTGCTCGAGCACCAGGCGCGCCGGGCACGCGAGTTCTACGCTCGGGCGCGCCTCGCACGGCCCGACGGCTGCCGGCGTCGCCTGGTCGCGGCCGAGATCATGGCGGGCATCTACCGGGCGCTCCTCGCCAGGATCGAGCGGCGCGGCTTCGACGTGTTCACCGCGCCCGTCAGGCTCTCGCGCGCGCAGAAGGCGTCCATCGCCCTCTCGGTCTGGGCGCGCGCGCGGGTGGGCGTGTGACGGAGGGCGCCTTCGCGCCTGTCGCGCGGCGGACCGGCCGCGTGGTCGTCGTCGGTGGCGGCCTCGCGGGGCTGGCCGCCTCCGTGCGCCTTGCCGCCCGCGGGCGCGAGGTGCTCGTCCTGGAGGCGCGCGGCGTGCTCGGCGGGCGCACGACCTCGATCGTCGATCCCGCCACCAGCCTGCGCATCGACAACGGCCAGCACGTCGTGATGGGGTGCTATGCCGCCACCTTCGACTGGCTCGACGCCATGGGCGCGCGCGCGAACGTGTGGCTGCAGCCCTCGCTCGAGGTGACGAGCGTCGATCGGGCCGGCGTGCGCTCCACGCTGCGATGTCCCCCGTGGCGGGCGCCGCTGAACCTGCTGGCGGGCGTCCTGGCCTGGCGGACGCTGCCGGCCCGCGAACGGATCGCCGTGCTGCGACTCGCGCCCGCACTGCGCCGGGCCCGGCACTGGGTCGAGGGTCGGGGGCCGGCGCCCGTCGTGCCGGGTGAAACGGTGGGAGATTGGCTCGCGCGCCACGGGCAGGGACCCAGGCTCCGCGAGCTGCTGTGGGAACCGCTCGCCCTCGCGGCGCTCAATCAGGACGTGGCCACCTCCGCCGCCGGGCCCTTCGTGCGAGTGCTCGCCGGCATCTTCGGTCCGGGGCGCCAGGACGCGTCGATTGGCCTTCCGGTGGGCCGTCTCGACGAGGCATTCGCCGAGCCGGCACGCCGGTTCGTCGAGGAGCGTGGCGGACTCGTGCGACGTCATGCTCCGGCGCGCGTGCACGTCGAGCGCGGACAGGTGACGCGCGTGACCGTGCGCGACGAGACGGTGACCGAACGCCCCGAGGCCGTCGTCGTCGCCGTGCCCTGGCACGCGCTGGAGGCGACGGTGGTCGAGCGCGAGGGCCTCCTGGCGCCGCTCTTCGCCTCGGAGCGCGCACGCGAGGCCTCGCCCATCGTCACCGTGAACCTCTGGTTCGATCGACCCGTGCTCGAGACGGCCTTCGTGGGACTGCCGGGCCGGCGCTTCCAGTGGGCGTTCGACAAGGGGCGCGACGCTCTGGGGCGCTGGCACGTCTCGCTTGTCGCAAGCGGTGCCGCCGCGGTGGTGGACGCGAGCCAGGAGGCGCTTGCGGCGACCGCCGAAGAGGAGCTTCTCGGTGCGATGAGGGTCGCCGCCAAGGGGGCGGCACGCGTGGCGGCGCTCATCGTCCGCGAGCCGCGCGCGACCTTCTCGCTCGCGCCGGGGCAGCCGCCACGGCCGGCCCCCGGGACGCCCGTGCGCGGCCTCTACCTTGCGGGCGACTGGACCGGGACGGGTCTTCCGGCCACGATTGAGGGAGCGGTCGTGTCTGGCCACCGCGCGGCCGACCTCGTGCTGTCCGGTGCCGCGGTGGAGTCGCCGCGATGATGTCGATCCTCGTGCACTACCAGGAACTCGCGCTGAAAGGCCGGAACCGCCCGTGGTTCGTCGACCGCCTGGTGCGGAACATCCGCGAGGCGACGACGGGGCTTGGAGTGGCCGAGGTGCGCCCGCTCATGGGACGCCTCGAGATCGTCCTCAGGCCCGGCGCGCGGCGCGACGTCATCCTGGCGCGGCTGGCCCACCAGTGCGGCGTGGCGAACTACGCCGTCGCCGCGCGTGTCGACGCCGATCTGGACGTCATCGCCGACACCGCGATCCAGCTCACCGAAGGCCGCACGCCCGCGTCGTTTCGTGTCGCGGCCACGCGTGCCGACAAGCAGTTCCCGGTGTCCTCGCCCGACATCGAGCGGCACGTCGGCCGGCGCCTCATCGAGCGCCATGGCTGGAAGGTCTCGCTCAAGCACCCGGACCTCGTCGTCCGGGTCGAGATCGTTCCCGGCATGGCGTTCTGCTTCGTCGACCGCGAGCCGGGTGTGGGCGGCCTGCCGACGGGCGTGAGCGGGCGGGCGCTGGCGCTGCTCTCCGGGGGCATCGACTCGCCCGTGGCGGCGTGGCGGATGATGAAACGCGGCTGCCGTGTGCACTTCGTGCACTTCCACAGCTACCCGGTGACCTCGACCGCGTCCATCGAGAAGGCCCGCGCGCTCGCCAGCCGCGTGTCGGCCTACCAGCTGCGCTCGCGCCTCTGGATGGTGCCGTTCGCGACCGTGCAGCGCACGATCGTCGCCCACACGCCGGCGGCGCTGCGCGTGGTGCTGTACAGGCGGTTCATGATGCGCATTGCCGACCGGTTGGCCTGGCGGACGGGCGCCCAGGTGCTGGTCACGGGCGAAGTGCTCGGTCAGGTCGCTTCGCAGACCATCGAGAACCTGTCGATCGTCCAGTCGGCGGCGAGCCTGCCGGTGCTGCGTCCGCTCGTCGCGATGGACAAGGAGGAGATCACGACCGAGGCGAAGCGGATCGGGACCTACGACATCTCGATCCGGCCCGACGAGGACTGCTGCCAGGTGTTCACGCCGCGCCATCCCGCCACGCGCGCCGGACGCGACGAGATCGAGTCCGCGGAAGCGGCGCTCGACGTGCAGGCGCTCGTGAAGGCGGCCGTCCTCGAGGCCGAACGCGAGGACGTCGTGCCCGACTGGGCGGACCCCTCCTGAGCAAGGCCGGGTTGTATACTGGAACGATTATGTCCCTCCTGAAAGTGGCGCGCATGGGGCACCCCGTGCTCCGCAAGACCGCGCGACGGCTCGAGCCGACGGAACTGCGCACCGCGCCCCTGCAGAAGCTCATCGACGACATGATGGAGACGATGGCGGAGTATTCCGGCATCGGGCTCGCCGGCCCCCAGGTCCACGAGCCCCTGCGCATGTTCGTCGCCGGCATCGAGAGCGATGACGGGCGGCTGAAGGTAATCCCGTTCATCAATCCCGAGATCGAACCGGCGGGCGACGTGATGGAGGAGGACTGGGAGGGGTGCCTGAGCATTCCCGACATCCGCGGGCGCGTGCCGCGCCACCGCGACATCGTCGTGCGGGCGCTCGACCGGCGTGGCAAGTCCTTCGAGATGGCACTGCACGGCTTCCCCGCGCGCGTCGTGCAGCACGAGACCGATCACCTCGACGGCGTGCTCTTCCTCGATCGCATGGAGAGCTTCACGTCGCTCGCCTTCCTCGACGAGTACGGGCGCTTCTGGGCGCGCGACGGCGGCGAGGACGACGCGCTCTGAGGCGAGTCCCGTCATGAACGTGCCGGCGGCCGGGACCGCCTCGCTCGTGACCGGACCTCCGGGCGTGACGCTGCGCAACGCGCCGCTCGGCGCCTTCGACGGCGCCATCGCCGCGGCGCGCACGTGCTACTCGCCGCGTGTCGTTCTCCCGGCCGAGATCACCGAGCGCCAGCGCGAGAACATCGGGCGGCTCACCTTCGAGGGCGGCCACCACACGGTGTACCAGCACGCGCACTTCGAGTTCGGCCTCGAGAACGTGTCGAGGCAGTTCGTCTGGAGCTTCCTCCACAGCTACCCGTTCTACAACTCGGAGCAGCAGAGCCAGCGGTACGTGAAGCTCAACGAACCGCGCGCCTTCGTGCCGCCGCTCTCGGGCGAAGCGCGCGAGGTCTACGAGCGCGCCGTCCTCGACGCGTGGGCATCGTACCGGCGGCTGGCGGCCCTGCTCAAGGACGACACGTTCCGGATCCTGAAGGAGCTGCGCTACGTCACGCCGCGCGCGAGCGCGGAGCGGCTGCGCGGCATCGAGCGGGAGGCCGAGAAGAAGGCCATCGAGACCGCGCGTTACGTCATCCCGATCGGCGCCTTCACGGCGATGGTCCACACCATCTCGGGGATCACGCTCTACCGCCTCTGGAGGATGGCCGAATCCGGCGACGCGCCGCACGAGACACGGCTGGTCGTGGGCGCGATGGTCGACGCCGTGCGCGCGCACGATCCGCTGTTCATCGACAGGATCGCCGTCGGTCCCATGCCGCGCGACGAGCAGCCCGAGGTCCGGATGCCCACGCCGCTCGCGGGGGCCGACCGGTTCGTGGCCGAGTTCGACGCGCGGCTCGAGGGGCGCACGTCGAGGCTCGTCGATGCCTCGCCGGGCGCCGAGCGCCTCGTCGCCGACGCGGTGCGCGCCGTGTTCGGCCTGGCGGAGGCCGAACTGAACGATGCCGACGCCATCGGGCGCGTCCTCGATCCGGCGCAGAACCGGTATCGGCTCGAGGCGATGAACCTGTCGTATCACTCGCCGCTCATGCGCGCGCTGCAGCACGTGCAGTACACGTTCGCCAAGCGCCTCAGCCACACGGCCGACTCGCAGGATCAACGCCACCGGATGGTGCCGGCGTCCCGTCCGCTGATGACGATGGCCGACACCAGTGCGCCCGACGTGGTGACGCCGCGGCTGATCGCCGCCAACCCCGAGGCGCGCGACGAGTTCGTCCGTGCCGTCGAGCGCGCCTGGCACGCGAAGCACCGTCTGCTCGCGCTCGGCGTGCCCCTCGAGTTCGCACTCTACGTGCTGCCCAACGCGACGGCGCTGCGTTTCTACGAGTCGGGGCCGCTCATCGCGCTCGTGCACAAGTGGACCATGCGGACCTGCTTCAACGCGCAGGAGGAGATCTACCTCGCGTCCATGGACGAGATCGCGCAAGTGGCCGAGCGGCATCCCCAGCTCGGACGGCACCTCGGGCCGCCCTGCGTCATCCGGAACGGGCTGGCGTCGCCGCGGTGCACCGAGGGCACGCACTTCTGCGGCGTGCCCGTGTGGAACAGTTTTCCGAACGTCGAGCGCCGCCTCTAGCAGGGGTCGAGCGCCGCTCGAGCAGAGAACGGGAGGAGGAACGATGTCCCGCGTCATCATCTTCGGGAAGAGCACGTGACCCTATACCCAGGCGGCCCGTGAGGCCTATGCCAGGGGAGGGGAGGTCGAGTACGTCGACGTGAAGAAGGACCGGGCCGGGCTCGAGCGCATGCTGTCCTACAGCCGGGGCGAGCGGAACGTGCCGGTCATCGTGGACGGCGACGCGGTGCAGGTCGGCTACGGCGGCACGTGAGGGGTGTAGGGCGGCCGCCGGGGGCGGCCGGGACGGGAAGTGGAAAAACCACTTGACAGCCTTGTGAATTGTTTCACATAATACGGAGCGAATCGGGATTCCGGACCACCTTTTCTTCGGTCCCTTCAAGCCGGTCACACGGTGACCTTCCCGTGCGACAGGCCCGACAGGCCCACGTAAGTTCGTCTGCCCGCCTGACGGTCATTCACCAGTTCTCATACCCCGTTTGACAAAGCCGGAATCCCGGCTTTCTCTTTGTACCTGGGCGCATGTATTTCCCCATCGTGCCGGTGAACGCGAGGAACCCGGGGGCCTGGACGGGCGCCGGGTCGATGACCTACTACCTGCCGGGGGCCGTGCCGACGCTCATCGACACCGGTTCTGGTGTGGACGCGCATCTCGACGAGCTGGCGTCGCTCATCGAGGCCGACGGCGGGGGCCTGGCCCAGGTCCTCGTCACCCACGGACACCGCGATCACGCGGGCGGGGCGGCGGCCGTCGCCGCGCGCTGGCCCGGGGCCCGAATCCACAAGCTGCCCGCGCCGGGCGACGACAGGCTGGGCAAGATCGCGTGGCAGCCGCTCGAGCGTGATGCGTTCGTGCCGGCGGGGACCAGCGCCGTCTGGGTGGTGCCCACGCCGGGACACGCGCCCGACCACGTGTCGTTCTTCGAGCCGCGCTCCGGCGCGTTCTTCTCGGGCGACCTCGTGGTCAATGGCGGGACCGTCGCCATCCTCGCACGCCACGGCGGCAACCTCGCGGCCTACCTCGACTCGCTCCGCCGCGTGCTCGACCTGCAGCCCCGACGGATCTATCCGGGACATGGCCAGCCAATCGACAACCCTGCCGCGCTGCTGCGCAGCTACCTGTCGCACCGGCTGATGCGCGAGCGCCAGATCCTCGACGCGCTCGCCGAGAGGGCCTGGTGCGTCGCCGACCTCGTGGCGCGCATCTACCCCGGGCTCGCCGACGCGCTCGTCCCCGCGGCCACCGACTCGGTGCTGGCCCACCTCCTGAAGCTCGAAGACGAGCGGCAGGCCCTGCGCGAGCCGGGATCTGGCACCGACCCGCTCGGTCTCGACGCGACCTGGCTTCACGTGCGTTCCGGGTTCGAGGTTTGACCTCGCGCGGCGAAGCCGCGTATCTTCGCCTCAGGTCGCGCCCGCCCCCCGGAGCGTCGTCGTCATGTCCGCTGCCGCCCCGCCCGCACCCAATCGCACGGCCATCGCCTCGAGCGACGCGACCGGCGATGTCCGATATCGCGGCTACGACCCGGGCGATCTCGCCGCGTCGTGCTCGTTCCTCGAGGTCGCCTATCTGCTCGCGCACGGCGACCTGCCGTCGCCGGCCGAGAGCGCCGCCTGGATTGACGAGGTGACGCACCACACGATGGTGCACGAGCAGCTGCGGCGGGTCATCGAGGGTTTTCCGACCGACGCGCCGCCGCGGGCGATCTGGAGCAGCGCCGTCGCGGGCCTTGCGGCGCTCTACCCGGATGCCGCCGCACGGAGCGCCCCTGCCGACCGGCGGCTGCAGATCGCGAGGCTGCTCGGCAAGGGCCCGACCATCGCCGCCGACGCCTTCCGGCACCGTCACGGCTTCCCGGCGGTGCTTCCCGACAACACGCTGTCGTACGCCGGCGATCTCCTGAGCCTGATCTTCCGGCGGGCCGAGCCGCGCTTCCGTCCGCACCGCGCCCTGGAGCGCGCCCTCGATGCCTGGCTGATCGCCCAGGCCGAGCCGGCGGCCGATGTCGCCACGCACACGGTGCGCCTGCTGAGCGGGGCGCACGGCAATCCCTACTGGGCCGTCGCCGCCGCGTCGACGGCGTGCGGGTGCGCGTGCGCGGCGGGCACGATGCGCGAGGCGCTGGCCTTCGCGCACGAGGTGTCGTCGGGCCGATCGGTCGAGGCGGTCGCCGACGAGGTGCAGGCCGCGGTCAGGCTCGCGGGGTTCGAGCGCAGGAGCGGGGGACCGTCGGGCGTCGCCCGGGCGCTCAAGGCCGCCCTCCACGAGGCGCTGGCCGCCACGGGGCCGCGACCGCTCGTCGACGCAGGCCTCCGCCTCGAGGCGGCCATCGAGGGCGAGCCGGGGCTGGGACTCGTCGCAGGCCGCGACTTCTTCTCCGCGCTGATCTTCGACGCGCTCCACCTCGAGGACGAGCTGCTCGAGGTCCTGCTCGCCATTGCCCGGACCGCCGGATGGGCCGCGCACTGGAACGAGAGCGTGGCCTCGAGCGAGCCGACACCCGCGCTCCCGGTCCTCGAGTACACCGGTCCGGCGCCGCGGCACGTCGCGCCGCGCGGCCCCGCCATCGGGCCCACCGCGAGGGACGAGGGCGGCATGGAGGACGAGATGGTGAGCGTGTAAGATGCGCCGGTGGGCGAGATCCTGAAGGCACGACTCCGCCAGGCCCGCTTCGACGGCCCGGCGCACGAAGCCCTGCTGAATCTCCTCGTGGCCGCGGCGCACGTGCGCCAGCGCGTGGACGAACTCTGCGAGCCCTACCACCTCACGCGCGCCCAGTACAACGCGCTGCGCATCCTCCGGGGCGCGCACCCCGACGGCTACCCGCGCGGCGAGATCGCTTCGCGGCTCATCGAGCGTGCGCCCGACGTGACGCGCCTCATCGACCGCCTCGAGCGCCAGGGCCTGGTCGAGCGGATCCGCACGTCGGCAGACCGCCGGTTGTCGCTGACGCGCATCACGCGGGCGGGGCTGGACCTGCTGAAGCGCCTCGATCCGCATGTCCGGGCGCTGCACCGGGACGTCGAGGCGCGACTCTCGCCGGCCGAGGTCAGGGAGCTGTCGCGTCTTCTCGAACAGCTCTACGGGTAGCGCGCCCGTACCGGCGATGGTCGTCCGGTCGCGGGCCGGACCGGGCTGGCGCGAGGGCGGCGGATAGAATACGAAGACCGAGCCGGGCACCACCCAAAGGAGCATCCATGGACACGAAGGTCATCGACTTCATTCATACGCACCGCGACCAGTTCGTCGAGCAGATGAAGGACTGGCTCAGGATTCCGAGCGTGAGCGCGCTATCGGAGCACGCGGGCGACGTGCGCGCGGCGGCCGACTGGGCGGTCGGCGAGCTGGCGCGCCTCGGGTTCGACAACGCCGGGCTTCGCGAGACGCCGGGCAACCCCATTGTCTATGCCGAGTGGCTCAAGGCCGAGGGCGCGCCGACGGTGCTCTACTACGGGCACTACGACGTCCAGCCGGTCGATCCCATCGACCTGTGGACGACGCCGCCCTTCGAGCCGACGGTGCGCGACGGCGAGATCTTCGCGCGCGGGGCGGCCGACGACAAGGGGCAGGTCTTCATGCACTTCAAGGCGCTCGAGGCGTGGCTCTCGCAGACCGGGCGCCTGCCGGTGAACTTCAAGATCATCCTCGAGGGCGAGGAAGAGGTCGGCAGCAAGAACCTCGACGCCTTCATCGCCGCCAACAAGGATCTGCTGGCCGCCGACGTGGTCGTCATCTCCGACACCGGGATGTTCGATCGCGGGGTGCCGTCGATTTGCTACGGCCTGCGGGGCCTGGCGTACTGCCAGATCGACATCACCGGCAGCCACACCGATCTGCACTCGGGGCAGTTCGGCGGAGCGCTCGCCAACCCGGCGTTCACGCTCGCGCAGATGCTCAGTCAGCTCAAGGACAGGTCGGGGCGCATCAAGATCCCGGGCTTCTACGACGACGTCGAGCCGCTCAGCGACGCGGAGCGGGCCGAGTTCAAGAAGCTGCCGTTCAACGAGAAGCGGTTCGCCAGGGAGCTGGGCGCCCCGAAACTGACCGGCGAGACCGGCTTCACCACACTCGAGCGGCTCTCGGCGCGTCCGACGCTGGAAGTCAACGGCCTGCTCTCCGGTTTCACCGGTGAGGGCGCGAAGACCGTGCTGCCCGCCAAGGCCATGGCCAAGGTGAGCATGCGCCTGGTGCCGAACCAGGACCCCGACAGGATTGCGGACCTCTTTGCCGAGCACGTGAAGAAGATCGCGCCGAAGACGGTGCACGTCGAGGTCACGAAGATGCACGGCGGGAAGCCCTGGAAGGCGTCGCTCGACAACCCGTTCGTGCGCGCGGCCGCCGGCGCCATCGAGGCCGGCTTCGGGCGGGAGCCGCTCTTCACCCGCGAGGGCGGATCGATCCCCGTCGTGGCCAGCTTCCAGGACATCCTCGGGCTGCCGAGCGTGCTGTTCGGCATCGGCCTTCCCGACGACCGCATCCACGCGCCGAACGAGAAGCTCGATCTCGGCAACTTCCACAACGGCGTGGTGGCCGCCGCGCACCTCTACGAGAACATCGCCGGCGCCAGAGAGTAGACGGCGTCCCGCCGGGAACACGAAGGGCCGGCCCCCCGAAGGGAGCCGGCCCATTTTCTTGCCTGGAGCCCGGAGCCTGGAGCCCGGAGCCCGTGTCTAGAACTCCATCTTGACGCCGAACTGGACGACGCGTGGCGAGAGGATCTGGCTGACGTTCAGGTAGTTGCTGGCATTCACGATGCGGCGGCGCGCCATCACCGTGTTGGCGTTGAGCACGTTGAAGGCCGACATGCCCGCCTTGAACCGGAACTGCCGCACGTGGAACGCCTTCTCGACCTTCACGTCGAGTTGCGCGAAGTTCGGGTGACGCGACTCGCCGTACTTCTCGAGGAGCACGTCCACGTTGCCGCCGCCGTTCGGCCGGTTGCGGATGGTGAGGGCCTCGGGGAAGAGGTAGCCCTGGCGCGTGTTGAGGAACGCCGAGACGTTGATGTCCCACGGGAAGGTGTAGAGGCCGCTCGCCTTGAAGAGCCACCTGGCGTTCACCCAGACGTTGTCGATGCCCGACCCGCCCGACTGGTCCGCGTGCTGCGCGTCGTCGAGCTTGTCGATGTTGGTCGGGTCGACGTAGGACCGCGGCGAATCGTAGTGCCGCGTGGCGTCGTTGTAGGCGACGCTCACGTTCGCCTGCCAACGGTGCGAGTAGCGCTTCCGCAGCTCGAGCTCGATGCCGTTGTAGCTGCGCGAGTAGTCGGATGCCATCGAGAGGATGCGCGGAAGGCCGACGGTGTTGGTCGTCGGATTGAAGTAGGTCACCGACGGGCAGGCCGCCGACTGACCGCCGCCCGAGAAACACCCGGTCGGCGTCGTCGTCACCTCGACGTAGTCGTCGCTCGTGATGCCCTCGATGTCGGTGCGCCACATGTTGTCGTACTTGCGCCAGATGTAGTTGGCCGAGACCGCGAGATCGGACATGAGCTCGTGCTGGAGGCCGACGACGATCTCGTCGGTCGTGTCGATCTCGAGATCGTCCGCGATGCGGTTGATGGTCGTCGGCGACGAGGGGTTGGCCGGGTTGTAGTTGCCGCCCTGCGCGAGGATGCGCGACAGGTCCAGCTCGTTGGCCGAGACGAGCTCGTCGCCGTTCAGGTCGTTCCACCGGTAGCGGAGCGTGACGGCCGTCAGCGGGTTGAGCGTGCTCGCGAGCCCGCCGCTCCCGAGCTGCCCGTAGTAGCGCGAGGCCGAGAAGCTGGCAATCGTCTTGCCGCGGCCGCTGATGTCGTAGGTGAGGCCGAAGCGCGGCGAGAGCGTCTTGAAGACCACGCCCGGATCGGCGCCGTCGAACGACGCGCCCGGCAGGATGTCCGGGATGATCGGGTTGGCGTCGACCGTGGCGCCCTTCGCGACGTCCTTCTGCCAGTCGTAGCGCACGCCCGCCATCACCGTGAGGCGGCCGCGGGTGAAGGTGTCCTGCGCGTAGGCCGACTGCGTGCGCAGCTCGTAGAGCGTGAACGCGTCACGATGCATGTCGGCCGAGTCGGGCACGCCGTTGGCGAAGCGCGCGGTGGCGTAGCCGCCGACGTGCGAGTAGGTCTGCGCGTCGGTGTCGCGCCATTCGTAGCCGACCTTGAAGTTGTGATCGCCGCCGAGCCAGCCCGGCACGAAGTAGGTCGACTTGAGATCGAAGGTCAGGATGGGCCGATCGAAGAGCGACTGCGAGAACGAGCGCGCGTAGGCGCCCGACAGCACGTCGAAGCGCCGCTGGATGCTGAACTGCTCGCCCGGGTTCGGGAAGTCGAGCGAGAAGTTGCCGCCCACGCGCGCCACCTGCAGCTCGGCGAGCCAGCGATCGCTGAAGATCTGCTGGTCGCTGAACTTGTGGGTCCACACCGGGCCCTTCTGCACGTAGACGGTCTCGGGCGGCCGCACGTCGGACGCGTCGCGCGCGTTCCGGAACTTCTCGGCGAAGTTCGAGTACCACGTCGCCTTGTTGCCCTGGAAGAGCAGCACCTGGCCCTTGATGTCGTAGTTGTCGAGCACGGTCGTGTCGGCCTGGAGGCACTTCCGGATCTCCTTCGTGCTCATGTCGGCCGGATTCGGCCCGCCAGGCGACCCGGGGCACCCGTCCTGCTTCTTGTAGAAGCCCAGGATGCCGACGTTGATGTCCTGCTTGCCGTACGCGCCCCAGAACCAGGCGCGGCCGCGGAGGATCGGACCACCGATGTCGAAGCCGTAGTCCTTGATCTGCTGGATCGGGTTGCCCGACGTCGCGCCCTGCTCGCGCAGCTCGTCGTCGACGTTGTCGCCCTGGAACTGCTCGTCGGTGATGAGATACCGCGCCGACCCGCGGAACCTGTCGGTGCCGCTCTTGGTCACCAGGTTCACGCCGACGCCGCCCGTCGCCTGCGTCACGTCGTTACCCGCCGTGCTGAACTGCATCTCCTCGAAGGCGTCGAAGTTGAAGTAGATCGAGGAGGCGCCGGTGGCGTTCATGTCGGTGATGTTGACGCCGTCGAGCTTCCACACGTTGTTGCCGGTGCCCGCGCCGCGCGCCACGTAGCCGGCCTGCTGGCCCGACTGCGTGCCGCCGACGTTCGCGCGGTCGAGCGCGATCGACGGCGTCTGCTCGAGCATCACCCACGGGTCGCGCGAGCTCGGAATCGCCTGGAGCTGTTCCTGCGTGAACGTGCTGGCCGCGCCCGTCTTCCGCGCGTCGACCACCGGGCTCTCGCCCGTCACCGTGATCTCCTCCTCCATCGACGAGACCTCGAGCGTCGCGTTCACCTGTGCGCTGAAGCCGATCTCCACGCGGATGCCCTCGCGGACGACCGTGCGGAAACCGGGGAGCTCGAAGCGAAGGGTGTAGGTGCCGATGGGCACCTGCGAGAACCGGTAGGTGCCCGTCTCGGTGGCCGTCGAGGTGAGCGGCTGCAGCAGCGTCGGGCCCGACAGCGTGATCGAGGCCCCCGGCAGCACGGCGCCCGAGCCGTCGATGACGCGACCGAAGATCTCGCCCGTGGTCTGCGCGAGGGCCGCTCCGGTCGGTGCCAAGAGCACGACCGCCGCCAGCAGTATCGCCAAACGAAGTCTCATCCGAACCTCCTCCTCCTGGAAGTCGCGGCACCCGCGCCGGAAAGGGCACGGGCAGGGAGCCGCCGACGCTTGCGCCGCCAGCGGGACGACATCCCTCTCCCTGCCTCCGACATGGCGGGAGCGGGCGCCTCCCGGCGCGAGCGTGATTTACGGTTGGCCCCAGCCCAAGCACTTCGCGTTCCAAGCGGTTCGTCCCAAAAACTCGGGCAAATCTCATAGAACGATAGGTCTGACGGCAGTCAGATTCGCGATATTGGATCCAAATGATCCAATTTCACGAACTTTTGACTCGTCAGGGCGGTCGTGTAGGGGTGAACTGGAGTTATGAGGTGATGAACGGCGTGAATCGGACGACCGCTGCCGGCATCTCGCGCGCACGGACTGACGCCAGTCCCGCTAGTTGAGGCCGGCGAGACGCCGTCTGAGGTTCTTCACGTGTTCCCAGATCTGCTGGTACTCGCTCTGGGATTCCTCCTGGGGGGCCTCGGCGGGCGGCGTGAACGCCGCGTCGCGCAGGTAACGCTCGAGGTCGCGCAGCGCCGGCGAGAAGTCCTGGAGGTGATACGACAGGAGCCCGCGGTCACGCAGTTCCGTCGGCGCGTGCGGGTCGAGGGCGAGCAGCAGCCCCACCACGTCGCGCGCGTGACCGAAGGACCGCATCGCGACGTACAGCCGCTTCAGGTTCATCAGCATCCTCGCCAGCATCTGGCGCTTGCTCGCCGCCGCGAGCATCTGGCGGCTGAACCGGACGTCCTCGCCGAGATGCGCCCGCGCGAGCGCGCGACAGTCGGCCTCCGACAGCCGGACGCCCCGGTTGAAGGGGTCGAGCACGATGTCCACAGGCGGCGTGCCGTCGAGCGAACGCGGCCGGATGCGGACCAGGAAGTGCCCCGGGAAGTTCACGCCTTCGGCCGTGAGTCCCGCCCGCCTCGCGACGTCGATGTAGACGAGCGACAGGCTCACGGGAATGCCCGTCCGCCGTTCGATGACGTCGTTGAGGAAGCTGTTGCGCGGGTCGTCGTACCGCGCCTCGTTGCCGTGGAACCCTTCGTCGTCGAAGAGCAGCGTGTTGAGCGTGTCGATCCGATCCGACGTGGGCGCGTCGGCGCCGAGGCGCTCGATGCGGCTGATGGCCAGCGCGCCCAGCCGGTTCAGCTGCCGCATCGTGGGGGCGAGGTCGAGATCGGGGTACTCGACCTGGCCAATGAGGAGCGCGGCGCGCGGCAGCGCGTCGGCGTCGTGGGCCTCGGCGGCCTCGACGAAGGCCTGCACGCGCTCCGGCCGCAGCATCAGCGCGACTCCACGAGCGCCGAGAGCCGGGCCAGCGTGAGGTCGGCCACCCCCCCGACGACGAGGTCGGCCGCGGTGAGTTCGGCGGCCTCGTACGAGGTCGTGACAGCGACCGTCCGAAGGCCTGCCGCCCGGGCCGACTCGAGTCCCCATCGTGAGTCTTCGACGGCGACGCAGTGGCGGACACCGCCGTTGGAGGCGTCGAGGTAGCCGGCCCGATCCAGCAGGGCGACGGCGCGGATGTACGGGTCGGGCGCGGGCTTGCTCTGGGTGGTCTCGCCCGACGCGACGATGGCCGCGAAGCAGTCGCGCAGGCCGGCGCCTTCGAGGACCAGCTCGATTTCCGGCCGGAGGGCGCCCGACGCGATGGCGAGCGGCACGTGGCGCGCCAGCTCACGCACGACGCCGGCGGCGCCCGGATAGAGGACGTCGGGGTCGCGCAGGAGCGCCGGCAGCAGCCGCGACTTCTCGTCGACGAGGGCCCGGCGCTGCGCGGGGGTCAGGTCGAGGCGCTGGTCCTCGTTCAGCACGCGGATGAGGCCATCGTCATCGTAGCCGAGGTAGTTCGCGTAGTAGTCCTCGACCGTCAGCGTGACGCCGACGTCGGCGAGCACGTCCTGCCACGCCCTCAGGTGAAGCGGCTCGCTCGCGGCGAGCACGCCGTCGAAGTCGAAGACGACAGCCCTGAGGCTCATGGCATCGTGTGGCGCCGCGCAGAGCGGCCGGCCGCGCGGCGGGTACCGCGCGGCCGGGCCAGGTGCGCCTGGTGCGGGAGCATTACCCCAAGATATACGATCCTCGCTCCACCGTCGCGTCGGCGAGCTGCCGGCGGAGCGCGATGGTGTTGGCGGGCGTCGTCTTGAGGACGCGCCGCAGGGCCGCCAGCTGCGTGCGCAGCTCGTCACCCTCGGCCATGGCCGCCAGCGCCGTCTTGGCATTCAGCTCGACGCGCGCGGCCGCGTCGCTGACGTACGCCGTCGCGGCGGCCGCCTGCAGGGCGGCGGTGGCGTTGCCCAGCGTGTTGGCCGCCTGCGCGCGCAGCACGGCGCTCTCGGCGGCGTACAGGTCGATGAGGATGTCGGAGATCGCGTTCAGGACCTCCTGCTCGTCCTGGACCTTCTGTCCGTACTTCTGCATGGCGGCGCCGAGGACGAGCAGGGCGACCTTCTTGAAGGCCTGCACGGCGGCGAGCTCCGCGTCGAGGTGGCCGTCGCCCGGCGGTTCGGCGAGCCCCGGCGTCATGATCTCGTCGAAGAGCTTCCTGGCCGCCGCGATGAGGGGCAGATCGCCCTTCAGCGCCTTGCGCATCAGCCGTCCGGTGATGAGGAGACGGTTGATCTCGTTGGTGCCCTCGAAGATGCGGTTCACGCGTGCGTCGCGGTAGTGCCGTTCCGCAGGATAGTCGGAGACGAAGCCGTTGCCGCCGTGAATCTGCACGTTCTCGTCGAGCACGAAGTCCAGAATCTCGCTGCCGGCGACCTTGGCGATCGACGACTCGACCTCGAACTCCTCGAGCGCGCCGCGCAGCTTGGCGGCGTGCGCGCCCTCTTCGTTGGCCATCCACACGTCGATGAGGCCCGCCGTCCGGTACATCAGGCTCTCGAGCGCGTAGGTGCGCGCCACCATCTCGCCCAGCTTGTGCTTGATGGCGCCGAAGTTCGCGATGGCCGTGCCGAACTGCTTGCGGGTGGCCGCATAGCGGGCCGCCTCGCCGATGGCGTTCTTCGTGCCGCCGAGGCACATGGCGCCCAGCTTGAACCGCCCGTAGTTGAGCACCTCGAAGGCGACCTTGTGGCCCTTGCCGATCTCGCCGAGGAGGTTCTCCTTCGGCACCGGCACGTCCTGCAGGATGAGCGGCGCGGTCGACGAGCCGTGCAGGCCCATCTTGTGCTCTTCCTTGCCGCTGCTGACGCCGGGGAAGCCCCGCTCGATGATGAACGCCGAGAAGTGCTCGCCGTCCACCTTCGCGAAGACGATGTAGAGATCGGCGAAGCCGCAGTTGGTGATCCACATCTTCTCGCCGCTCAGGCGGAAGCTGCCGTCGGGTTGCAGGGCGGCCTTCGCTCGCGCGCCGAGCGCGTCGGAGCCCGAGCCCGACTCGGAGAGCGCGTAGGCGCCCACGATCTCGCCGCTCACGAGCCCCGGCAGGTACTTCTTCTTCTGCTCGTCGGTGCCGAACATGAGCAGCGGCATGATGCTCAGGCCGGTCATCGCGCCGAAGGTGGTCGCAAACGACGCCGAGATGGCGACGCCCTCGGCCACCACGAGCGAGCTGGCCTTGTCGACCTCGAGCCCGCCGTACTCCTCGGGTGTGTCGGTGCCGAGCAGGCCCAGCTCGCCGGCGCGCCGTACCAGCTGCCGGTTCAGGTCCCACTCCTTCTGTTCGAGGCGATCGAGCACCGCCAGGACCTCCTGTCTGGCGAAGTCGAGCGCCGTGCGGTTCATCATCCGGTGCTCGTCGGTGAGCCGCTCGGGCGTGAACACCGTGTCGGGTGCGGCCTGGTCGAGCAGCCACGAGCCGCCCTTCCGGACCTCGGTGGCGAATGCGGTCGTCATCGTCGTTCTCCTCTCATCGTCCGTTCATCGATCCGAGGCCCAAGGCCCGAGGCCCGAGGCCCAAGGCCCGCTACACTCGTTCGAAGATCCCCGCCGCGCCCATGCCCCCGCCCACGCACATCGACACGAGGCCGTACCGGCCCTTGCGGCGCGCCAGCTCGTGGAGCAGCGTGGCCGTCAGCTTCGCCCCGGTGCAGCCGAGCGGATGGCCGAGCGCGATGGCGCCTCCGTTGACGTTCAGGCGCTCGGGGTCGATCGGCAGCTCCTTCAGGCACGCGAGCGCCTGCGAGGCGAAGGCCTCGTTCAGCTCGACGAGGTCCATCTGCTCCAGCGTGAGCCCCGCCGCCTTGAGCGCCTTGCGGATGGCGGGGACCGGGCCGATGCCGAACATCTCGGGCGGCACGCCGGCCGTCGCGTAGGTCACGAAGCGCGCCATCGGCGTGAGGCCGAGGGCCTTCGCGCGTTCGGCCGACATGACGATGGCGACCGCGGCGCCGTCGCTCGTCTGCGACGAGTTGCCCGCCGTGACGGTACCCTTCGTGTGGAAGGCCGGCCGCAGCTTGCCGAGCGCCTCGAGCGAGGTGTCGCGCCGGGGGCCCTCGTCGGTGTCGAAGACGATCTCCTTCACCACGGGCCTCGTCCTGTCGATGCCGTCGAGCACCCGCACGGGGACGGGCACGATCTCGTCCTTGAACCGGCCGGCGTCGATGGCGGCAATGGCCCGCTGGTGGCTCCGCAGGGCGAACTCGTCCTGAGCCTCGCGCGAGATCTCCGACGCGCGGGCGTGATTCTCGGCGACGAGGCCCGTCGAAAGGTAGACGTCGGGGTAGCTGCCGACGAGCGTGGGGTTGGGCGACACCTTGTTGCCGCCCATCGGCACCATGCTCATCGACTCGGTGCCGCCCGCCACGACGACGTCGGCGAGACCGAGCATGATGCGCTCGGCGCCGTAGGCGATCGACTGCAGCCCCGACGAGCAGAAGCGGTTGACCGTCACCGCCGAAGCGGTCACCGGCACGCCGGCCTTGATGGCGGCAATGCGGGCGACGTTCAGGCCCTGCTCGCCTTCGGGCATGGCGCAGCCCATGATGACGTCCTCGATCTCGTTCGGGTCGAGGCCGGGCGTGCGCGCCAGCGCCGCGCCGATGACGAGCGCCCCGAGGTCGTCGGGACGCGTAGTACGCAGCGTGCCGTTCGGAGCCTTCCCCACGGGCGTGCGCACGGCCGAGACAATCACCGCTTCCTTCATCGTTCACTCTCCCTCCCGGGGCGGGTCACCGCACCCGGCGTGAGATTTCTGCGTTCGTCCGTCACTCGCCGAGCAGTTGCTCGACGGCATCGCCGACCTCGATGGCCATGCCCGTGAACGCGTGGTCCGCTCCGTCGATGACCACCAGCTCGCGGGGCTCACCGAGCCGCCCGTAGAACTGCCGGACCTGCTTCACCGGCGTCATCTCGTCGTTGCCGGCAGCCACGAGGAACACCGGCGCCGTGGCGGCCGTCGCCGCGGCGAAGTCGTAGTGGCCCACCACCGGGGCGACACCCACCAGCGCGGCCACGCGCGCGTCCGACGCCCCGGCCGTCAGCGCGACCCACGAGCCGAGCGAGTAGCCGAGGGCCCACGCGGGGATCCCCGGGAAGCGCGCCGCGGCCGCGTCGAGCGCCGCGCGGAAATCCTCGAGGGCGCCCTCTTCCGAGAACTCGCCGGCGCTCAGCCCGACGCCACGGTAGTTGAACCGCAGCACCGCCGCGCCAACCCGGAGCAGCGCCTGCGTCATCTCGAAGACGACCCGCGAGCGCATGGTGCCGCCGTACTGCGGATGCGGCGCCGCGACCACGGCGACGGCCGCCGGATCGAGTCCCGGCTCGTCGAGCAGCGCATCGAGGCGCCCGGCGGGGCCCTGCAGCGGGACGTGCACGATCACACCTCCGCGCCAGGCGCGGCGAGCCCGCCGTGCCGCGAAAGGAAGCCCACGACCTCGTCGGCCCAGGCCTCGGGTCTCGTGACGAGCCCCAGGTGCCCGCACGACGGCACCGACGCGCGCTCGGCATGCGGGATGAGCGCCACGTACTCGTCGGAACTCGTCACCGGCACCACGCGATCGAGGCCGCTCTCGCCGGTGAGCACGAGCGTGGGCGCCGTCACCGCGCCGCAATCCGCACCGAAGTCCTCGTGCAGGGCCAGCTTCACGCGGCGCGCCATCATCGCCGGCGAGGCCGGCGCCTTCGCCATGCGCGAGAGCTGACCCCGCGTGAAGCGCCAGCGCGCGTGAGGATCGGGCAGCGCCTTCATCACTTCGACTCGCATCCTCTCGGTCGCCCCGATGAGGAAGAGCGGCGAGGTCAGCAGCGGCGAGCGCATGTAGCGCTGCTGCCGCAGATCCGGCTGGAAGTGGGGCCCGGGCGTCGACGCCAGCACGAGCGCCCGCACCCGTTCCCGCCGTCGCGCCGCGTAGCGCAGCGCGACCCATCCGCCGAAGGACACGCCGACGAGCGCCGCGGCTTCGAGCCCCGCCTGGTTGAACACCTCGTCGAGCTGCACCGAGTGCACGTCGAAGGTGTCCGACGCCCGCAGCCGCCAGCCGGCATCGGGCTCGCCCGCAAGCGAGTACGTGACGACGCGGGCCCGGGCCGACAGGGCGTCGATGGCCGGCGCCATCCACTGCCACCGCCCCTGCACGCCCGGCACGACCACCACCGGGTCCCCGCGGCCACGCTCCACGATCATGTCGCCTCACCCATTCCAGCCTCGAGCCTGGGGCCGGGAGCCTGGAGCCCACCGCCCACCGCCCACCGCCTGAACCCAAGGCCCAACGCCCAACGCCCAACGCCCAACGCCCAACGCCCAACGCCCAACGCCCAAGGCCCAAGGCCCAAGGCCCAAGGCCCAAGGCCCAA
>JAHDVQ010000036.1:27316-31249 GCA_023384595.1 Vicinamibacteraceae bacterium | reverse complement strand
GATGTCGAAGGCCACGAGCACACCCGGCTGCTTCACCGACGTGAGCACGCCGGCCGCCCGGCCCGTCTTCGACACCGACACGCCCGTCAGTACGTGCGCGCCGGTCGTCACCGCGCGCGGCCGGCTCCCGGGCGCGAGCGCGACGAAATGCAGGTTCTGCTCGCCATTCTCCTGCATCGAGTAGTAGACGCCCGATCCGTCGGCCGCCCAGGTCACAGCCATCGGTGAGCTGGGGAGGTCGCCCACCCAGAGCCGCTTCCCGCCTCCCGTGGCATCCATGACGTGGAGACTGGCGAGGTGGCTCGTGAAGTTCTGCTGGTCGAAGCCCGTGTAGGCGATCCACTTCCCGTCAGGGGACACCTCGACGTTGCCGTCGGGACCGCTCCGGTCGGTGAGCGCCTTCACCTCGAGCGTGGCGAGGTCGATGGCGTAGATCTCCGAGTCGCCTCGCAGGTACTCGGCGTCGGGCTTGCGAATGCCCGAGACGAACAGGGTCTTGCCGTCGGCCGACCACGCCGGCGCGGTGTGGTTGTAGTCGCCCGAGGTCACCCGGCGCGGCGTCCCGCCGACCATCGCGTCGACGACGAACACGTGCGTGTAGCCCTTGGGCGTGGGCCCGACGCCATCGGAGGCCCACGCGGTGCGGTCGACGATGACGGCGCCCTTGGCCAGCTGGGCGCCCTTCGGCGTGGGCGGGAGCTTCACGGTCAGCGCAGGCTTCTCGTCGAGCTCGCGCACCACGAACGCAATCTGCCGCCCGTCAGGCGACCACACGAGCCCGCTCGGATCGCGATCGACGCGCGTGAGCTGCAGCGTCTCGCGCGTGTCGAGCCACATCACGTGCACCTGCGACGACCCGGAACGGTTCGAGAGAAACGCGATCCGGCGGCCGTCGGGCGACCACACGGGCGCCGAGTCGCGCCACGCCCCGTCGGTGAGCTGGCGCAGGCGCTCGCCGCCGGTGTCCACGATCCACAAGTTCGACTGATTCTGATCCTTCGTCATGTCGACGAAGCCGCGCGAGAAGACCACCGCCCCCCCATCGGGGGAAATGCGCGGGTTGGCAATCGACTCCATGGCGTAGAACGTGGCGTCGTCGAGATATCGCGGCGCGGGCTGCGCCCGCGCGGCGGACGGGGCGAGGGCGCCAGCGAGCAGGATGGCGGCCAGGCTCGCGCGCACGACCACGAGGGGCGCCTGGTGCGCGGGAGCGGGGAGCGGGCGGATCCGAGGCATGGAATCTCCTTTGGAGGGCGCGGACTCGGGCGGATTGTGGGAGACGGCGCGCCACCGCGTCAAGCGACTCACGCCCATGGCCACGTGTGACGGGCAGCCGCCACGCGACGGGCCCGGCACCACGCGGGGGGACTGCCGCCGGCTCGCGCCGGCCGCAGCTCGCGCGGGCGGGCCCGCCGCAACTCAGAACCGCACGGCCTGCCGCACGATCAGGTTCACCCCGGCCCCGTCGACGCCCGATCCCATCGTCCGGTAATTGCGATCGAGGACGTTCTCGACGAGCACCGTCAGCTGGGCGTGCGCGTTCGGCCGCCAGCCGGCGCCGAGGTTGAACGTGACGTAGCCGGGGTGACGGCCGTAGAGCACCGACGACGACGCGGAGCCGAGCACGCGCGCGATCACCGCATCGAGCGTCTCGCCCGTCGCGACCAGCCGTCCATCGACGACGAGTCCGCGCGCGACGGCGCCGTTGTTGAAGAAGTCGCGAATCTCGCTCGGCGTGCGCAGGCCGCCAATGCGCGCCTGCTTCAGGTCGTTCGACGACAGCCGCTCCTGCGGTGCAGCCCACAGCCCCATCGCCTCGACCCACCAGCGCCCGCCGGCCGAACTCCAGCGCACGCTCGTCGTGCCGTGCGCGGGGGGAATGCCGTTCTCCACATCGGGCGGCACGCCCGTGGCGCGAACCTCGCCCCGCACGAACGCCGCCGTCGCCATCCAGCTCACCCCGGCGCCAATCCGCCCGCTCGCCCGGCCCTCGACCCCCCGGAAGCGCACGTCGGTCCCGTTGACGCGCACGAACACCGGCGACGAGGAGGCCGCCGTGTAGATGGCGCCGCTCGCGTCCTGCCTGATGACGATCTGACCGCCGATCTCACTCCCTGTCGCGCCCGGTGCGAGAAGCACATTGCGCCGCTCGACGAGCCCGTCGACATCGGCCTGGAAGGCCGCGACCGACGCGCTGACGGCGCGCGTCGAGAGCCTGAGGCCGACGTCATAGCTCCACATGCGCTCGGCACCCAGCTCGCCGACGGGCACGGTGCCCGCCGACCCGGGAGGTCCGACCACGTGGCCTCCCGCACGCACCGCCTCGTCGGGCGCGATCTCGAACCCGCCACCGGACACGCCAATCGTGCCGAAGTCGTTGATGTTCGGGGCGCGGAAACCACGCGCCAGGTTCACCGTCACGCTCACGGCAGGCGCGAGCGCGACCACGGCTCCCACCTGGCCCGTCACGTCGTCGAAGGCCGCGTCGAAGTCGGGGACGAGCGGCCCCGCTGCCCCCAGGGGGTTGTCGCCGGCCCGCTGCGTGTACGAGAAGCGGCTGTAGCGGAGGGCGCCGTGCACCTGGAGGCGTTCGCCCAAGGTCACCACATCCTGGGCGAACGCGCCGAGCGAGGTGTAGCGCGCGCCGTTGGGCATGCGCGCGCGCACGGCCTTGAGGGCCCCGTCAAGTGTCCGATCCTCGCGCGTGGCGTCCACCTCCTCGCCGTACCACTCCACGCCGGTCCGCAGCGCATGGCCGGTGGAGGGCGCAAACGACGCGACCGCCTGCAGCCCTCTCGAGGTGATGGCATTGCGCTCGGCCGACAGGTCGGAGCGCAGGCCGAGGCGGTTGTTGTTGATGTTCCGGTACTCACGATCGTCGCGCTGATGGTTGTAGGACGCGCTCACCCCCAGCGTGGCGATCGGCCCGATGGCCAGCCGTTCGTAGCGCAGCACGGCGAAGTCGGCCGTCTGCGGGTCGAACCGGTGCAGGAGGTTGCCGGCCCCGCCGTCGAGCATGTCGTAGCGTGAGGCGTGGCGCTGTTCGCCGCGCAGGAACGTGGCCCCCACCACCTGGTCGCGTCCAGGGCGAAGCGTCGCCTTGGCGAGCACGCCCTGCTGGTCGTAGGCCGTGTCGGCCAGGCGCTCGCCGAGTACCGACGAGGGCAGCCCGAAGAGCCGCGTGATGACGGAATGCGAATCGCGTCCGCCGCCGGCGCGCAGATCGCCGGCCGCGCGGGCCGTGGCCTGCGCGAAGGCCGTCGCCTTCGCGGCACTCCACCCCAGGGCGAGCCCTCCGCCCACCGAGCGATCGGCCGTGGCGCCCGACACCTGGGCCTCGCCGCTCAGGGCGTGCGAGGTCCAACTGCCCGGCGCGCGCGTGAGTACGTTGATGGTGCCGCCCAGCGAGTCCGATCCGTACTGCGACGCGCCCGGCCCGTGCACGACCTCGACGCGTTCGGCGGCGCCGCCGTCGAGGAGCGCGGTGTACTGGTTGGCGCCCGGTCTGAAGGCGGCCGTGTTGAACCGCACGCCGTCGATGAGCGTGACGACCTGCTGTCCCGTGAGCCCCCGGACGAAGGGCGAGGTCTGGCTCGTGGAGGTCTGCTGCACGTGGACTCCCGGCAGGTCGACGAGCCGCTGCACGAGGAGACCGCCCGGTCTCTCGTCGAGACGCGCGCGCTCGACGGTCGACACCAGCTCCGGCGTCGACCTCACGCGGCGCGTGTCGCCGCGCACGGCCGTCACCGTGACCGCCTCGCGCAGTGGTTGAATGTCGAGGTCCACGACCACGCGCGCGCCATCCTCGGCGACCGCGACGACATCCTGCCAGGCGGCAAAGCCGCCGTGGCGCACGGTGAGGCTGACGTCGGCGCGTGGCAGGCCGCACACCAGGAAGCCGCCGTCGAAGCGGCTGACCGTCTCGGCCAGCAC
>JAHDVQ010000036.1:20932-27216 GCA_023384595.1 Vicinamibacteraceae bacterium | reverse complement strand
GGCGTGAGCCGCGCCGCCGGGTCGCCCGCGAGCGCGGCCTCGGCCATCAGCCGCAGGAACTGCGACGCGCTGACACGTTCTCCATCGATGTCGACGATCGACGGAATGACGTTCGGCGGCACCGCGCTCCAGCGTTGGTCGGCGAGACGGGGCGCAAGGCCGGCTGCGGCCCGGACGACCGCCCCGACCGTCACGGCCGCGCGCCCTGCCGCCCCGTCTTCGTCGACATCCAGCGGGCCGTAAACGGGGCCCGCGCGAACCCTCTCAGGCCAGGCGTCTGTACGCGACCGAGCCGCGAGCGCCTCCACGAGCACCACGAACGTCTCGGCCAGCGACAGGTCGAGACCGCCGGCCTCGAGGAAGGCCGGCGGATTCGGTCCCTGCACGTCCCACTGCGTCAGAAGCGACGTCGCGAGCGCCGGGACATCCGCGCCTGCGACGTCGAGGCCGTCTCCCCCGCCAGCCATCGCGCGCAGGTCCGCCACGCTCACGAAGCGGCTCCCCGGCGTGGCAGGAAAGAACTCGGTGACGAGCCAGTCGAGCGCCTCTGCCTCGCGCGCATACCCCGCCTCGATGTCCTCCCGCGCCAGCACGAGGTCGGGCGGCAGACGCTGTTCCTTCGTGTTGTCGAAGGCGTACTCGAGCGGCGAGAGGTAGTTGCGTCGTCCCTGTCCCACCTTCATGTAGAGGCCGGGATGCCCGAGACGCAGGCGCACCACGTGCGGCCGCGCCGGATCGAGTCGATCGATGGCGTCGCGCAGCGCCTTCGCGCCGCCGTGTGCCACGACCACGCCGGTGTCCTGCGCGGTGTAGTCGGACAGGCGCAGCGTGTGGTCCATCCAGAACACTTCGGGGGCGCTCTCCTCGTGAGCGCTCACCAGGGTGGCGAGCATGGCCGCCGCCCCGCGATACCCGTGAAGGTTGCGCGTGAGGGCGTGCGTGCGCATCGGAAGACCGGGCATCAGCGCATCGAGGCCCATCCGGCGCAGCTGGTGCACCAGCTCCGGATCACAACCCACGTCGAGACTCGCCTCCCATACCGACGCCGGCGGACCGAAGATTTCGACCACACGGGCCAGCCCTCCCACGCCCGGACCGGGCTCGCCCGTGAGCGCATCGCGTCCTTCCGCCAGGAACCACGCGAGGGCCTGGCTGCGCGCCAGCCAGCGTGCCTCGCCGGTGTCCGCGCCGCGCAAGTTGGGGCGGGGACGCGCAAAGGGCGTGGGCTCCTCGGCGCCGTCGTAGCCAATCTCGACGAGCCCGCGCCCCTGCAGTTCGCGGATGGCGTCGTAGAGTCCGTTGCCCTGACGAAGGCGCAGCGCCTCGGCCGACGCGCCGTTGAACTGCACGAGCCACGAGACGTGCCACTGAGGCCACTTCCGGGCGAGCTCCGCGACGAGCGGGCCCGTCCGCTCGAGCCGTTCCTCGCTCAGCTCGGGGTTGACGTAGTCGTCGAACGTCGTCACGAGCTGCACGTAGACCGGCTGCCGCGGCACGGGGCCGGCGGTGGCGATGACCGCCGACGCGAGCAACATTGCGACCGAACCGCACCAGGGTCTCATGCCACCCTCCCGTCGCTCAGAACTCCACCCGCGCGGCGAGCTGGACCTGCCGCGGGGCACGGGCCGACACGATGCGCCCGAACGTCGCCGGCTCGTCGACGTACCGCATCGGCAGGTCGTAGTTCGCGCGGTTGAGCAGGTTGAACCCCTGCACTTCGAGCACCAGCCTGGCGTGGCCGCCCCACGTCAGCGTGCGCGCCACGGAGACGTCGACCGACGCGTAGCCGGGTCCGCGCAGGCTGTTGCGTCCGGCGTTGCCGAACGTGTAGCGCTCGGGCACGGCGAAGGCCGCGGTGTTGAACCACCGGTCGGGCCCGGGCGACCCGCTGGCCGGATCGCCCACGAGGTTCGGCCGGTCGGATCCCGTGGTCCCGCCGTTGTTGCCGGTATTGCTGTTGTCGAAGCGCAGCGCCGGCGTGAACGGCGGCCCCGAGTGCAGCGACACGAGCGCGCCCACCCGCGTGTGCCGGCTCCACACCCAGCGGTCGGGCAGCGCCGCCGAGAAGGCGAGCGTCGCGCGGTGCCGCACGTCGAAGCTCGAGGGCCCCCATTCGGCTGCCAGGTCGCGGCTGTTCTGCGGGAAGTTCGCATCGGGACGCGTGTCGAGGAACGCGGAGTTCTCGTCCATCGATCGCGACAGCGTGTAGCTCGCCAGCATCGACCATCTCCCGCTCCACCGCCGGTTCACGCTGGCCTCGAGGGCGTGGTAGGCCGACGTCCCCCGGCTGTCGACGAAGAAGATGGCGCCGTACTCCGGGTGGGGCCGACGCGCCTGCACGGCGCCGGGCCCCGGCTCGGGCTGGTTGATGTCGCGTGCCTGGACCAGGTGGAGGCCTCGTGACCCCGCATACCCGAGCCGTGCGGTGCCCCACCCACCGACGGCGCGTTCGACGCCCACGTTCCAGTGGTGCATCAGCGAGGTCACGAGGTCAGGGTTGAGCACGTTCAGCGCGGCGGGAGGCACGACGCCCCCCGTGGCCGGGAACGGCCGATCGAGTGTGAGCAGCTGCGTGGACGTGGGAAAGAACATCCGCAGCGTGAACGCGGGCGGGTTGAACGCCTGCGCCGAGTACACCGTGAACATGCCGCTGTCGTAGAAGAGCCCGTAGGCCGCATGCAACACGGTGTCGGCATCGAGACGCCAGGCCATCCCGAGCCGCGGCGCGATGTTGTCGCGATCGGACCTGACCCCGGCCGCCGGGATGCGCCCCGTGCCAAGCGGCACGAGCGTCCCGCGTTCCGCGTCGAACGTCATGAGTCCCGGCTCGGGATCCTCGGGCGGCGCAACGAACTCGTACCGCAGCCCGAGATTCAACGTCGCCCGGCTCGTCAGGCGCCACTCGTCCTGCGCGAAGAGCGAGACCGCCGTGGACCGCAGCCGGACCGGGTGGTCCGACGAGGCCTGAAGGGCGAAGGACGGCAGGCCCAGGAGCAGATCGCCGAGGCCAGAGCCGGTGAAGGCGCCCGAGAAGCTCAGCGATCCCCGCGCGAGCACGTCGAGTGTCGCATCGAGCCGCGAGTGCCGCACTTCGCCGCCGAGGCGCAGCAGGTGCGCGCCGCGATCGATCGCGACGGTCTCGATCAGCTGAAACGTGTCCGCCCGCCTGATGATCGGCAGGCCCGTCGAGTCGCCGATCCTGCCCACGCCGGCCACGCTCACCGACGGATAGCCGCGCGCGCGCGCCGGCACGTCGAGCCAGTCGACGCCCCAGGCGGCACCGACATCGACATCGTGGTTCTCGGGCAGGAGGTCGCGCCCGAGCCGCGAGAAGCCCGCGCGCAGCGTATGCACGGCACGATGTCCCAGCGTTCGCTGGTGCTCCACCATGGCGTTGAGCGCGCGGTCCTCGACCTCGTCGCCGAAGCCGGGCAGCGTGCCCGCTTCCTCCGCGTACGGCTCGTCGATCGACGCGACGCCGCGGCTGACCCGGCCCGTCACGCGATCGGAGGCCGAGGCCGTCCAGTCGAGACGCACGTGTCCCTGCCACTGGTCCTCGCGCTCGGTCGGCTCACCGAGATAGTTGAAGGCGCCCGCGCGGTTGGGCAGCGGGAACGCCTTCAGCACCTCGCGCGCGACGGGCGAAATGCGTTCGGACGGAATCACGTTGCCCGCGAAGGGCTGCCGCGTGAACGGATCCATCACCGTGGCCGCGAGCGACGACAGATCACCCTGCCGTGCCGCGTCCGACGGAACGACCGCCAGACGGCTCAGGCCGCGGCGCGACCGGAGGTGGTCGAGCGTGGCGAACCCGAACAGCCGCCCGCGCACGATCGGACCACCCAGGCCGGCCCCGAGCTGGTCGCGGCGGAGCGCGGCGCGGCCGCCCTCGTCGAACACGTGGCGCGCGTCGAGGGCGTCGTCGCGGAAGTACTCGTAGAAGAAGCCGTGAACCTGGTCGCTACCGGCACGGGTGATGACGTTCACCTGCCCGGCGGCGCTCCTCCCGTACTCCGCGCTGTACCCGTTGGTGACGACGCGGAACTCCTCGATGGCATCGACCGGCGGTTGGACGACGTAGCGGCTCACGTAGGGATCCGTGTTGTCGACGCCGTCGAGCTGAAAGCTGTTGAACTCCTCGCGTCCCCCGTTGACGTGCATGGCGAAGGCGCCGCGGCTCGCCAGCTCCGATCCCTCGACGGGCGGCGCCGTTCCCGGCGCGAGCAACGCCAGCTGCAGGAAGTCGCGCCGGTTCATCGGCAGCGCGGCCAACCGCTCGCGCTCGACGATGGTGCCCAGATCCGTGCGTCCGCGCTCGAGCACCGCGGTGGAGGCGACGACATCGACCTGCTGGGCGTAGCCGTGGAGCGAGAGGCGGAGATCGAGATCGAGCGAGGAGTCGACGCGAACGAGCACGCCCGTCCGGCGCGCCGGCTCGAACCCGGGCGCCGTCACGGTGATGGTGTAGCGGCCCGGCAGCAGGTCGACGAGCCGGTACAGCCCCGTCGCCCCGGTCATCGTGCGGCGAATCAGGCCATGCCCCTCGCGCTCAGCCGTCACCTCCGCGGCGACGACGGCACGGTCGGTCGGGTCGGTCACCGATCCGGTCACCGCGCCGCCGGTCTGGGCACGAACGGGCGCGGCCGTGAGGATCACGACCAAGGTCACGAAGAGCACCCGAAGCCGTGCCATCACGGTACGTCCTTCTCGAGGCGCGTCACGACCGCGACGCCTTCCCAGGATCCCAGGTCGTTCGACATGACAACCGGGCCTTCGAGCCGGGAGGCGGCGATCGTGAGGTCGAAGGTGAACCGGTCGTGCACCGCGCCGGGGGCCTGCACCCAGCCGCGCACGCTGGTGTCGGTGATGGAGAGATCGCGCATCGGATACTGCGTCGCGGCATTCGGGCCGGCCGTGGCCACGAGGCCCTCCGCCGTCGCCGTGAACACCATGTAGAGAGGCAGCGGATCGTGGGAGTTCGGCAGCCGCATCTCGCCCGACCAGTCACCGACGAGCACGGGCGGCGCGGCCGGCGCCGTCAGGCCAGGAGTGTCGATGCCGGGGGACAGGAGAGCCGCAAGGACAACGGACACAAGCACCAGGGGCGGCAGGCGCATGGGAATGGGCTCCAGGCTCCGGGCTCCAGGCTCCAGGCGACGGGCCTGGCCGGGCCCGGTCGCGAGCTATCCGACTCGCGGCCGGACCCGGGGCCGAGCCCTGTCAGCGGGTCCTGGGTGTGGCCGACGCCTGGTTCGACTGGCACACCTCGGTCAGGTTCGCCAGCGTCGGGCGCACGACCCAGTAGTAGGTGGTGTTGTTCACGAGCGGCGTATCGACGTAGACCGTGCCCGTCACGGTGCCGACCTTGAGGTACGGCCCGCCGCTGATGGTCCCGCGATACACGTTGTAGAAGGTCGCACCCGGGAAGAGCGACCACGTGAGGTCGGCCTTGCCGGGCTTGGCACGAGCGGCGAGATTCCTGATGCAGCCACACAGCGGGTCATCCGCCGCGCGGACGAAGACCTGCGCCGAGTCGGTGTCGGTCAGGTCGGGCTGCCCGCTGCTCGGGAACGAAGTGCCGGTGTTGTCGGTCACGCGCAGCTGAATCAGGTAGCTCCCGACTCCTCGCGCCGCGAAGTACGCCGTCACATCGGGCTGCGCGCCGGTGGCATCGTCGAACTGGCCGTCGCCATCGAGATCCCAGGCGTACTCCTTGATGAAGTCGCCGGGCTGGCCGGGTTCGCCAGCGCCGTCATCGGGATTCACCGATCCGCTGCCGTCGAGGAACCACGGCGTCGCGGCCGGGCAGAAGCTGTACGGCCCGTCGGCGTCGGCCGTGGGCGCGAGCGGCGGAATGGCGACGTTCACCGAGACCAGCGTCGAGGCGCTCTTCTCGGGCACCCCGTTGTCGGTCACGGTGAGGCGCACCTGGTAGACCCCGAGCGCCCCGAACGAGCTGGTGACGACCGGCCCGCTCTGGTTCTCGATGGTGCCGCAACTCCCGATGGGGACTCCCGGCGTCTTGCAGATCTGCCAATCCCAGGAATCGACGACCTTCGCCGCATCCTGGTGGAAGGAGGCCGACCCGTCGAGGGTCACCACCTGTCCCACAACCGCCGGGTTCGGCAGGGCGGTCGCGACAGCGACCGGCGCGCCGGCTTCGAACAGCGTGCGGCTGAGCATCATGATGGCCCACGCGGTTTCGAAGTAGTACTGCGTGCCGTCGTAGTTGTGGCCGTACCAGTAGCCGCTGGCGTTCTGGTCGCCCACGAGCGTCCGCGCGA
>JAHDVQ010000036.1:18056-20832 GCA_023384595.1 Vicinamibacteraceae bacterium | reverse complement strand
TTGTGGCCGTACCAGTAGCCGCTGGCGTTCTGGTCGCCCACGAGCGTCCGCGCGACACCGTCGGTCGCGTCACCGAGCGACGCCTGGGCGTGGTACCAGTCGATCGGGCTCACGGTGCCCAGCAGCGTCAGCGGCTCCGCGATGCCGTCGCCGTTCGAATCGTGCAGCAGCAGGGATTTCACCAGTGCGAACAGGCCGTAGTAGTAATCCTTGACGGCCACGGTGGCACCGCAGCAGTTGCCGAAGTTGTTGCGCATGAAGGTCTCGGCCTTGTCCCACCGGGTATTGCCCCGGCCGACACCGTCCATGGCGAGCTGCACCATCCCCGACGGGGTCGTGGCATAGGGACCCCAGATGGGCGACGTGTTCGTGTAGCCGAACACGCCCGTCGTCGCGTTCTGGCTGTAGGCCAGCCAGTAATTCAGATTGACCTGCTTGACGATGGACGCTGGCTCGATGCCCCAGCGGTGGGCGGCGAGCAGGCCGATGGCGCCCCACTGCGCGGCGGAGTTGTCGGGGAATTCGTTGCAGCTGTACCGCCAGCCGCCCGCTGCGGGGCTTGCGTCGTACTGACAATAGGCGTAGTAGTCGACCATGTCCCGCACGATGTCGCTGTACGGACGGCCGATGACGTTCGCCGCACCGTAGTCGACTACCTTGGCCGGCGTGCCCGTGGCGACGATGGCGTCGATGACGGGACCGCCTTGATAGAAGGGGTTGCCTTGATTGACGAGGACGCCCAGGCCGTTGCCGTTGGAATCCGGGCTGAACGTGCCGAGCGGGTTCGTCTGATTCGCGATCGCGCTCGAGGCGAGATACCCGAACAGGCGGCGCGTCGCGCGCTGCACCGTCTCGACGTAGGGATTGGACGCGTCGCCGCCTTCCGCATGGCCGTTCACGAGGAAGGCGTTGAGGTTGGCTGCCTGGTTTGCCGCATAGTTCGACGGGTGGCCGGCGTTGCCCGAGGTCCACTGACCGCACGGGAGGCCGGCCGCGCAGTCGAAGCGCGTCATCGTCTTGTGCAGGTACCAGAGGCCCTCGTCAATCGCGACGTTCACCTCGACATCGAGCGTCAGGTCGCGGATTTCGACGAGGTAAATCGCGCTGCCCGACTCGCCGGTGCCGGTGTTGGTCACCGTGAGGCGTGCCGTGAACACCGTGCCCGGCGTGCCGGTGTACGCATGGCTGGCTTCGATGATGTAGCCGTTGGTCACCGCGAAGGGCCCGAAAACGGGCGTGCCGTCACCGAAGTCCCAGACTCCCTGGATGGCGGCGCCCTGCAGGTTCGAGGTGCCCTTCAGGCGGATGGACTTGCCGCTCCACGTGTCGTGTGGAACGAGTTGGTTGGTGGCCACCCAGGGCACGGTCTTCACGACCGGCGCCTGGGCGAAGGCTGGGGCTGGTGCGGCCAGGACGGCCGCCAACGCCAGGGCCAGCGCGCAACAGAACACGATCAGTCTGCGCATCTGCCCTCACTCCTCTTCTTTTGGCTCTGGTGCGTCTTTGGGGCGGTTCTCCTTGGATCTGATGGCACAGCGAAGGACGCGGCGCCTCAGCGAAGGCGCAGCCGGGTCGCACCGGCGAGCAGGCCGAGTCCCAGGAGCAGCAGCGTGGCCGGCTCCGGGAACTGGTCGCCGCGAATGTCGAGGCTCGTCGTGAAATACACGGAGGCCTGGCTGTCGGGATCGACCTGGACGAGATAGAACCCCGTCGGGGCCGGCACACCGGCCGCCAACTCGAACACCTGGAACGTGAGGTACGCCGTCTGGCCCGGGGTCAGCGAGAAGTCCCACTGCAGGGCCACCGACACGTCGTCAGGGACGCCGTCGGGCACACCGTTGGTGTTGTCGAGCAACCCGGCGAGGAAGTTGGTGTAGATGTCGCCGAACACGTAGCCGGGCTCGTCGATCTCCCAGGAGAGGCCAGCCGGAGGTGCGGTCACGGAGACGACACCGTACTCGTTGAAGAACGTGTTGTCCGGCTCGTCGATCTCGAGGTCGAAAAAGGCTCCCACCGAATGTGCGCCGGCACCGGTCAACTGCAGACCGATGGCGCCGAGCCCGGTGGTGAAGTTGAACCCGCCGAGCGCCCAGGCGCCAGGCAGGGTCCCGGGCAGGGAGGTGTTCGTGCCCTCCACGGTGCCGTCGACGTTGAAGGCGGCCTCGAACAGCGAAATGTTGGCCGCCTCGGTGGTGACGGCGGGCGCGGCCACGAGGCCGAGGACCATCACCACAATCGCGATTCTCTTCATCGCGCCTCCTCACCGCGCGAAGGCAGGTCCGCCGGCCGGGACTTCGCGCCAGGCCACGGTCCGGCTGCAGCAGCCACGGGACGGCCGCCGCGTGGCATCGTCCGTCGCCAGGGCGACAGGACGTGGAACATCGCAGCGAAGGGCGGGCTCCGTGACGCGGGAGCGGCGCGTCGGAGGTGGTCGTGCGGCGTGGTCGGTACGTGCACTGATCGCGTCACGCGCCGCGCGGCCAGGGGGCTGGGCTGCCCTCGGTCGAAGCAAGACCCGCGCCGATGAGCTACAACTGAAAGACCTTAGTAGTCAGACGCTTAGCCGAGGATCCCCGGCCATCCCCGAGGAAATCTCTGGTTGCAGGGAGCGATTTGTCCGTGGCCCGGCCGACTTTCGGTCGCCGGGGCCCGCCGCCACTTCGCCGGGTGTCTGGAATGCCGCTCGATCCGGCAACTCGTCCGGCGCCTCGATCGGGCGCCTATCGGGACGGCCGCTCCTCCAGATTCCCGACCTCGGCTCGCACGGGTGACTCGT
>JAHDVQ010000036.1:16629-17956 GCA_023384595.1 Vicinamibacteraceae bacterium | reverse complement strand
TATCGGGACGGCCGCTCCTCCAGATTCCCGACCTCGGCTCGCACGGGTGACTCGTACTCGCGCGCCACCTGCCTGACGTAGGCTTCGAACCCCTCGTACGTGTTGAGGATTGCCCCTTCGCTCCACGCCCCCGCGATGAGGTACTCGAAGCGTCCGTCGCGCGGCGTCACCTTGAACGTGTGGTTGCCCTTGAAGTCGGGCGTGAACTGGTAGATGGGCCGGTACTCGGACTTCACGATCATGGCGCTGGCGATGAGATCGATCGTCGACGAGATGGTGCCCTCGTCCGGATCCATGACCTCCTCGGGGCCCGCCGTGATGACGACACCGCCCTGCTGAAAGAAACGGTTCTGGTTCGGCTTCTTCCTGAGACCGGCGCCCATCACGACGCCGCGCTGCTTCGGCAGGAACCGGGTGTAGCGCACCTGACACGTCGAGTAGCTCTGGTGCGCGTAGGCCGTGTAGATCTGCTCCAGCTCGTACCTCCCCTTGCCGCTTTCCCAGTTCATGGTGCGGACGCGAATCATCGAGCGCACGGGACCGTTGACGAGGACGTCGAAGCTGTAGCGCGTGTCGCCGATGGGCCCGGCGTTGAAGCTGGCCGTGACGCCGGCCGCGGCGCGGGCCGGCGTGAAGCGCGGCACCGAGATCGAGGTGGGCGACTCGGGCGATTCGAACAGGCAGATGCCGCCGCCGCCGAGCGTCTGATCGACGGACTGGATGTCGGAACCCATGGCGTGGTCGATGAGCGTGACGCCGTAGCCGTCGAGGTTCTCCATGTAGAGGCGGTGCGCGACGAGCATGGGCTCGCGCTTGCCGTAGACGTCGACGTTGGTTGGGAACCACAGCTTCCAGCCAATGTGCTTGGTTTCCCAGAACGGGACGAGGTGGCGGCAGTAGCTGCCGACGGCGGCGTGTGTTTCGTGCGGGTTCCACCCGCGCTGGCTCAGACCGAGGTAGAGGTAGATGGTCTTGCTCGACTTCGCCCCGATGTCGGTCACGAAGAACAGCTCGTCCCAGACGCCGTCCTTGTCGAGGTCGTCCATCTGCTGCAACAACGCGTGGCCGTTGCGCTCGGCGCGCTTTTCGTGCCCGCCATAGAGTTTCAGGCGCTCGGGCGAGGGCTCGGCACGCGGCGGCAGCGACGGGTCGACCAC
Organism: Vicinamibacteraceae bacterium; assembly: GCA_023384595.1. Lineage (GTDB taxonomy): Bacteria > Acidobacteriota > Vicinamibacteria > Vicinamibacterales > JAFNAJ01 > JAHDVQ01. Next base: position 16,799 of record JAHDVQ010000036.1, on the reverse strand, counting down.
GGTGAGCGCCATCTCGTGGATGTCGGCGATCGGGAGCTGGTCGCGCGTGATGACCACCGGCTGATTCACCCGATCCACGTCGAGGTCGTTCACGAGCGTGACGACGATGCGGGAGGCGGGATGGAAGTCGCCCTCGCTGTACCAGGCGGCCGGCTGGGCCGGGGCTGCGG
>JAHDVQ010000036.1:14948-16529 GCA_023384595.1 Vicinamibacteraceae bacterium | reverse complement strand
CTGACGTAGTCGGCGAGCAGGCGCAGGTTGCGCACGAAGAGCGACGTCGGGATGCCGCGCACGGGCACGGTCTGCCCGGTGTTCCAACCCTCGCCGGTGTTGGGATGGACCATCGCCTGGTCCGTCACCCAGGCGCCGCGCGCGTCGAGCGCGGCAATGACGCGGGCGACCTCGTCGGGCGAAGGACGCGGCCGTTCGCGACCCGGCGCGAAGTGCGCGGCGTAGAAGGCCGAGCGGGCTCCCGCCGTCTCGAGTGCCGCGATCGCCTCGTACGTCTCGCGCACGGGCGCCACGTCGAGAGCGGGCCGCACCTCGAGCCCTGAAGGCGGCGTCGTCGTCCACTCGAGCACGCCGTAGCCCTCGGCGTTCTCGCGCCCCGCGCGCACGACGTAGAGGGGAAGATTGGTGCCGGCCTGCCAGTAGCGCTGCGGCGGACGCCGGTGCTCGAGCGCCTCTCGGTTGACGCGATCGAACCACGCGAGGCAGCGGGGGATCGGGGCAAGGTACCGGCGGTCGCCGGTGCGAAGGAAGAGCATCTCGAGCATCTCGATGGCGTCGCGGCTCTCGCGTACGACGTAGCCGGCCGGTTCGTGGGTGCGCGCGGCGGCGGGCGCGAGGTCGGGGCCGTACTGCTCGGCCCAGGCCGCCTGCCCGTCGGGCCCCTGCACGGCGATCAGGAAATCGACGGCGCGGCGCGCGGCGTCGAAGTAGCGCGGATCGCCGAGCGTGTCGTAGGCCTCGAGCAGCAGTTCCACGTTCCCGCGCATCGCCCCGTCGTTCAGGGTGTAGTACGACGTGTAATCTGGCAGGCCGTCGTGCACGAACTCGTAGCGCAGCGGGAAGCGCTGCGGCCACGCGCCGTTCGGATACTGCGAACGCAGGATGAAGTCGAGCGTCTTCACGGCCGGGACGCGGTAGGCAGGATCCAGCGTCGCGAGGTAGAAGCGCAGGAGGAACCGCCCGGCGTCGGGCGTGACCCGGTCGTCGTAGGTGGCGTTGCCGTAGTAGTGGCGGTATTCCTCGTAGCCGAAGCGGAACTTCGAGGCGCGCGTCCGATACCACGCCTCGAGGCCGGCGGGCGAGAAGTCGATGAAGTAGTGGAATCCGCCGAGCGGATGCTGCCCGAAGATGAGCGCGTCGGCCGCCTTGCGCGCGGCCTCGAGGTAGAGGGCATCACCGGTCGCTTCGTGGGCGTCGAGCCACGCCTCGCCTGCCATGGGCGTGGCGGCCTGGACCCAGATCTGGGTCGGCCGGGCCGGGACCTCGCCCCAGCGTGTGGCGAGGTCGTCGGAGACCACCCACACGAACCCGCCCCGGTAGGCCACCTTCTCAGTCATGAACGCCGTGGCCCGCTTCATCGCGGCGAGCGCGGCTTCGCGCGAGGGTGCGGCGGACGTCGTCACGCCAGGCTGGTGACGGAACCGCGATGCGCTGCCCGGCGCGGCCGGCGCGGGCTGGGCCGCGGCCATCGACACGACTGTGACCAGCAGAGAGGGAACCAGGAGGAGGGCGTGCGGCATCGGCGCGGGTCCTGAGGGGCGAGGGTCTGAGTATGGCCAAGTGGCAATGCCACTTCGTCCC
>JAHDVQ010000036.1:10806-14848 GCA_023384595.1 Vicinamibacteraceae bacterium | reverse complement strand
TCGTCCCAGTCGGCGCGGCGGCCGTCGGCCGCCTCGTCGGCGTGGAACGCGCGCAGGGCCGCGCCGAGCGCCGCCGAGTTCCCGACCTCGAGCCGCCAGACCTCGGCGTCGAACACGTCGGCCATCACCTGCAGGAGCGCGATGTTCGCCGAGGCGCCACCCGTCGCGTAGATGGTGTCGATCTCGACGCCCATCCACGCCGAGTGGCGCGCGAGCGCGAGCATCTGCCCCTCGACCACCGCCCGCACGTCGGCATCGCCGTCGCGCTCGTCGTAGCCCTGCCGGCGCACGCCGGCGTCCAGCACGGGCGGCGTAATCTCGGGCTCGAACCACGGCAGCATCAGGCGCCCGGCATTGCCCGGCGTCGTGCGCTCGAGCGCCGCCGAGAAGCCCGCCCAGTCGAGCCCGTGCGCGTCGCGCACCCGTTCGCGCGCGAGCGACCCGTTCTTGAAGCACGTGAGGCCCATGAACCCGCCGGTCGGCGACCCGAACACGTGGCCCGTGCCCGAGGCATCCACCCGCGGCTCCGCCATGTAGCCGAAGATGGTGTCGCTCGTCCCAAGCGACACCGCGACGCGGCCCTCGCGCACGAGCCCCACGCCGACGAGGCTGCACGGGTTGTCGCCCGACCACGCCGCGACACGCACGCCGGCCGGCCAGCCGTGGCGCCGCTGCCAGTAGGGCGCGAGCGTGCCGATGACGGTGTGCGAGGGCACGATGCGCGGCAGGCGCTCCCCCAGATCCGGCGCCGTCGCGGCCAGCGCCTCGAGGGCCCACTTCCCCGCTGCGAGATCCATCAAGTTCATCCCCGAGCCATCGCCGGGGTCGAGCGGCGCATGCGCGCCGACGAGGAGCGACGCCAGAAACGAGCTCACCAGGTGGATGCGCTCCGTGCTGGCGTAGCCGTCGGGATCGGTGCGCCAGAACTTGCGGATCTGCGGCCCCGTGAAGCGCTCGAACGCGCGCGATCCGGTGAGCGCCGCGAGCCGCGCCGGACCACCGACGGCCTCCGTGATGGCCGCGCAGTCGCCGGCGGTGCTCGAGTCCATCCAGATGGGCGAGACGCGGCGTGACAGGACGGGCGCGAGCTGCTCGGCGAGCGGCCTCTCGTGGTCGAGCCGCCCGAGCACGTCGCCTGCCCCGCGCGCCAGATACACGCTGCCGTGCTGCTGCGCGGACCCCGACACGGCACGCACGTCGCGCAGGTCGATGCCGCTCTCCGCGAGGAGCGCCATCATGCGGTCGAGCGCTTCGACCCACATCAGCGGTGGCGACACCGCCACCAGAGGATCGTCGGAAGGGAGCACGCCGTGACGCGTCCCGAAGGCCGGCAGCACCTCGTCGAAGACGAGCGATCGCTCGAGCACCACGCGCCGCGCACCGCCTGCGACTTCAATGACGGTCGCGGTCAGGCTCTGCGTGCTGGCGTCGAAGCCTATGAAGAGCATGGCTACCCCGGACCCGCCCTGCGGCCCGTAGCCCGTAGCCTGTAGCCCGTTCTAACCATTGAAATAGAGATACGCGACCAGGATGAGCACGAGCACGCACACCGAGGCGACGACGTCGCTCCGGTCCCAGCTCGCGCGCGTCGCCCGCCGCTGCTCCTCGGTGACCGTCGCCATCGTCAGCCCCGAGATCTGCCTGGCATCGGGCACTTCGGTCGCGTAGCTCACGCCGATGAGCACCGCGCACGAGACGAGGAAGATCACCAGGCTGTAGTACTGGAAGTAGATGTTGTTGACGATCCAGAGCAGCGATCCCGTCGGGTAGCCGCCCTCGAAGCCGGCCATCCCGAGCGTCACCGGCGTGTCGACGGCCAGCCGGAAGGCGCCGAGCAGGAAGCCGACGATGAGCGCCGAGAGACAGCCCTTGGCGTTGAGCCGCTTCATGAAGACACCCAGGAAGAACACCGCGAAGATGGGCGGGGCGAGGTAGCCCTGCACGCCCTGCAGGTAATCGTAGAGTCCGCGCGCGCCCTGAATGACCGGAATCCACGCGAGACCGACGAGCACCATCACCGTGGTGGCCACACGCCCCGTCCACACCAGCTGGTGCTGGCTGGCCGTCGGGTGCATGCGCGAGTAGAAGTCCATCGTGAACAGGGTCGAGCAGGCGTTGAACACGCCGGCGAGCGACGACATGAGCGCGGCCAGCAGCCCGGCCACCACCAGCCCGCGCAGGCCGGCAGGCATCACGGCCTGCACCATCAGAGGAAAGGCGGCCTGAGCCTGGGAATTCAGCACCTGCCCGTCTGGCCCGATGATGCCCTCGAGCCCCGGCGCGCGGCCGCTCTTCGCGAGCGCGAAGGCAATCATGCCCGGGATGATGAAGATGAAGACGGGCAGCAGCTTGAGGAACGCGGCGAAGATGGTGCCGCGGCGCGCCTCGGTTTCGCTCGACGCGATCAGCGTGCGCTGCACGATGTACTGATCGGTGCACCAGTACCACAGCCCGATGATGGGCGCGCAGAAGAGCATCCCCAGCCACGGGTAGTTGGTGTTGAAGTACCAGGCCATGCGCCCGGGCTCCTTCACCGGCGCCCAGGTCCCCTCGACGCCCGCGGGAATCAGCGGCTTCCACAGGTTGAACATGTCGGGATCGAGCACCGTGCGCAGCTCGCTCCAGCCGCCGAGGGCCCGCAGCCCGAACACGGTGAGCATGAGCGATCCGACGACCAGGATGAGCGTCTGCAGCGCCTCGGTGTAGGCCACGGCGCGCATGCCGCCGAGCACCGTGTAGAGCCCGGTGAGCACCACCACGAGCACCGACCCGACCCAGAAGCTGTTGAACGTGGCGCCGCCGATCGTGACGCTCAGCTCGGGCAGCAGCGCGCCGAAGACGATGCCGCCGGCGAAGATGCCGACCGCAATCTTCGTGAGCACGTAGGCGACGAGCGAGATGACCGAGAGCACCGTCCGCGCGGCCGGCGAGAACCGCCGCTCCAGGAACTCCGGCATCGTGTAGACGCGCGATCGCATGTAGAACGGCACGAGCACCCAGCCGAGCACCAGCAGGCACCAGGCGTGCAGCTCGTAGTGCGCCATCGCGACGCCGCTCGTCGCGCCCGATCCCGCGAGCCCCACCAGGTGCTCCGACCCGATGTTCGACGCGAAGATCGAGGCGCCGACGATGAGCCAGCCGACGTTGCGCCCCGCGAGGAAGTAGTCGTCGGCCGTGTCGCGGTTCTTCCGGATGACCCACCACGTGAGGCCGAGGATCACCCCGAAATACCCGAAGATGACGAACCAGTCGAGCGTGGTCATGTGCGTCTGCCCCTGGTCTGCTGTCCGTAGTAGGCGGCCTCGCCGTGCTTGCGCAGGTAGTGCTTGTCGACGAGGAACGGCGCCGGCCGCGGCGCGTCGGGCGCCACCATCCGCACCGTCACCTCCATGCGCGCGAGGAACTCCAGCACGCGCGCATACTCGATGGCCGTCATCGCATCCGGCCCCCACACGAACGGGCCGTGGTTCGCGACGAGCACGGCCGGCACCTCGTCGGGCGAGATCCCGCCGGCGGTGAACGCCTCGACGATGACGTGCCCGGTGTTGGCCTCGTAGTCCGACGCGACCTCGTCTTCCCGCATGGGCCGCGTCACCGGCACGTCGCCGCGGAAATGATCCGCGTGGGTCGTGCCGAGGCAGCGGATGGGGAGGCGCGCCTGCGCGAGCGCAGTCGCATACTCGGAGTGCGTGTGCACGATGCCGCCCGCGCCGGGAAAGGCGCGGTAGAGCACGAGGTGCGTCGGCGTGTCCGACGAAGGATTCAGCGCCCCGTCGACGACGCCGCCGCTCGCCAGGTCGATCACCACCATGTCGGCCGGCGTCAGCGAGTCGTAGGCCACGCCGCTCGGCTTGATGGCCATCACGCCCGCGTCGCGGTCGAGCGCCGACACGTTGCCGAAGGTGCCGAGCACCAGGCCCGTGCCTGCCAGCGCCTGGTTCGCGTCGAAGGCACGGCGGCGCAGGTCGGCGTGGGTCATGCGCCGACTCCCGTCGTGCGCACGGCGCTGGTCTGGCGCGGGGCTCTGATCATGCGATGCGCC
>JAHDVQ010000036.1:8804-10706 GCA_023384595.1 Vicinamibacteraceae bacterium | reverse complement strand
TCCCGTCGTGCGCACGGCGCTGGTCTGGCGCGGGGCTCTGATCATGCGATGCGCCTCAGTCTACGCCCGGACGGCGTCGCCCGGGGAGGCCGACCCGACCTCCGACTCCCGCGCCGCCACGACGCGATCGCGCAGCGCGAGCAGCCGCTTCATGAACGAGCCGAACGAGGCCGAGGCGCCGGCCACGTCGCCGAAGGCATCGTGCAGCTCGCGGTAGAGGCCGTACAGCTCGTCGTACACGCGCGCGGCGCCGGCGCGCGGCTGGTAGGTGACCTCCCCCAACGAGGTCATCTGCCGCTGCGCCTCCTCGAACCCGTCGTACCCGCCCGCGGCCCCTCCTGCCGCCACCGCCGCCGCCACCGCCGCGCCGAGCGCCGGGGTCTGCGGCGAACCGGCCATGTGCATCGGCGCCTGGAGCACGTCGGCGTAGATCTGCATGAAGAGCGGATTCTTCTCCGCGATGCCGCCACAGCAGACGACGCGATCGATGGCGACGCCGTACTCGCGCAGCCGCTCGACGATGGCGCGCGCGCCGAACGCCGTCGCTTCGATGAGCGCCCGGTAAACGTGCGCACGCGTCGTGTGCAGCGTCTGCCCGACGATGAGGCCGCTCAGCCGGGGATCGACGAGGATGGTGCGGTTGCCGTTGTTCCAGTCGAGCGCCACGAGCCCCGTCTCGCCTGGCTCGAGCGCCGCGGCCTCGGCCGAGAGCGCGCCGTGCAGCGCGGCGTCGCCTTCGCAGACGGTCTCGACCCACCACTTGAGCAGGTCACCCACGGCCGACTGCCCCGCCTCGATGCCGAAGTACCCGGGCATGATGGAGCCATCGACGATCCCGCAGATGCCCGGCACGTTGCCCACCGGTTCCGTCGCGGGCGCGATGGCGCAGTCGCACGTCGAGGTGCCGATGATCTTCACGAGCGTGCCCGTCCGCACGCTCGCGCCCACCGCGCCGTAGTGCGCGTCGAAGGCGCCCATCGCGATCGGCAGCCCCTCGCGAAGCCCGAAGGTCGTCGCCCACTCGGCCGACAGGTGCCCCGCGGGCCGATCGGCGGGCCACGCCTCGTCGTAGAGCCGGTCGCGCAGCGCCGCGAGCCGCGGGTCGAGGCGCGCGAGGAACGCCGCGTCGGGGAGCCCGCCCCACGCGCGCGAGTACAGGGCCTTGTGACCCGCCGGACAGATACCGCGCCTGATCTGGCGTGGATCGTCCACCCCCGCGAGGACCGCGGGCACGAAGTCGGCCAGCTCCACCCAGCTCGCCGCGGCGTCGAAGACCTCGGGGGCCACCTTCAGGCAGCGCCAGATCTTCGACCAGAACCACTCCGACGAGTAGGTGCCGCCAATCGGGGCCAGCAGGTGCGGCGCGTGCTCGGCGGCCAGGCGCGTGATGGCCGCCGCCTCGTCCGCCGCGGTGTGGTCCTTCCACAACCACGCGTGCGCGGCGAGGTTCGATTCGAAGCGCCGGTCGAGGGCCAGCGGCACGTTGCGCGCGTCGACCGGCAGCGGCGTCGATCCCGTCGTGTCGACGCCAATGCCGATCACACGGTCGCGCGAGAAGCCCTCCACGGCGTCGGCGGCGTCCAGCGCGCGCGTTACCGACTCGCGCAGGCCGAACAGGTAGTCGCCGGGATGCTGGCGCGCGAGGTGCGGGTCGCGCGGGTCGAGCAGGATGCCCTGGTGCCCCGAGGGATAGTCGACCACCTCCGCCGCCACCACGTGGCCGTCGCGGCAGTCGACAACGACGGCGCGCACCGAGTTCGTGCCGTAGTCGAGCCCGATGGTGAACGTCCGCCGCATGTGTCCCCCTCCCGCGCCCACCGCCCAGCGCCCAGCGCCCACCGCCCACCGCCCAAGGCCCAAGGCCCAAGGCCCAAGGCCTATCCGTGCCTGTAAATGTCCCAC
>JAHDVQ010000036.1:0-8704 GCA_023384595.1 Vicinamibacteraceae bacterium | reverse complement strand
GCCCAAGGCCCAAGGCCCAAGGCCCAAGGCCTATCCGTGCCTGTAAATGTCCCACCCCTTGTAGGTCGTGAGCGCCTCGTCGATGGCCGAGGCGACCTCCGCCCGCGTGGCCGCCACGTGGTGCTCGAAGCCCTCGCGGCAGATGAACTGCAGCAGGTGCTGGAACTCTGGCACCTCGACGACTCCGTAGCCGCCGAAGGTCTCGACCGCGTCCTCGGTGAACCGGCCCTCGCCGACGTAGCCGCTGATGATGCCGCGCTGGTCGTCGGTCGAGATGCGGCAGAAGGTGAACGGGCCCGGCTTCACGCGGCCGACGATGGTGCCGTACGTGTTCTCGCGTCCCACCGTGCCGGCGATGATGGCCTGGTAGTCCATCTGCTGGTCCAGGAAGAAGTCGCGGGGCAGGTTCGAGCAGTGGAACACCACACCCTTGTCCGGATGGGCGCCGTAGTTGTTGTTCCAGTCGAGGAGCGCCGCGGGCTTCCCCGACGCGGCCTGCAGGATGTACATCCCGACGACGCCCGCCACGTCGGTCTCGCACGCGCTCGGCATGAGCCGGTTCGACATCATGCTCATCAGCGTGCAGGGCACCACGCCGTAGAACTCCTCGAGCGCCGTCCAGCACTGGATGGCCGTGGCCTGTAGCTGGCGCTCGGCCACGAAGCGATCGATGGCGACGCCGAGCTTCGCCATCTTCATCAGGCTGAGCGTCGGCACCGTCTTGGCGCTCGTGTAGCCATGGATGGACGAGAGCTTCTCCTGGACGGCGGGCTCGGAATCGGCCATCCGGTTGGCCCACCCGAGGAGTTCCGAGAGATCGAGCGTCTCCACCGAAATCCCGGCCTGCTCCAGGAGCTTCTCGCTGTAGCGCACGGTGTTGAACGCCGCCGGGCGGGCGCCGATGGCGCCGAGGCGCGCGTGCTTGAGCGCGCGCGTCACCCGGCACACGGCGGCAAACCGCTCGATGTCGCTCGTGAACGTCGGGTGGCCGACCGGCGTGGTGTGCAGCGTGGTGAGCGAGTAGGGGATGCCGTACTGCTTCAGGTTGTTGCAGGCCGACATCTTGCCGCAGAAGCTGTCGCGACGGTTCTCGATGTCCATGCGCTGGCCATCGTCGGCGAACGCGTGGACGAGCACCGGCACGTCGAGCCCGGCCCAGCGAATCGTGTCGGCAATGGGCCGCTCTTCACCGAAGTTGGGGAGCGTGACGAGGATGCCGTCGATGGCGTCGCGGTGCGCCTTGAAATGGTCGGCGCAGATGCGCGCGCTCGTCAGGCTCTCGATCGCCCCATAGGGCGTGGCGTTCTCGCCGACCGCCACGACCCGGATGCCCAGGCCTTCGAGCGCCGCCATGACCTCGGCACGCCCGGTGGTGCAGAGATGCGAGGGGAAGAAGCCGCGATTGCCGACGATGAGACCGAGCGTAACTGGCTGTGTCATGACGAGCCCCCGTGAGCGACCGAACGCGGGACCGCCCCGCTACCGGGTCACACCGAAGGTGAACACGGTCTGCGAACGATACTCCTCCCCGGGGCGGAGCACCGTCGACGGGAACGATGGCTGGTTGGGCGAATCGGGATAGTGCTGGGTCTCGAGGCAGAACCCGAACCGCCGCTGGTACACGCGGCCGGCCTTCCCGGTGATGGTGCCGTCGAGGAAGTTGCCCGAGTAGAACTGCAGCCCGGGCTCGGTCGTCGCCACCTCGAGCGTCCGGCCCGTCGTCGGCTCGACCACGCGTGCGGCGACCGACAGCCCGCCGCCGCCGCGGGTGAGGACGAAGTTGTGATCGTAGCCGCGGCCGCGCGCGATCTGTTCGTGGTCGCTCCCGATCCGCGCCCCGATGGCCGTCGCCGTGCGGAAATCGAAGGGCGTGTCCTGTACCGCCGCGAGCTCGCCCGTGGGGATGAGCGTCGCGTCGACCGGCGTGTAGCGGTCTGCCCTGATCTCGAGCTGATGATCGAGGATGTCGCGCGCGCCCTGTCCCGCCAGGTTGAAGTACGAATGCTGGGTCAGGTTGACGATGGTCGGAGCCGTGGTCGTGGCGTGGTAGTCGACGATGAGCTCGTTCGAGCCGGTGAGGGTGTAGGTGATGCGCGACGAGAGGGCGCCCGGATAGCCCTCCTCGCCGTCGGGGCTCGTCCGCGTGAAGGCCACGCCGGCGCGCCCGTCGCGCTCGAAGGGCTCGCCCTCCCAGACGACCTTGTCGAAGCCCTTCACGCCGCCGTGCAGGTGATTGGGGCCGTCGTTGGTGGCAAGCTGATGGGACGTGCCGTCGAGCACGAAGCGTCCCTTCGCGATGCGGTTACCGTAGCGGCCGATGATGGCGCCGAAGAACGGGCTGTTGTTCTGGAGGTACGCCTCGAGCGTGTCGTAGCCGAGCACGACGTCGTCGAGACGGCCGTCGCGATCGGGCACGCGCAGGACGGTGATGATGCCGCCGTATTCGATGGCCCGTACCTCGACACCGTTGGCGTTGGTGAGCGTGAACACCTCGACGGCGGTGCCGTCGGGCATGGTCCCGAACGCGGCGCGGGTGACACGGGCGGAAGCCGCCGGCGCCTCGGACCGGGCGGCCGGGGCGGCCGGGGCGGCCGTCTGCGAGCCGGGGGCGCTGCAGGCGACCTGGCCGACGACACCGGCGGTGATGAGAACCATGACGGCTCCTCGCATCGTGGGCATGTGGGCTCCGGCGGGCGGCGAGGGCGAGTGGCCAGCGGCTGATTCGCCCCCAGTGGACAGACCACAATAACCGTGCGCCGCCCTCAAGCAAACGTCAATCCGCGCCGCTTGTCAATACCCCCAGTCGGCGTGCTTTCTCTATTGCGTGAACGTTCCCGTACTTACGTGATCCGGGTCGAGCCCAGGCCGGGGTCGCCCACGACGGGACGGGATCCTACCAAGTGGTTTGGTGGCCAGAGAGCGTTAGTGGTAAAGCCTCTTTGGAGAGAGCAGGGGATCGGCGGATCGGCCGATCGGGGGCTCGCGTCCCTTCTCGCTGCGCTCGCGGCCGGGACCCGGATCGGCCGAGTGCCCAGTGCCGAGTGCCGAGTGCCCAGTGCCGAGTGCCGGCGGGGGCAACCAGGCACGTGCCGCCCAGCGCCCACCGCCCAGCGCCCAACGCCCAACGCCGATCGCCCTACCTGGCCATCCAGCCGCCGTCGACGACGAGCACGTGCCCGGTGACGTAATCGGACGCGGCCGAGGCGAGGAAGACGGCCGCGCCCTGCAGATCGCTCGGCTCGCCCCAGCGGCCGGCGGGAATGCGCACGAGAATCTGGCTCGCCCGCGCCTCGTCGGCGCGCAGCTGACGAGTGTTCTCGGTGCTCATGTACCCGGGCGCAATCGCGTTGACGTTGATGCCCTTCGACGCCCACTCGTTGGCGAGCGCCTTGGTGAGCTGCGCCACGCCGCCCTTGGCCGCCGTGTACGACGGCACGATGATGCCGCCCTGGAACGAGAGCAGCGACGCGATGTTGATGATCTTGCCGCTGCCCCGCTCGATCATGTGCCGGCCGGCGGCGCGGCAGATGTAGAACACCGCCGTCAGGTTGATGTCGATGACGTCCTGCCAGTCGGCATCGGTGAACTCGACGGCGGGCGCCCGCCGGATGATGCCGGCGTTGTTCACCACGATGTCGAGCGCGCCCATCTGCTCGATGGCCTCGGCCACGATCCGGTCGGGCGCGCCCTTCTCCGCCACGTCGGCCGTCACCGTTGCCGTCTTGACGCCCGTCCGCTCGGCGATGGCGCGCGCGGCGTCGGCCGCCGCCTCGGCGAAGGCGGGGATGTCGTGGATGACCACGTTGGCCCCCGCGTCGGCCAGGCCGTTGGCGATGCCGTTGCCCAGCCCGCGCGAGGAGCCCGTGACGAGCGCCGACTTGCCCTCCAGCGAAAACAGCCTCATGACAGGAAGTCCTCCCGAATCGGCGTGAAGATGTCGACGAGCACGACCTCCTCGTCGAGCATGGTGGCCCCGTGCTCGAGGTTCGACGGGAAGTGCAGCACGTCGCCGGGCCCGACGATGCGCTCCTCGCCCGCGATGAAGAACTTCACGCGCCCCCGCTCGACGAGCGTGATCTGCTCGTGCGGGTGCGTGTGGATGGCGGTGACGACATGGGGATCGAAACGGAGACGGCACACCATGAGGCCGTCTCCCCACACCATGCGCCGCTCGATGCCGGGCAGCGGCGACGACGCGGGCACCTGGTCCCAGTTGATTGGCGCGAGCGCGCTCACCGGTGACTGCATGCGGCCTCCTACTTCTGCGCCCGGCCGGCGTCGAGCCCCGACTTCACCTGCGCGTAGTCCGGATGCACGTTCACCACGCCGAACTGGCGATCCTCGATCTCGCGGTGCGCCGCCATCATCCACACGAAGTTGATCTTGTGGCCCGGCGCGGCCACGTTCGGGTGATAACCCTGCGGCATCAGCACGATGTCGCCCTCGCGGACGATGGTGGCCAGCTCGGGGTCGTGCTTGTCGGTGTAGACGAGCTGCAGGCCGAAGGCCGGCGCGGGCATGTCGACGTAGAGATACGCCTCCTCGAGCATGTCGGCATGCTCGTGCGGCGGCCACGAAGTCCAGTTGCCCTCGTGGCTGAAGGTGATGCCGGCCATGATGCGGCCGGTCTGCATGTTCTTGCCGATGAGGATGTTCAGGTCGCGACGATCGTGATCGCCGCCGGCCGTGAAGTGCAGGCCCTTGTCCTGCTGGATGTCGGCGTAGGGCGCAAACTGCACCGGGAAGCGCGTCTCGACGTGCGCCGCGAGCTCGATGAAGTCACAGCCCTCGGGGCCAGGCGTCACCTCGAAGGGCTCGCTGCGGGGCACATACAGCGCATCGTACGGGACGCACGCGTAGTCCTTGCCCTCGACGCGGACGGTGGCGCTCCCCTTCAGGCAGATGAGCCCCGTCTCGAACCCCTCGGGCGCGACCTTCACCGGCGCGTCGCCGGCATCGAGGATGATGCGGCCGTAGTGCAGCTGCCGCATCGCGGTCTTCCCCGGCTCCACCGTCCGGGTTCGCCCCTTGCGGCTGGCCGTGTCGCGGACGACACAGGTGGTTGGCGTGATGGCTGGCGTACTCATGATGGACGTCTTGCTCCTTCTGGTTCGTTGCGGTTATGTCAGGTCTGCCGCGCCGACCGGCTCGAGCCTCGGCACGAGCAGGTGGATGATCGCGAGGGCGACCAGGTAGGCCGAGCCCGCGATCAGGAACACGGCGGTGTAGCTGCCCGAGGCCTCGAGCACGTAGCCCGTGATCTTCGCGATCAGCATGCCGCCGAGCGCGCCCGCCATGCCGCCGAGGCCCACGACCGAGCCCACGGCCTTCTTCGGAAACAGATCGGAGGCCAGCGTGAAGATGTTGGCCGACCACCCCTGGTGGGCCGCCGTCGCGAGCGCCACGAGCCCCACCGCGATCCAGACGTTCGAGGCGTTGGCCGCGAGCACGATGGGCACGACGGCGAGCGCACATACCAGCATGGCAGCTTTCCGGCTCACGTTCACGCTGACGCCGCGCTTGATGAGCGCCGACGACAGCCAGCCGCCGCCGATGCTGCCGACGCTCGCCACCTGGTAGATCACGACAATGGGAAGCGCGAGGCCCGTGATGGCCAGCCCGAAGGTGCGGCTGAGGAAGTCGGGCACCCAGAACAGGTACAGCCACCAGATGGGGTCGGTCATGAACTTGCCGACGAGAAACGCCCACAGCTGCCGGTGCGGGAGCAGGCGGCGCCACGAGATCGGCGTCGTGGGTTCCGGCGGATCCTGCTGGATGTAGGCGAGTTCGGCCGCCGTCACGCGCGGGTGCCGTTCCGGCCGCTCGTAGAGCGGCCACCACAGCGCCAGCCACACGAACCCGAGGAGCCCGGTGGCGACAAACGCCCAGTACCAGCCCCACGTCACCGTGATCCACGGCACGGCCAGCGGCGTGATGAGCGCGCCCACGTTGGTGCCCGAGTTGAAGATGCCCGTCGCCAGCGCACGCTCGCGCTTGGGGAACCACTCGGCGACCGCCTTGATCGACGCCGGGAAGTTGCCCGCCTCGCCGAGGCCGAGCACGACGCGCGCCAGCATGAACCCGGAGACCGACGCCGAGTAGGTCAGCCCGAACATCGCGAGCACCGCCGCCACACCGGGACCGAAGACGGTGGCCTCGGCGTGCGCGATGGCCGCGATCGTCCACACGAGCAGCGCGATCGCGAAGCCGCGCTTGGTGCCCAGCCTGTCCATCATCCGGCCGGCCAGCACGAACCCGATGGCGTAGGCGAGCTGGAAGGCGAACACGATGTCGGCGTAGTCCATCTCGGACCAGCCGAACTCGGCCTGCAGCGTCGGCTTGAGGATGCCGATGACGCCGCGATCGATGTAGTTGATGGTGGCCGCGAAGAACAGCAGCCCGCAGATGATCCAGCGCCAGCGGCCCGTCCGCGGTGTCGCCTCGCCCGGCGTCGGCGTCGCGCCGCCGCCCGGCCGCGCCGTGGCGTGGCGGCTCGCAGTGGTTGTCGAGGTCTCGGACACGGCCCCCCCAGAGCGTGCCGGGCCGACGCGCGTGCGCGACCCGGGCGGCGCGGCGATCAGATCGTCGGGTTCCGGCGGTAGATGGCGAACTCGCGGTGCCCCAGCACCTCGGCCGCCGTGAGCGTGCCCGAGGCGACGTCGAGCACCTGGGCGAAGAGCCGATCGGCCGCCGCATCGAGCGTCTCCGAGTCGTCCACGACCCCGCTCACGTCGAGATCGAGGTTGTCGGACATCAGACGCGCCGTGCGCGCGTTGGCGGTGATCTTGATCACCGGCGCCACCGGGTTGCCCGTCGGCGTCCCGAGACCGGTCGTGAAGACCACGACCTGTGCGCCGCCGCCCACCATGCCCGTGACCGACTCCACGTCGAGCCCGGGCGTGTCCATCACCGTCAGCCCCGGCCGCTCGATGCGGCCCGCGTACGGCACGACGTCCTCGAGCGCCGAGCGCTCGCCGCCCTTGTGCGTGGCGCCGAGCGACTTCTCCTCGATGGTCGTCAGTCCGCCGCGGATGTTGCCCGGCGACGGTTGCGTGCCGCGGATGTCGAGCCCGAGCGCCATCGCCTCGGCCTCGACCCGATCGACGATGCGAATCAGCTGCGCGGCGGCCTCGGGCCGCGACGCGCGTGCCGCGAGCAGGTGCTCGGCGCCCATGATCTCGGCGACCTCGCCGAGCACCGTCGATCCGCCGAGGGCCACGAGCCGGTCGGCCACGCGGCCGAGCACGGGGTTGCTCGCGAGGCCCGACGTGTAGTCGGAGCCCCCGCACTTCAGCGACAGCACCAGGTGCGAGACGTCGCACCACGACCGCGGCTCGGCCGCCAGGCGCGAGGCGAACTGCGCGGCCAGATGCGTGCCGCGTGCGATGGTCCGCAGCGTCCCGCCCTCGGACTGGATCGACAGCATCTCGGCCGGCTTCCCCGCCTGCCGCGCACGTTCGAGGAGGCGCTGCCCGATGACCTGTTCGCACCCCAAGGCCACGACGAGCACGGCGCCGACGTTGGGATGCTCGCAATAGGCGGCGAGCGTCTCGTGCGTCGTGTGCATGTCGGGCCCGAGCTGCCCGCACCCGGCCTGGTGCGGCAGCGCCACGGCATTCGGGACTACCGCGGCAATGCGCTCGCACACGACCGACGCGCACACCACGGTGGGCACCACCAGCAGGTGGTTGCGCGCGCCGGCCCGCCCGTCGGGCCGGAGAAACCCCCAGAACCCGGCACGTTCGGCTTCACTCATGGCGATCCCCCGCCCTGTCGAGAGAGGCATTCACCACCGCGTCGAGCACGACCTTGTCGTCGGGAGGCTCGGCCAGCCGCGCCCCGGGCGCCGATCCGATCGGGTGCAGGCCCGCGAGATCGCCGCGTCCGCGGGTGCTCGAGACGTTGTGCGTGTGCACGTGCGAGCCCGGCAGGATGTCGGCGGTGGCCGTGCCGATGGGGCTGCCGTACTTCACCACCGGCTCGCCAGAAGCAATCGACCTGATGGCCACCTTGTGGCCCGGCGGCACGGGCTCGACGGTCGTCACGCGCCAGCCCGCGCCCGCGATGAGCCGGCCGGGCTCGAGCCCGACCAGGGCGGTCGCCACGTTGTCGCGCTCGCTGATCACGAGCACCGGCTTCATTGGTTCACACCGCTCGCCAGAAAGCCGCCATCCACCACCACGAGCTGGCCCGTCACGAACGTCGAGGCCCCCGACGCCAGGAAGATGGCCGCCCCGACGAGCTCCTTCGCGTCGCCGAAGCGCCCCATGGGCGTCCGCTGCAGGAACTCCTGGCCCCGGGGCGATTCGAGCAGGGCGCGGTTCAGGTCGGTCTTGAACACGCCGGGCGCAATCGCGTTCACGGTGACGCCGCGGCGCGCCCACTCGATGGCCAGCGCCCGCGTGAGGCCCGCGACGGCCGACTTGCTGGCCGTGTAGGCCGCCACCTCGTAGAGACCGACAAACGACGAGAGCGACGCGATGGTGATGACGCGGCCGTAGCCGCGCGCCACCATGGGCGCGCCGAAGACACGGCACACGCGCAGCGTGCCCGTCAGGTTCGTGTCGAGGATGCTCTGCCAGTCGCCCTCGTCCATGTCGAGCGTCGGCACGCGGCGCGTGATGCCGGCCGCGCTCACGACGATGTCGATCTGTCCGAAGGCGTCGAGGACCGCCTCGCGCACGCGCACGAGCGAGTCCACGTC
>JAHDVQ010000283.1 GCA_023384595.1 Vicinamibacteraceae bacterium | reverse complement strand
GCTCGCCGACACGCCCGTCGTCGTGGTCAACGGCGCCCGCCAGGTCGGCAAGACGCGAGACGTTCGTCGCCGGCGAGATCCGCAGGCAGTTGACCTGGTCCGACGAGCGCCCCTCGATGTTCCACTTCCGCGATCGCGGGGGCGCGGAGGTGGATATTCGTGCTCGAACATTCCGACGGCCGGGTCGTCGGCCTCGAGGTCAAGGCGACCAGTAGCCCCAGGGCCTCGGACTTCAGCGGCCTGCGATTCCTGGCGAGCCGCCTCGGCGACCGGTTCCACTTCGGCGCGGTGCTGGACACCGCGCCGGAGGCGACGCCGTTTGGCGACCGCCTCGCCGCGCTGCCGGTCAGCAGCCTGTGGAGCGGGTGATCACTATCCTGCTCGACTACCTGGCGGCCGGAGACAGCCTGGATCGTTTCCTCGATCACTTCCCCTCGGTGACTCGTGAGCAGGTCGTGGCCGCACTCGAGCTGCCTCAGATCTCCTTACCTCCCGTGCGCGTGCTCCTCGATGAGTCCCTTCCGCACTCGCGCACATCTGACTGGCCACGACGTTCGCACCGTCACGCAGTCGGCTTAGACGTCCGACAGTCCGGCTGCAGGCCACCGGCTATCGGCCTGCACGACCAATTCCAGCGACGCACGAAGTGGGTAGAATATTGGTGACATGCCAGCGCGGCCCCACGTCGTCGCCACGCTGTTTCGGAGCGTCGAGGCGCACGAGCGCGCCGAGCGGGAGTACTGGCGATCTCGGACTCCCGCGGAACGACTCGGCATGATGTGGCAGCTCACACTCGACACCTGGGCCTTTGCCGGAGATCGCCGTGCTCAACTCCGACTTCCGCGACATGTTGTCCGCGTTCATCGAGCAGGGCGTTGAGTTCCTGGTCGTCGGCGGGTACGCCATGGCGGCACATCACCTGCCTCGCGCGACGAAGCACCTCGACCTGTGGGTGCGCCCGTCGACCGAGAACGGCGGCCGCGTGCTCCGGGCGCTCGACGCGTTCGGGGCGCCCCGCCACGGCCTGACCGCAGCCGATCTCGAAGTCGAGGGGACGATCTACCAGGTGGGCGTGCCGCCGAACCGGATCGACGTGATCACCACCGTGGACGGAGTCGAGTTCGCCGACGCGTGGGGCGACCGGTGCGACGTGGAGATCGATGGCCTCCCCGTTCCCGTCGTCGGTCGCCGAGCGCTGATCGCGAACAAGCGGACCGTCGCGCGCCCTCAGGATCTCGTCGACGCCGATCTGCTCGAATCGGCGGACTGACACGAACATCTTCGTCTATGCGGACGACCGGTCCGCGAAGGCCACACAGGTCCGCGCACGCGCGGTCCTGTCGGATCTCATTCGTACCTGGCGCGCCGTCGTGTCGACACCGCTCACCGGCGGAACGTCACGAAGTCCTTCGAGGGTGACACGGCCGAGGCGATTCGCGTCGCGACGCCGTCTGGGTACGCCGCGCGAAGGCGGGCGAGCACGTCGCGGTCGCGAGGATGCACCACGAAGAGCACTGGCCCCGGCGACGCCTCGGCCAGCCTCCGCTCGGCGTCGGCCCAGTCGGCCACGACGTTGGCCCATCCCGGCTGTCCCGCGTGGATCCCGACGGCACGCGCGTCGAGCCAATGAGCACGGGCCCAGATCCACACCGCGTCCCAGCGCCCCTCGGATTCGGCGAACGCCCGCACCTCGCGGGCCACTTCGCCGGCGTTCGGCGCCGCCGTGCGATACACCGCCGGGTAGCGGTCGAACACGACGCGCGCGTTCGACGCCGCCGACACCGCGAGCACGACGCCGACGACCGCACACTGCACGCCAGGCCTCGCGCGGCCCGGTGCGCGACGCCAGAGCGCGTCGAGCCCGATGGCCGCGACGATGAACACCACGGTCTGCGCGCAGGCGGATCGGTTGAGGGACGGCACCTCGACGGGAAACGCGAGCGCGAGCGCCGACGGCACGACGAGCAGCGGCACCGCCGCGAGCAGCAGCCAGTCGACCCACCCGCCGCGCGTCCATACCCGCCTCGCGACGGCCACGAGCCCCGCGGCGAAGAGCACACGCACGACGAGGTCGAGCGCGGGCTCGCCCGGCGGTCCCATGATCCACCCCGAGCCGCCGTTGCGCCAGAACATCCCGGCCGAACGCCACGCGCTCTTCGCGATGAGCGAGGGCACCGCCTCCTCGTACGGTCGCTCCGCGGTCAGCATCCGTGTGGCCGTACGCTTCCAGAAGTTTCCGGGATCGTCGACGGCCACGCGCGCGAGCGGCACGACGACGACGGCCACGATGGCGCCGATCATCAGGAGTCGCTGGAGCGCGAGGCGCCAGGCACCGCGCGTCGAGCGCGACCACGCGTGCAGCCCGACGGCGACGACGATCACGACCGGCACGATCCGGAACGCGGTGTACCCGTAGAATCCTGCGCCGAGGGCGAGCGCCCCGAGCACGAGCAGGTCGTGCCGCCCGCGCTGGAGACCGCGCACCACGAGCCACGTCGCGAGGGACGCGAAGAGGGGCGCAAAGGCGAAGCGCAGCCCCACGCGGCTGCTCACGACGGGCCACCAACCGCTCGCGAAGAGCAGCGCCGCGAGCACGCCAACCCGCCGCCGCGCGGTGAACTCGACGCCGAGCAGGTAGACGAGCGGCACGGTCAGCACGCCGGCGAGGGCCGTGGGCACCTGAAGGGCCTTCAGCTCGAACCCGGTCAGGCCGCTGCCGACGACGAGCGCCGCGAGGTAGAAGTGCAGGGGCTCGCGACCTCCGTTCCCTTCGAAGAACACCGGACGCGCGCCCGCGAGCACGCGACCCATGTCGAGCAGCTTCTCGACGTGGTCGCTCGTCATCTCGGGAGGACTGCTCTCGAGGGCCGCCAGACGGAAGCCGGCCGCGACGAGCACGGCGAAGGCGAGCGCCACCCGGACACCCGGGGACGCTCGATCTGCCGGGACGGGTCCGGCGTCGTGCCGCCCCGGTACCTGGCGCGGCCAGAACGCGAGAGCCGCCAGCACGATCGACGTCAGCCACGCCAGGACGCCGAGAGGGGTGAACTGGTTGCCGCCCGTGCCGACGAAGGCCATCGCCGCGCACGCGACCGACGCGAGCAGCACCGCCCGCCGGCATCCAGGCCACGTTTCGTCGTGCAGGACAAGCGACATCGGGCGGCACACGTCTCGACGGCAAGCATCCTACGGCGCCTCGCGGCTGGCGACAAGGCCGCTCACGCGGGCCGCGCGCGCGGGCGAAGGACCCGCGACGCGAGTACAATAACCGCAGCTGCCCGCCAGGACCCGCGTCGTCGCGACGCTGTTTCGAAGTCCCCCTCAAGGCAGAGCAGCTGCCGCGGGGGGCTGCCTTCGACGGCGCTCAGGCCAAGACAGCCCCGGTACTGTGGATGCTTG
>JAHDVQ010000282.1 GCA_023384595.1 Vicinamibacteraceae bacterium | reverse complement strand
TCGCTCGCCGCCGTGCGGCGCTGGGCGCTCGGCGCTGGGCGCTGGGCCGACGCCGGGCCGTGCGGCGCTGGGCGCTCGGCGCTGGGCGCTGGGCCGACGCCGCGCCGTGCGGCGCTGGGCGCTCTGCCTCGGGCGCCGCACGCCTCGAGGCCGGATGCCGCCCGACCCCGCCGGTAGCCGGTAGCCGGTCGCCGGACGCCGGTCTGCGTCAGTTCCCCAGCAGCCCGGGATAGGTCACGGTCGAGCCCTCGAGTCGTGCAAAAGGTGTGAGCTCGTGCGGCGCCAGCGTCGCCGCGTCCATGATGTGCCAGACCTCGACGCCACGGGCCACGAGCGCGTCGGCGATGAGCCGGCGGTGACACTGCCACCAGAGCGCCTCGGCGCACATGATCGCCGTCACGCCGGTCGCCGCCTCCTCCAGCAGGACCTCGAGCGCGCTCCTGAACGGCTCCGTCTCCATGTGATCGGCGTAGCCGCGAAACGCCTCATGGCGCCACGCCGTGTGCCGTGAATCGGGCCGGGCGCGCCGCCTGCCGCCGAGGTCGCGCACGTGACGATAGTGGACGCCGGCCGCATCGAGGGCCGCCCCGAGCGCCTCGCGGCCGAACTGCGGGTCGCGCCGCGACCCCGGGTACGAGCGGACGTCAACCAGGCGCTCGACGCCGTGCGCGTCGAGCAGCGCGAGGAACGCGTCGATGGTGCGGTTCGAGTGACCGATCGTCAGCACGCGCATGGGTACGATTCAATCACGCCGGGCACGCCCCGATCCCCTGATCCGCCGATCGGCCGATCCGCCGATCTCCGGATACAATGCGCCTAGGCCACGCCCATGACCACTCCAGATGGCTTCGATTTCGACGCCCTCGCCCAGGCCGTCATCGACGGCCAGGCCGAGACGGCTGGCGACCTCACCCGTAGGGCCCTCGACGCGGGCATCGCCCCAGCCGACATTCTCGAGCGCGGCCTCATCGCCGGCATGAGGGTCGTCGGCGTGCGGTTCCGCGACAACATCATCTTCGTGCCGGAGGTGCTCATCGCCGCACGCGCGATGAAGGCCGGCATGGCGCACCTCGAGCCCATCCTGGCCGCCTGCGGGATCGAGCCGATCGGCACGGTCGTCATCGGGACGGTGAAGGGCGACATCCACGACATCGGCAAGAACCTGGTCGGCATGATGCTGCGCGGGGCTGGCTTCCGCGTCGTCGACCTCGGCGTGAACGTCGCGCTTCCGAAGTTTCTCGCCGCCATCGACGAGCACCAGCCGCAGATTGTCGGCATGTCGGCGCTGCTGACGACGACGATGGGGCAGATGAAGACCAACATCGACGCCTTCCGCGAGCGCGGACTCGATCGCCGGCTTCGGGTGATGGTCGGCGGCGCCCCCGTCTCGGAGGAATACGCACGCACCATCGGCGCCGACGGCTACGGCAAGGACGCCTCGTCGGCGGTGCAGCGGGCGCAGGCATTGCTCGACGAACTGAAGGCCGTGCGGCCGTAGGCTCGCGCTCACGTCATGGCCTACTCCATCCGCTTCCTGCCCGACGACCGCATCGCGCGGCTGACCGAACCGACGGAGCTGTTTCTGGCGGCGCTCGCCTGCGAGATCTGGATCGAGCAGCCGTGCGGGCAGAAGACCATCTGCGGCAAGTGCCGGGTGCGCATCGTCGAGGGCGAGGTGCCGCCGACCGACGCCGACCGGCGCGTGCTCGGCGAGGCCGACATCGCCGATGGATGGCGCCTTGGCTGTCAGGTGAAGCTCGAGGCGCCTGCCACGATCGAGATCCCGCGCATAGCCCGCAACGTCGCCGCCAAGTCGTTCGGCGACGAGCACCTCGTCGCGCCGGGATTCGCGCCGCGGTGGCCCGACGCCACCGGCTTCTTCGGCGTGGCGGCCGATATCGGCTCGACGACCGTCGCCGCCGCGCTCGTCGAGCTCGCGACGGGACGCGTCCGCGCCTCCGTGTCGACGCTCAACCCGCAGGTGCGGTTCGGCGCCGACGTCATCTCGCGCATCCACTTCGCCCAGGAGCACCAGGAGGGCTCACGCGCGCTGCACGATGCCGTCCTTCACGCCCTGCACGTGTCGCTCGCGGAGTTGTGCCGGGCCGCCGACGTCTCGCCCGATGCCATCGTCGAGGTGCTCTGCGCGGGAAACGCGACGATGACTCACGCCACGGTCGGCGAGGACGTCACGTCGCTCGGCGAGGCCCCGTTCGAGGGCCACTTCGTCGAGTCGCGGATGGTCGCCACGCGCGAGACCGCGCTGGCGCTCGGCGCCGACGCGCCGCTGCGCACGCTGCCGATGATTCGCAGCCACGTCGGAGGCGACACGGTGGCGGCGGTGCTCGCCGAGAACCTCGATCGCGCGAGCGGGTGGACGTTGCTGGTAGACCTCGGGACCAACTCCGAGGTCGTGCTGGCCGGACCGGGCCGCCTCCTGGCGTGCTCGACGGCCGCGGGGCCGGCCTTCGAGGGCGCGAACATCTACCAGGGCATGCGCGCCGCGCCCGGCGCCATCGACGCCGTGCAGATCCTCGGCGACGGCCGCATCGCCGTGCACACCATCGGGCAGCAGCCGGCCGAAGGGCTGTGCGGCAGCGGTCTCGTCGACGCCTGCGCCGAGTTCGTGCGGACGGGCATCATCGCCCCCTCCGGCTACATGCGCGCCCCGACGGAGTGTCCGGATCTGCTCGACGCGCTCTACCTCCGGATGCTCACCCTCGACGACGGGCAGCGCGCGGTGGGCCTGGTGCGGGGCGTCGTGCTCACGGCGCAGGACGTGCGCCAGCTTCAGCTCGTGAAGGGGTCGATCCGCGCGGGCATGACCGTGTTGATGCAGCATGCGGGCATCACCCCGGACGACCTCGACGAGGTGCTCATCGCCGGCGCCTTCGGCAACTTCCTGCGGAAGACCTCGGCACTCGCCATCGGCCTGGTGCCGGCCGTCGATCCCGAGCGCGTGCGGTTCGTGGGCAACGCGGCCGGTGCGGGGGCGCGCCTCGCGCTCGTCGATCGCGCGGCGTGGGAGCGCGCCGAGCGCGTGTCGCAGACGGCGGAGTACGTGGAACTGGCCGGTCACCCCGACTACGAACAGGCCTTCTGCGACGCGATCCCGTTTCCGGCGCCGTCACCGGCAGGCCCGTCATGAACGCGCCGCGACGGCCCGCGTACCCGTCCTGCGAGGACTCCGGCCATGGCGAACCCGAGCGTCTCGCTCAGGCGATGGCCACGCTGGCCGCCGTGTTCGACGACATCGGCCGGACGATCACGAGCCACGCGGGCGAGCGCTGCCCCTATCGCACGGCGCGCGACGCGTGCACGTTCAGCGGAGGCTGCCAGAACCAGCGCTGGACGGCGCGCGGGACGGAGCCGATCGCCTGCGGTGGCGACGGTCAGCTGCAGTG
>JAHDVQ010000281.1 GCA_023384595.1 Vicinamibacteraceae bacterium | reverse complement strand
GAAGAGCACGGTGACGCCCGCGAGCACCGCCATCGCCACACCAACCGGCACGAACCGGAACTCGCCAAGACCCGCGGCCGCGACCGACAGTTGATTGAGGTGGAAGGCCGGCCACACCACCACCCACGGCTCGAGAAACGCCGGTAACGGGATGAAGAGCCCCGACAGCCAGAGCATGGGGAGGAAGAGCAGGTTCGTCACGGCCGGCGCTGCCGAACCCGAGACGTGGGTGCCGACGAAGAGACCGATCGCGCTCATCGGCACGGTGCCCGCGAGCAGCACGACGACCATCGCCCCGATCTGCCCGGCCGAGAGCACGCGCGTCCCCATGACCGCGGCGGTGACGACGAGCAGTAGCATGGCCAGGCCGCCGAGCACCACGGCCATGCCCATCTTGGCGAGCACGACTGAGCCCGGTGGCGCCGGCTGCGCGCGCTTCAGACGGAGCAGTCCCGCGTCGCGCTCGACGGCGAGCCCGCAGCCCACGCCGAAGAGCCCCGGCATCATCGCCGCGAACACGAGCCAGCTCGAGAAGAGATAGCCGGCAAGCCCGGGCCGCGCGGCGACGGCCTCGCCGGCAAGCAGCACGCCGAAGAACAGGTAAACCGGCGTCGGCAGCAGGAGGAACGGAATCGCGAGCGACGGCGTGCGCAGCGTGCGCAGCACCTCGCACCACCACTCTCGGAGGTAGGCGCCCAGCAAGCGTCCGATCGGCATGGGCCGTGCCTGGTCGATCATCATGCTGCCTCCCTTGTGAGTTCCGCGAACGCATCGGCAAGGCCCGCCTGGAACACTTCGATGCGTGACACGCCGGCATCGGCGGCAAGCAGGCGCCGGAGCATGTCCTCGGCCTCGCCGACAGTGATCTGCAGGCGCCCGGCGTCTCCGTCAACGGCCACGACGCCCGGCCACCGGCGCACGACCTCGGGCGCGAGGCTCGTTGTGCAGGTGATCTGCTTCCGGCTCACGAGCGACCGGATCTCGCCGACGCTGCCCGACGCGAGCAGCCGCCCGCGCGCGAGCACCGCCACGCGATCCGCCAGCGCGTCGGCTTCCTCGAGGTAGTGCGTGGTGAGGACCACGCTCGTGCCAGCCGCGACCATCGCGCGCACCGTGCGCCAGACCGTCTCGCGCGCCTCGAGGTCGAGACCCGTCGTCGGCTCGTCGAGGAAGAGCAGCGAAGGACGTCCGCAGATGGCCAACGCGAACTGGACCAGCCGCTTCTGCCCACCCGAGAGCGCGCCGTACTTCGTCTCGGCCAGCGTCTCGAGCTGCGCGATGGCCAGCGTCTCGTCCACGCCTGCCGGATCCGGGTAGTAGCTCGCGGTCAGCGCGACCAGTTCGCGCACCCGCAGTTCGGGCGTGAGGCCGACATCCTGCATCATCACGCCCACGCTCCGGCGCGCGACCACCTCGCTGGGCGGGCCTCCCCCGAGCGTCACCACCCCCTCGTCGGCCTGGAGCAGCCCGAGCCAGAGCCCGATGGCCGTGCTCTTCCCGGCGCCGTTCGGTCCGAGCAGCGCCACGAGTTCCCCGCGCCGCACCTCGAGGTCGAGTCCGGCCAGCGCCACGGTGCGGCCGTAGCGCTTGTGCACCCCCTGTAGGAGCGCGAGCGGCGAGGCGAGCTCAATCGCAGAGGGCTCCACCGCGAGGGGCTGTCCCCGGGGGACACTCCGCGGCAGACGCCGCCCGTTCAGCGTCTGCCCGATGACAGTGCCGCGCACGAGGTAGCGGTAACTCGCAAGCAGCACGGCGAAGGCGGCGACCAGGATGGCGGGAAACTTCACGGTCCAGTGCAGCGGCAACGGGCCCGCCACCACCTGCAGGGCCGCCACGAGCGGCAGGTGCACCAGGTAGATCCAGTACGAGGCGTCGGCAAGATAGCGGATGCGCGCGTCGGGCCGCGCGAGCGTGCGCACCGCCAGGCCGATGAGGCCGAAGGTCCAGCCCCAGATCGCCACGCCGTAGCACGCCGCGTAGACGAGCGTCGTCACGCTTTTCGGTGCGGGCACGAGCGCCGGCGTCACGCCGACGATCGCGAGACACGTGATCGTCGTGCCGGCCGCCAGCCCCAGATGCAGGGGCCACTGCGTCGCCCACACCTGCAGCAGCCCGCGCTGCCGGTGGACCAGCCATCCGAACGCCACCGCCGTGCCATAGCCGAGGAGCGAGGCCGCCTGCGGAATCACAGACTGATCCGGTGTGGGAATGCCAAACCACATCACCCAGTCGGGCCTGGCGACGAGCGCCACGACGAGCGGCAGGGGAAGCACGATCGCCGCCGTGCCCGAGCGCACGATGCGCGAGACGACGGCGTCGGCGACGCGGCGTAGGGGCAGGCGGCCATCGAGCCGGCCCACCGCGGCGCGCGCACCCACGACGAGCGCGTACAGGATGAGCAGGTAGTAGAGGAACCACAGATGCGTCAGCGGAAACGCGCCGGGCGGGGGCGGCGGCAGGTTCGCCGGCGCGGGCGGCAGCGTACCGCCAAAGGTGGTCTTCAATCCCCAGACCCACACGACGCCAATGGCCGGCGCCATCACGAGCCATCCGACGATGAGCGGCACGAGAATCCGCTTGAGGCGATCGCGCCAGAAGCCGGGGGCTCCGCGACGGTGGAACAGCATTCGCGCGAAGAAGCCCGCGATGAAGAAGAAGAGCGTCATCCGGAAAACGTGCGACGCGAAGAGCAGCGCGGCCAGCGCCGGGCTCGGCGAGGTGTCGACCATCGCCCAGATGCCGGGAGGCATGCCGGGAAGGAATGAGAAGCCGGCGTGGAAGACGACGCCGAGCGCGAGCGCGAAGGCGCGAACGGCGTCGAGCGCGTGCAGGCGGTCATCGGGGGCGAGCTGGGCGGACATAAATCTCCCCTCTCCGCGCGAGGCGGTTGAAGCAGAACGGTGCGAACTGACGGGTGTCGGGTGCTACACGAAGTCGGCCCGTCGCGCGTGCCGGCGGACGGCACACGCGAGCACGATCGGGCCGAGTACGACCTCGGCGGCAATCAGCGCGAGCACGTCGGCCGTCCATACGGCGTGCGGGCCCTCGATGTGCGCGGCGATGGACGGCATCGCCAGCAGGAACGGGATCACGAAATTCACGGAGATGTTGCCGGACGTGATGCCTGCCACGTGCCAGCCGGTCCCGTCCTTGACGAGCGCCAGCGCCAGCAGCGCGCAGAAGTACAGCAGCAGGTAGGCGAGGACCGTCATCCAGAACGGGAGCAGGCCGTCGGGCAGCGCGGTGCCCCGGATGACGACGAAGGTCGCCACGGTCAGCACCAGCCACGGCACGACGAACGCGATGCCCGCCGCCACGACCTTGGCCGTCGTGTGCTGCCGCGTCGACACGGGCAGGCTGAGTACGAAGAGCAGCATCTTCTCGCGCCGCTCCTGCGCGACCCCGTAGAGCACGATGA
>JAHDVQ010000280.1 GCA_023384595.1 Vicinamibacteraceae bacterium | reverse complement strand
GCCGCCGCGCGGCGCGCGGGCACGACGCTCGCCACCGCCGCGCTCGCCACGATGACGAGCGCCACGGCCAGCACGGTGAGCGGGTCGGACGACTCGACGCCGAAGAGCAGGCCGCGCACCAGGCGTCCCGCCCAGAGCGCGGCCACGAGCCCCACGCCGAGCCCGGCGGCGGTCAGCACCAGCGTGCGCGCCAGCACGAGCCGCATCACCTGGCCGGCGCGCGCGCCGAGCGCCAGGCGGATGCTCATCTCGCGCGACCGCTCGGCCACCGCGTAGCTCATGACGCCGAAGACGCCCGTGGCGGCCAGCGCGAGGGCGACCGCCGCGAAGAGCGCCAGCACCGCGGTGTAGAACCGCGGCCGCGCCACCGAGCGCGAGACGATCTCGACGAGCGGGCGCATCTCGGCGACCGCCAGATCGGGATCGATCGCCTGGATCGTCGCGCGGATGGACGAGGCGAGCGCCAGCGGGTCGCCGCTCGTGCGCACGACGAACCGGGGGCTGCGCGAGGGGCGCTGCGCGTACGGCAGGAAGGCCATCGGCGCCACGGCCTCGCCCGGAGGGCCCTGCCGCATGTCGGCGACGACGCCCACGACCTCGCGCGGGCCGTCGCCGAAGTTCACGCGCCCGCCGAGGCCGTCGGTGCCCGGAAACCACCGCCGCACCGCGGCCTCGTTCACCACCACCACCTTCGGCGCCTCCCTATCGTCTCGATCCGTGAAGTCGCGCCCGCGCACGATGGTGGCGCCGACCGCGTTGAAGTAGGCGGGCGTCGCGCTGGCGACCGCGATCTCGAGGTTCACGTTGGCCGGCGGCGGCGGCGCGCCCTCCACCCTGAAGCCCCACAGCGTGTAGATGCCGGTAAGGGGGAGCTGCGACGTCGCCCCGACGATGGCGACGCCGGGGAGTGCCGAGAGGCGCTCGTCGAACTCGCGCATGCGCGCGACGCTGCGGGCGGGGTCGGCGTACTGCTCGCCCTGGAGCGTCAGCCGGAACGTGACGGCGCGGCCCGCGTCGAAGCCCGGCGCGACGCGCGTGAGCTCGACGAAGCTGCGCACGAGGAGGCCGGCGCCGGTGAGGAGCACGACGGCGAGCGCCATCTCGGCGACGACCAGCGCCGCGCGCAGGCGGTGGCTGCGGCGCGCGGCATCGGCCCCGCGTCCGCCGGCGGTGAGCGCCCGGGGCGCGCCGAGGCCGGTGGCGTGCAGCGCCGGGAGCACGCCGAAGACGAGGCTCGTCGCAAGCGCCACGCCGAGGGTGAACCACGCGGCGGTGGCATCGACGCCAATCGCGGCGAGGCGCGGGAGGTCGGCGGGCTCGGCGGCCACGAGCGCGCGCGTGGCCAGGTGCGCGAGCGCCAGTCCGGCGGCGCCGCCGAGGAGGCCGATGATGGCCGACTCGGTGAGGAGCTGGCGGACCAGGCGGCCGCGCCCCGCGCCGAGCGCGGCGCGGATGGACATCTCGCCCTCGCGCGCCGAGGCGCGCGCGAGCAGCAGGTTGGCGACGTTGGCCGCGGCCACGAGCAGCAGGAGCGCGACGGCGCCGAACAGGATGAAGAGCGGGCGCCGGATCTCGCCCACGAGCAGATCGCGCAGGCTGCGGGCGGTGAACGTCAGCCGCGCGTTGGTGTCGGGGAACTCCTGCTGCAGGATGCGTCCGAGCCTGTCGAGATCCTCGGCGACCTGGGCCGGAGACACGTCCGACTTCGCGCGGCCCACGACGGCGAGGTACTCGTTGCGGCGCCCGGTGGCGGTCGTCGCGCTGAAGGTCTCGCCGTATTCGAGCGGCGCGTAGATGTCGGTCTCGTCGGGCAGCGCCGATCCTGCCGCGAGCACGCCCACAACCGTCACGGGCTCGCCGGCCACCGAGAGCGTGCGGCCGACGACGCCGGGGTCGCCGCCGAAGGCGGTGCGCCAGAACCCGTGATCGAGGACGGCCACGCGCGCGCGGCCCGGCTCGTGCTCCTCGCGGAGGAAGCCGCGTCCGACGGCGACGCGCAGGTCGAGCATGGCGAAGAGCC
Organism: Vicinamibacteraceae bacterium; assembly: GCA_023384595.1. Lineage (GTDB taxonomy): Bacteria > Acidobacteriota > Vicinamibacteria > Vicinamibacterales > JAFNAJ01 > JAHDVQ01. The sequence goes on along the minus strand of JAHDVQ010000280.1, from coordinate 1,406 downwards.
CGTCGCCGACGCGCGCGCCGCGCACCTCGCGCGGCTCGCCGACGCCGGTGAGCGTGAAGAGGCCCGGCGTGTACGCCTCCACCTGCTCGAACACGCGGGTTCCCTCGCGCACGCTCATGAAGTCGGGCGCCGAGAGACCCGTGTACTCGGTGCCGTCGGGATAGCGCATCTGCACGACGTGCAGCCGGTCGGCCGCGGGATACGGCACCGCCTTCAGGACGACGCCGTTGACGACGCTGAAGATGGCGGTGGTCGCGCCGATGCCGAGCGCGAGGGTGGCGATGGCGACGGCCGCGAAGCCGGGCGCGCGGCGCAGCATGCGGAAGGCGAGGGCGATGTCGTGCCGAAGTTCACTCATGTACTGTCTCCGCGCCAGCAGGCGGCGCTGCCGTTCGCCGATGGCCACGCACTCGGCGCGGAGCCTGTCGGGGTCGCCGAAGCGCGCGAGGGCCAGCTCGCGGGCGTGCGCCGGCGTGTCGCCGCGCTCCACGAACTCGCGCTCGCGCATCTCGAGGTGGAAGGCGAGCTCCGCGTCGACGTCGGCGGCGGGCTCGGGACCGAAGATGCGCCGGAAAGGTGTGAGCCGGGGCATGGGGTCTGGGCGTCCTGTGTTCTGCGTGTCTGCGTGTCCTGCGAGGCCTGCGTGAGGTGCGTGTCCTACGTGAGGGCGGGCGCGTCGAGCGCGGCGAAGACGGCGGCCGCGTAGCGGCGCCAGCTCTCGGTCTCGACGCCGAGCTGCACGCGCCCGCGCCGGGTGAGCGCGTAGAACTTGGCGCGGCGGTTGTTCTCGGAGGCGCCCCAGCTCGCCTCGATCCAGCCGCGCTCCTCGAGGCGGTGCAGGGCCGGGTAGAGGGAGCCTTCGCCGACGGCGAGGGCGTCGCCAGTGGCCTGTTCGATCCAGCGGGCGATGGCGTAGCCGTGGGCGGGCCCCCAGCTGAGGGCCTTGAGGATGAGGAGGTCGAGCGTGCCGCGCAGGATGTCCGGGGCGGACGGGGTCATGTCGTCTCCATCGGGTTTCGAGGGGAGCATAGCGTGCTTCCCCTCGGAACGCAAGGGGAGATGGGGTCAGGTCTGTGACCGCCCAATGTCCTGGACAATGGGCGGTCACAGACCTGACCCCATCCCTCTGCTACCATGCGCGCATGCGCCGCGCTCATCTCCTCTCCGGCGTTCTCGCCCTGCTGCTCCTCACACCCGCCGCCGCCCAGGCCAAGTCGTTCCGCGCCGAGCGCTTCGACGTCCGCATCGACATCCAGCCCGACGGCAGCCTCCGCGTCACCGAGCACACCGTCTTCCGTTTCGACGGCGAGTTCTCGCGCATCTTCCGCGAGATTCCGCTGCGCCGCACCGACGGCATCGACGAGATCTCGCTCGTGCCGCTCGCCGACGCCGGCCTCGCGACGCCC